>JAEUJM010000013.1:0-300000 GCA_016794585.1 Acidimicrobiales bacterium
GGCCCCGAAGCGGTCGAAGAGGTCCCAGGGGTCCATGACGTTGCCCTTGGACTTGGACATCTTCGCCCCGTGCTCGTCGACGATGTGCCCGAGGCACACCACGTTGCGGTACGGCGTCCGGTCGAACACCAGGGTGTTGACCGCGAGCAGCGAGTAGAACCAGCCCCGGGTCTGATCGATGGCCTCGCAGATGAAATCGGCGGGGAACGCCTCCGAGAAGTGGTCGTCGGTGGCGAACGGGTGGTGGTGCTGTGCGGACGGCATCGAGCCAGAGTCGAACCAGGCGTCGAGCACGGGTGCCAAGCGGCTGGCGGGCGCGTCGCAGCCATCGACCGGACAGGCGAAGCCGACCTCGTCGACGTAGGGGCGGTGCAGGTCGAGCTCGGACAGGTCCTGATCGGCCAGCTCGGCCAGCTCGGCCACCGAGCCCACGCAGGTGTCGTGGCCGGCCTCGCAGCGCCATACGGGCAGCGGCGTGCCCCAGTAGCGGTCGCGGGACAGTGCCCAGTCCACGTTGCCCTCGAGCCACTTGCCGAAGCGGCCGTGCTTGAGGTGCTCCGGGTGCCAGCCGATGACCTCGTTCTCCCGAAGGAGGTCGGCGCGGCGCTCGGAGGTGCGGGCGAACCACGAGGTCTTGGCCCAGTAGAGCAGGGGCGTCCCGCAGCGCCAGCAGTGTGGGTAGGCGTGTTCGTACGCCTCCTCGGCCTCGAGGCGGCCACGGGCGGTGAGGTCCTCGATGATCCCGCGATCGGCGTCCTTGACGAACTGGCCCGCCCAGGGCGTGATCTCGGCGGTGAAGGCCCCATCGGGCCCGACCGGGTTCAGCACGGGCAGGTCGTGCGCCCGCCCGGTGGCGGCGTCCTCCTCGCCGAACGCCGGCGCGGTGTGGACGAGGCCGGACCCGTCGTCGGTGGTGACGTAGTCGGCGGTGACGACCCGGGCGCCGCGGTCGTCGAGCTCGAGCAGGGTGAACGGGCGCTCGTAGCGCCAGCCGGCCAGGTCGGCCGAGGTGTAGCGCTCGACCACCGGGGCCTCGGGGTACCGGCGCGACGCCGCGGCCTCGGCCATCACCAGGTCGGGGCGGTCGTCGTCGGTGTGGACCCGGACGTAGGCGATGTCGGGGCCGATGGCCACGCCCACGTTGGAGAGAAGTGTCCACGGCGTCGTCGTCCACACGAGGAGGTCGACCGGGTCGTCGTCGGGGCGGCCGGTGACGGGGAAGCGCACGTAGATCGAGGGATCGACGACGTCCTGGTAGCCCTGGGCCACCTCGTGCGAGGAGAGCGCGGTGCCGCACCGGGGGCAGTAGGGGGAGACGCGGTGACCCTCGTAGAGGAGGCCCTTGTCCCACATCTGCTTGACCAGCCACCACACCGACTCGACGTAGGTGTTGTCGAGCGTCCAGTAGGCGTCGGCGGTGTCGATCCACGTGCCCGATCGGTCGGTGAGGGCCGTCCAGTCCTCCACGTAGCGGTGCACCGAGGCACGGCAGCGGGCGTTGAACTCGGCGACCCCGTAGGCCTCGATGTCGGCCTTGGTGGCGAGGCCCAGCTCCTTCTCCACTTCGAGCTCGACGGGGAGGCCGTGGCAGTCCCAGCCGCCCTTGCGGGGCACCTTGCGGCCGCGCATGGTCTGGAAGCGGGGGAAGATGTCCTTGTAGACGCGTGCCCAGACGTGGTGCAGGCCCGGTCGGCCGTTGGCGGTGGGCGGTCCCTCGTAGAAGATCCAGGGCACACCGTCCTTGCGGAGGCGGGCGACCTCGGCCACCACGTCGCCGTCCGACCAGCGGGCCGCCGTACGCGCCTCGAGGGCGGGGAGGTCGAGTTGAGGATCCACGGGGCCGAACGCCATAGCGCCCTTAGAGTAAGAGGTGGCGCGCCCGGTACGGCGCGTCGGCCGCATCATTCGGTGCCGCCGACCCCGAGGAGCCACCGTGAGCAGCTCGCCGAGCGAGGAGGCGTCCCCATGAGCAGCGTGTACGAGCTGGACGACGACGGTGGGGTGCTCATCGCCGTCCACGCCCAGCCGGGTGCGGGCCGGTCGCACGTCGTGGGCCGCCACGGCGACGCGTTGAAGGTCCGTGTGGCGGTGCCCCCGGTCAACGACCGAGCCAACGCGGCCATCGCCGCGCTGCTGGCCGAGCAGTTCGGGGTGAAGGACAAGGACGTGGCGTTGGTCAGCGGCGGCAAGAGCCGACAGAAGCGCTTCCGCATCACCGGCGTCGACCCCGAGGAGGTCGACCGGCTCATCGAGGCGGCCCTCGACACCGGGAATAGCGTCCCCGGCCGTGGCGTTCGAGAGCCACGTCCACCCACGACCCAACCTTGACCTCCGACGGTCTCTGGCGTACAGTCCGGCACCTTTTGCCCGCCAGGTCCTGACCGGAGGGCGGCGCCGGAGGGCTCGACGAGGATCGGAGTTCCATGCCGAGAGCCACTGCAGCCGAAGCGAAGTCGACGCGCGCCACCAAGGGTGCGACGGCGAAGAAGACGACATCCACCAAGAAGGCGCCCGCCAAGAAGGCCGCGCCGTCCGCAAAGGAATCCCCCGTGAAGAAGGCCTCGGCCTCCAAGACGCCGGCCAAGAAGGCAGCGCCGGCCGCCAAGAAGGCGGCGCCGGCCGCCAAGAAGGCGGCGCCGGCCGCCAAGAAGGCGACCGCAGCCACCAAGACGCCCGCCGCCAAGGCGCCGGCCAAGAAGTCGGCGAAGGCCGCCCGCAAGCGGGTCACGCCCGCGGCGAAGAAGGCCCCGGCCAAGCTCGACGCCTTCCAGACCAAGCGGCGGGAGGACCTGCTGGCCGAGCGCGCCACCTACGAGCGACAGGCCGACTCGCTCCAGGCCGAGGCCGATCAGCTCGCGGCCGAGCGCGAGCCCGGTGACGTCCAGTTCGACGAGGAGTCCGGTGAAGGCGACACCCTCGCGGTCGAGCGTGAGCGTGACCTCGCCCTGAGCGCCCAGGCCCGGGCCGCCATCGACGAGATCGATGCGGCGCTCCAGCGACTCATCGACGGCACCTACGGCATCTGCGAGCGGTGCGGCAAGAACATCGGCAAGCCCCGGCTGGAGGCACTCCCGCACGCGGCGCTCTGCATCGACTGCAAAGCGGGCGGCCTCGGCCGCCTCTGAGGCGGTGCCCATGGCTGATGGCCGCGGCTCCGGCCGCCATCTCGTGCTCATGGGTTCGGTCGCGGTCGCGGTGCTCGCCGCCGACCAGCTGTCGAAGTCGTGGGCGGTCGAGCGGCTGTCCGACGGCCGAACCATCGACCTCATCGGGAGCCTCCGCTTCAACCTCGCGTTCAACAGCGGCGCCGCGTTCAGCCGCGGGACGGGCTTCGGGCCGGTGATCGCAGTCCTCGCCGTGCTGCTCATCGCCGCGCTGCTCTGGACGGGTCGATCGGCGACGTCGAAGCTGAGCGCGGTCGCCGTCGGCCTCATCGTGGGTGGGGCGGTGGGCAACCTCACCGATCGGCTGCTGCGCGACGGGCCGGGCGGGTTCCTCGGGGGTGCGGTCGTGGACTTCGTCGACCTCCAGTGGTGGCCGATCTTCAACGTCGCTGACAGCGCGGTCGTGGTCGGCGGCATCCTGCTCGTGCTCAGCGCCGGCTTCAGCGGAAGGGACCGCGACGAGTCCGATGACGCGGCGCCCTCGGGCGACGCGAGCGGCGACGCACCCGATCCTCAGGGCGCGCCGGCGGCCGGGGACGCGGACGACGGGCACCGCACCGAGCCCTCCCGGTGAGCGCGGAGGAGCAGGTCGTCCCGGAGGCCCTGGACGGCGAGCGGGTCGACCGTGTCGTGTCCTTCGTGACCGGCTGCAGCCGGTCGACCGCGGCAGCGCTCGTGGCGGCCGGATCGGTGCTGGTGGACGGGAAGCCCGTCACCACCCGGTCGACGCGGGTCGAGGCGGGCCAGGTCGTCACCGTGCCGGAGGTCGAGGACACCCCCGTCGGCTGCGAGCCGGACCCGTCGGTCGAGCTGACCATCGTGTTCGAGGACGACAGCGTGCTCGTGGTGGACAAGCCCGCCGGCCTGGTGGTGCACCCTGGCGCCGGCCATGACCGCGGCACCCTCGTGCAGGGGGCCCTGGCCCACGCCCCGGGCCTCGCGGGCGTGGGCGACCCCGCCCGGCCCGGCATCGTGCACCGCCTCGACCACGGGACGTCCGGGCTGCTGGTGGTGGCCAAGAACCCCGAGGCCTACGGGTCGCTGGTCGACCAGTTCGGCTCCCGCACCGTCGAGCGCCGCTACCTGGCGCTGGTGTGGGGCCACCCCGAGGACGAGGCCGGCCTCATCGACGCGCCGATCGGGCGGTCCGTGCGTCGCCCGACCCGCATGACCGTCTCGGCATCGGGGCGTGAGGCCCGCACCCGCTTCGAGGTCCAGGAGCGCTTCGCCCACCCCGTGGACACCGCGCTCATCGCCTGTCGGCTCGAGACGGGACGCACCCACCAGATCCGGGTGCACCTCTCCGCCATCGGCCACGCGGTCGTGGGCGACGACCAGTACGGCGGGGCGCGGCAGTCGCTCCCGACTGGGCGCCCCCTGTTGCACGCCGCCACCCTCGGCTTCAGCCACCCGGCCACGGGCGAGCACGTCGCCTTCGAATCGCCCTTGCCGCCCGACTTCAGCGAGGTGCTCGAGCGCCTGTCGTAGTGCGTTCAGACCTCGGTGAGGTCGGGCTCGGGATCGGCCTCGGGGGTGGCGAGCGCAGCGTCGTCCATCTCGGCGGTCTCGCCTGACCCTCCCGTCTCGCCCGTCTCGTCCGACCCGCCCGTCTCGTCGGCGTCGTCCGCGCCGGGCCAGGGCAGTTGGCCCTTGGTCATCCCGGCCAGGTCGGCGAGGTGGTAGGAGTCGAGGAACCGGCGCATGTGCTCACCGGCGTCGCCCCAGATGGCGAGCAGCACGCACTGGCCCTCGTGGTCGCACGCCCCGTTGGTGTGGGGCTCGCCGAAGTCACCGGCGACGATGGGTCCGTCGACCGCGCTCACGATGTCGGAGAGGCTGATCTCCTCGGGGGAGCGGGCCAGCACGTACCCGCCGCCGACGCCCCGCTTCGAGCGCACGAGACCGGCGCCCTTCAGGGCGAGGAGGATCTGCTCGAGGTACGGCTGGGGGAGGCCGGTGCGCTCGGCGATGTCGCGTACCGACGTCGGCCCCTCGCCCGCCGAGTGCAGGGCCAGCGACAGCAGCGCACGGCTGGCGTAATCACCCCGGGTCGACACCTTCACGCCCGCCATCGTAGGACCACCCGCCCGCAGAACTGGCCGACGGCGGGCGGAGGTGATGGAGTGTGAGCACGACCGGCCGCCCGAGGCCGGCCTCGAAAGGACCGAGGTGGGCGATCATCCACTTGTCCCCGACTACGGGGGCGCCTGTCTGAGCAACGTGGTCCCCGCCCTGCTCGAGCCGGGCGAGACCACGCCGTCCTGGTTGCCCTCCGTGGCGGCCGAGGCCGACCAGGTGGTCCTGCTCCTGCTCGACGGGCTCGGGTGGGACCAGCTCGAGGCCCGCCGCCATCTGGCCCCCAACCTGAGCGCCATGGCCGGCGCCGACATCCTGACCGTGGCCCCGAGCACCACCGCCACTGCCCTCACCTCCCTGGCCACCGGCACCGCCCCGGGCGAGCACGGTGTGGTGGGCTACCGGATCCTCGAGCAGGGCGACGTGCTGAACATCCTGCGGTGGAGCACCGCCTCGGGGGACGCCCGCAAGCGCATCGAGCCTCGCTCGGTGCAGTCGGCCCCGGCCTTCGGCGCCCAGCGCCCGCCCGTGGTCACCCGCGCCGAGTTCGTCGACACCGGCTTCACCCAGGCCCACCTGCACCAGGTGCGCTTCACCGGGTACCGCATGCCCTCCACCCTGGTCACCGAGGTGCGCCGCCTCGCCGGCGCCGGCGAGCCGTTCGTGTACGTGTACTACGACGGGATCGACAAGGTGTCGCACGAGTACGGCCTTCGCGAGCACTACGACGCCGAGCTGGCCTTCGCCGACCGCCTCGTGGGCGACCTCCTCGCGGCGCTCCCGGCCGGCGCCGTCCTCGTGGTCACGGCCGACCACGGTCAGGTCGACGTCGGCGACAACATCGTGGCCCCCGACCCCGAGGTGCTGAGCCACGTGCGTCAGCAGTCGGGGGAGGGGCGCTTCCGTTGGCTCCACGCCGTGCCCGGCCACGAGCACGCTCTCGCCGAGGCCGCTCGCTCCTGCCACGGCGAGCAGGCATGGGTGCGCACGCTCGCCGAGATCGAGATGGAAGGCTGGTTCGGGCCCACCCTGACCGCGGCGGCTCGGGGTCGTCTCGGCGACGTGGCCCTCGTGGCCCGGGAGGACATCTCGTTCTCCGACCCGGCCGACTCGGGCGTGTTCGAGCTCGTCGGTCGCCACGGGTCGCTCACCTCCGCCGAGATGCGCGTGCCGTTGCTCGCCGCAGCAGCCGGTTGACGCGGTAGGAAGGAGCCATGTCCGACACGCCCGACCAGCCGAGCTCCACCGACCCCGCCGTCGAGCGGGGCGAGATCGTCCTGCCTGACAGCGAGGTGCCCGCCGGTCCCGACGGCGACGACGACGGTCCCCGCGAGTCCGTCTCCGAGCCCGCCAAGGTGATGCGGGTCGGCTCGATGATCAAGCAGCTCCTCGAGGAGGTGCGCTCGACCGATCTCGACGAGCCCAGCCGCGAGCGGGTCAAGGAGATCTACGAGACGTCGGTGCGCGAGCTGGCCTCGGCGCTGTCGCCCGACCTCCAGGCCGAGCTGGACCGGCTCTCGCCGCCCTTCGGTGAGGACGAGGTGCCGAGCGAGGCGGAGCTCCGCGTGGCCAAGGCCCAGCTGGTGGGGTGGCTCGAGGGCCTCTTCCACGGCATCCAGGCCACCCTGTTCGCTCAGCAGGTGGCCGCCCGACAGCAGCTCGACGGCATGCGCGGCCAGCTCCCGCCCGGCGCCGAGCCCGAGCACGCCGGCCCGGCCGGCCAGTACCTCTAGAGATCGAGGGTGGCGCCGGCCTCGATGCCGGCGAAGCGCAGGATCTTGGCCTTGGTCGTCATCAGCAGCTCCCGCGGCGCGGCGGCGGTCGCCTCGGCGACGGCGAGGGCCTCGCCGAGCAGACGATCCGGGGCCATGACGGCCCGCAACAGGCCGAGCCGGTGGGCTTCGGCGGCGTCGATCTCGCGCCCGGTGAGACACAGGTCGCGCGCCGTGGCCCCGCCCACCAGCTCCCGCAAGGGCGAGTAGACGACCGGGCCGAACGTCCGCTCGGGGTGGGCGAAGCGGGCCGTGTCCGCCCCGATGCGCACGTCGCAGAGCACCGCGAGGTCGAAGCCGCCGGCGATGGCGGGGCCGTTGACGGCGGCCACGACGGGGAGGGGGAACCGCAGCACCGTGGCGTGGTAGCGGTCGCTCGAGGCCCAGAGGCGCTCGGCGAGTGCCGGGTCCTCGGCTGCCGCAGTGAACTCGCCGAGGTCGAACCCCGCCGAGAAGGTGGAGCCGGCGCCGGTGAGCACGACGCAGCGCACGGTCTCGTCGGCGGCGAGGACGTCGAAGGTGTCGCTCAGGGCGTCACGCAGCTCGATGGAGAGGGCGTTGCGCCGGTCCGGGCGGTCGAGGGTGAGCACGGCCACGCCGTCGGCGGGTCGCTCCTCACGGAGGGGGCGGGACATCGGAGGCAGCGTTCCTCTCGTTCGGCTACCGTGGCGAATCACACGGATGTAACTCATCCCCAGGCTGGGGATGACGCTTGTGGACCGTGTGTGGACAGCAGTATCGGCCATTTTGGCCACCGCACCAGTGCCAAAGGAGCCCCCGTCGGGTGCCTGATTCCTTCACCCACCTCCACACCCACACCGAATTCTCGATGCTCGACGGTGCGTCCCGCATCGGCGAGGTGGTGGCCGCGGCCGCCGCCGACGGACAGCCCGCCCTCGGCATCACCGACCACGGCAACATGTACGGCGTCCTGGACTTCTACCGGGAATGCCGTGACCAGGGCATCAAGCCCATCATCGGCAGCGAGCTCTACCAGGCCTACGACAGCCGCCACGAGCGCCCGCCCCGCCGTGGGCGCCAGGACGACTCCGGTGGCGACACCGAGGGTGGCCGCAAGCTCTACTACCACCTGATCGCCCTGGCGGAGAACAACACCGGGTACAAGAACCTCATCCAGCTGGCCAGCCGGGCCTTCCTCGAGGGGTACTACTACAAGCCCCGGGTCGACTGGGAGCTGCTCGAGAGCCACAGCGAGGGCGTCATCGTCACCACGGGCTGCCTCGGCGGCCACGTGCTGCAGTCCCTGCTCCAGGACGACTTCGAGTCCGCACTGAAGAAGGCCGGCCGCCTCCAGGACATCTTCGGCCGCGACAACGTGTTCGTCGAGCTCCAGGACCACGGCATCCCCGAGCAGACCCGGACCAACCCCCAGCTCATCGAGATCGCCCGCCA
This sequence comes from Acidimicrobiales bacterium, assembly GCA_016794585.1. Lineage (NCBI taxonomy): Bacteria > Bacillati > Actinomycetota > Acidimicrobiia > Acidimicrobiales > Acidimicrobiales bacterium. The sequence continues at coordinate 8,426 of JAEUJM010000013.1, forward strand.
GCTCGACGCGCCGCTGCTGGCCACCAACGACAGCCACTACACCCACCGCGACGACGCCAAGGCGCACGACGCGCTGCTCTGCGTCCAGACCGGGGCGCTGGTGAGCGACCCCGACCGCTTCAAGTTCCACGGCGACGGCCACTACCTCAAGAGCGCGGCCGAGATGCGCACCCTCTTCCGCGAGGTGCCCGAGGCCTGCGACAACAGCCTCTGGATCGCCGAGCGCTGCGAGGTCGAGATCGACTTCGGCAAGCCGCAGCTGCCGGTGTTCCCCCTGCCCCCCGAGTTCGCCCCCGACCTCTCGGGCGTCGAGCTGGGACTGCTCGACGAGTCCGCCGCCGACGCCCTGCGCGAGAAGGCCGCGGCCGAGTACCTCAAGCACCTCACCTTCGAGGGCGCCAAGGAGCGATGGGGGTGGCCCCTTCCCGACAAGGTCGTCGAGCGCATCGCCTACGAGCTCGAGACCATCAACAACATGGGGTTCTCGCAGTACTTCCTGATCACGTGGGACCTCATCCGCCACGCCCGGGACGCCAACATCCGGGTGGGCCCGGGTCGAGGCAGCGCCGCTGGCTGCTGCGTGGCCTACTGCCTGCGCATCACCGACCTCGATCCCATCAAGTACGACCTGCTCTTCGAGCGCTTCCTCAACCCGTCGCGCATCTCCATGCCCGACATCGACATGGACTTCGACTCCCGCTACCGGGACGAGATGATCCGCTACGCCGCGGAGCGCTACGGCCGCACCCACGTGGCCCAGATCGTCACCTTCTCCACCATCAAGGCGCGCGCGGCCGTGCGCGACGCCGCCCGGGTGCTCGGCTACCCGTACGTCGTGGGCGACAAGATCGCCAAGCTGATGCCACCGCTCATCATGGGGCGCGACACCCCCCTGTGGGCCTGCCTCGACGAGCACGAGAAGTACACCGACGGCTTCAAGATGGCCGGCGACCTCCGGGCGCTGTACGAGACCGACGCCGACGCCAAGTCGGTCATCGACGTGGCCCGCGGCCTCGAGAACCTGCGGCGCCAGGACGGCATCCACGCGGCCGCGGTGGTGATCACCAAGGACGAGCTGACCGACTACCTGCCCATCCAGCGCAAGCCCGAATCGGGCCAGGAGCCCGAGGACGCCCCCGTCGTCACCCAGTACGAGATGCACGGCGTCGAGGACCTCGGCCTGCTCAAGATGGACTTCCTCGGCCTGCGCAACCTCGACGTCCTGTCCGACACCGTCGAGATGGTCAAGGAGATCCGCGGCGTCGACCTCGACATCGACGATCTCCCCCTCGACGACGAGAAGACCTTCACCATGCTCCAGGCAGGGGACTCGATCGGCGTGTTCCAGCTCGAGGGCGGCCCCATGCGCGCCCTCATGCGCTCGCTCGCCCCCACCTCGTTCGACGACGTCGCCGCCCTCGTGGCCCTCTACCGGCCAGGACCCATGTCGGCGAACATGCACAACGACTACGCCGACCGCAAGAACGGCCGCAAGGACATCACCTACGAGCACCCCGACCTCGAGGCCATCCTGGGCGACACCTACGGGCTCATGATCTACCAGGAGTCGGTGATGCGGGTGGCGCAGAACATCGCCGGCTTCTCGCTGGCGGAGGCCGACAACCTGCGCAAGGCCTGCGGCAAGAAGAAGCGCGAGCTCATCGTCAAGGAGCGCGAGAAGTTCGTGGCCGGCTGCGAGCAGCAGGGCTACGGCGAGCAGCTCGGCACCACGTTGTTCGACATCATCGAGCCCTTCGCCGACTACGCGTTCAACAAGAGCCATGCGTACGGCTACGGCCTGGTGGCGTACCAGACCGCCTACCTCAAGGCGCACTACCCGGTCGAGTACCTGGCCGCGTTGCTCACCAGCGTCAAGACGTCGCTCGAGAAGGCCGCGGTCTACCTGAACGAGTGCCGCCAGATGGGCATCCCCGTCCTGGTGCCCGACGTCAACGTGTCCCAGTCCAACTTCACCGCGTTGGTGGATCGCACCGAGCCGTCACCGGTCGAGGGAGAGCCGCCGCGGCCGCTGCCCGACGCCATCCCCTTCGGGCTGTCCGCGGTGCGCAACGTCGGCGAGGGCCTGGTCGCCCTCATCGTCGAGGAGCGCGAGGCCAACGGGCCCTTCGCCGACTTCTACGACTTCTGCGAGCGCGTCGACACCGCGGTGCTCAACAAGCGCACCATCGAGTCGCTCATCAAGGCCGGCGGGTTCGACTCGATGGGCCACCCCCGCAAGGGGCTGCTCACGGTCTACGAGCGCATCGTCGACATCACCGTGGCCCGGCGCCGCGAGCGCGACATGGGCGTGATGACCCTCTTCGGGGAGGCCAGTGACGACGGCGGCACCGGCTTCGACGAGCGCCCCAAGATCCCCGACCTGCACTTCGACAAGCGCCAGCAGCTGGCCTTCGAGAAGGAGATGCTCGGGCTCTACGTCAGCGACCATCCGCTGATGGGGGCCGAGGCGTCCCTGCGCCGGCGCACCGACGCCGGCCTCGACGAGCTCGCCGAGATGGACGACGGCACCATGCGCACCTTCGGTGGCGTCGTCACGGCCCTCCAGAAGAAGTGGACCAAGAAGGGCGACCTCATGGCGGTGTTCACCCTGGAGGACCTGCGTTCGTCCACCGAGGTCATGGTCTTCCCGAAGACCATGCTCGAGCACGGCCACAAGCTCGCCGACGACGTGGTCGTCTGCGTCAAGGGGAGGGTCGACAAGCGCGACGACACCCCCAAGCTCATCGCGATGGACATCGACGTGTTCGAGCCGGTCACCACCGCACCGGCGCTGCGCATCGCCCTCAGCCCCAACGGCCTCCAGCCGGGCCTCGTCGAGCGGCTGAAAGACCTCCTGCACGAGCACCCCGGCGATTCCGAGGTCTTCATCGCCCTCAGCCCGCGTCAGACCGTGCGCCTGCCCCCGGACTTCTGCGTCGAGACCTCCAACACCTTGTTGGCCGAGCTGCGGGTGCTCCTGGGCCCCGACGCCGTCATCGTCTGAGGCCGGATCGACCCCCGCTGACGACACGTCGGCCTGCCGCGTCTGACGCGCTGCTGTCGCTGCCCATCGGCCGCGAGTTGCGCTTGCCCTCGGATCACGCTGGACTAGAGGGGACCGTTCCACAGCACGTCGGGGGCTCAGCAGCGCATGGCCATTGAGGTTGAGACGAAGGATTGCACCGCACTGAGCGACGCCGAGCTGGCGGAGATGGCCGACATCTGTGCCGACGGGCCGAGCCGCTTCGAGGCCGGGCTGCTCTCGAAGCAGGCCGAGGAGTGGGTGCTGATCACGATGACCCGGGAGGGGAGCCGCCTGAAGGGCTTCTCCTTCAGCACCCTCGAGCGCATCGGCGGCACCCCCAGCGTGCTCATCGGGCTCGCCTCGGTGCGGCGCACGTCCAAGCGTGACTCGGTGCTGCGCGCCATCATGGCCGACCAGCTGCGCCGGGCCGTGTTGGCCTTCCCGGACGAGGACGTGCTCGTGGGCACCCGCCTATTCGACGCGTCGGGCTTCGAGGCCTTCAAGAACCTCGACGACGTGGTGCCCCGGCCCGACTACAAGCCCTCGGGTGAGGACCGGGCGTGGGGACGGCGCCTCGCCAAGCGCTTCGGCATCGACACCGACAGCTACGACGACCGCACCTTCCTCGCCGTGGGCGACGGCACCTTCCCGTGTGTGCTCGACCACGAGAGCCTGAAGCCCGAGGCCATCCCGGCCGACGTGGCGGCCTTCTTCGGCGACCACCAGGCGGACCGGGGCGACTCGCTCGTGGCCTTCGGCTGGGCCATGGCCGAAGACCTCGCCAAGCTCGCCTGAGCGGCATCCTCCGGCCCCGGTGGAGTTCCGGGAGGTCGTGACCGGCCGGCGCATGTGCCGGTCCTTCGCCCCTGACCCGATCGCGCCCGACCTGCTCGACCGCGTCCTCGACGCCGGTCGGCGCGCCCCGGCGGCGGGCAACACCGCCGGCACCCACCTCGTCGTCCTGGAGGGTCCCGAGCAGACGGCCCGGTACTGGGACGTCACCTTGCCGGTCGAGCGTCGGGAGGCCTTCCGGTGGCCCCGCCTGCTGGACGCCCCGGTGCTGGTCCTGCCCCTCGCCGAGCCCGGGGCCTATGTGGCCCGCTACGCCGAGGAGGACAAGGCCCGCACCGGGCTGGGCGCGGGGGAAGCGGCGTGGCCCACGCCGTACTGGACGGTCGACACCGCCTTCGCGGCCATGAGCATCCTGCTGGCCGCCGAGGACGAGGGCCTCGGGGCGCTGTTCTTCGGGATCTTCCGCCACGCCGACGCGGTGCTGTCCACACTCGGCGTCCCTCCGGGCCTCGAGCCCATCGGCGCCATCGCCCTCGGCCACCCGGCCGGCGACGACGCCCCGGGGCGCTCGGCGGGCCGGGGTCGTCCGACGCTGGAGGACTACGTCCACCGGGGGGGCTGGTAGGCGTGCTGTTCCCGCAGGCGCTGCACGAGGGGCTGCGCTCGGGGGCCATCACGCTGACGGTGCGGCGCTGGACCCGCCCGCAGGCCAAGGTCGGAGGCCGGTACAAGAGCGGCGGTGGTCTGCTCGAGGTGGACGCCATCGAGCAGGTGCCGGCGTCGGCCATCAGCGATGACGACGCCCGCCGGTGTGGGTCCGTCGACCGGGCCGCCCTCTTCGCCGCCATCGGGGTCGACTCCGAGGACGACCTGGTGTACCGCATCGAGCTGCACCGGGTGGGGGAGGTGCCGGTGGACGCGCTGCCCCTGGACGACGACCTCAGCGCCGAGGACGTGGCCGACCTGACCCGCCGCCTGGATCGGATGGGGGAGTGGGCCCTCGAGACCCTGGAGCTGATCGAGGCCCATCCCGCCCGTCGGGCCGGCGACCTCGCCGACCTGCTGGGCCGAGAGCGCCTGCCCTTCAAGGCCGACGTGCGCAAGCTGAAGAAGCTCGGCCTCACCCAGAGCCTGGAGGTGGGGTACCGCCTCTCGCCCCGCGGCGAGGCCTACCTCCGCCTCCGCCCCTGAGCCAAGCTCCCACCCTGCAACGGTGTCTGGCACCGTTGCACTTGGGCGGGAGCGCGTGCGTTCAGGGGGAGCCGGTGGTGCCGTCGAGCTGCGCCGCCAGCGCCTCGGGGTCGGTGACGGGGAGCAGGCAGGCGAAATCGCGGCACACGTGGGCGGCGCCTTCGGCGCGGTCGGCCCACAGCGGCGAGTCGTAGGGCTCACCCCAGGCCAGCACGGCGTCGGGGAGGTAGCGACCGTGGGCGACGGCCACGAGGTCGGGGCGGTCGCCGGTGACCACGATCTCCGTGGTGCCGCCGTCGGCGAGGTCCACGGCGGCGAGCAGATGGGCGAAGGCGGCGGCGTAGCGGCCGGCCAGGGGCCCGAAGAGGCGCAGGATGCCCGCGACGGCGTCGAGGTAGCGGGCCTCGCCGGTGAGGGCGGCGAGGCGGAGCAGGGCCAGCGCGGCGGCGCTGTTGGCGGACGGGGTCGCGTTGTCCTGGAAGTCCTTCTGGCGGGCGATGAGGGCCTCGGCGTCGCGGCCGGTGGTGAACACGCCGCCGGCCTCGTCGTCCCAGAACAGGTCGAGCAGGGCGTCGGCGACCGACCGGGCCTCGGCGATCCAACGGGCGTCGCCGCTGGCCTCGGCCAGGCGGGTGAAGCCGTCCACGAGGGCGGCGTGGTCGGCGGCGTAGGCCAGGTGCTGCGCCCGGGCCGGCCGTCCGTCGGCGCCCGCCTGCCAGGAGCGCAGCCAGCGGCCATCCTCGCCCCGCAGGTGGGCGAGCAGGAACTCGGCGGTCTGCACGGCGTCGGCCAGCCAGCGCTCGTCACCCGTCGCGGCGGCGGCCTCGGCGAGGGTGGCCAGCATGAGGCCGTTCCACTCGGTGAGCACCTTGTCGTCGAGGCCCGGCCGGACCCGCTGATTGCGGGCCTCGAGGAGCGCGGCGCGGCCCCGCTCGACGGCCTCGGGACGGATCAGATCGCCGCGGGCGGGTCGGTGGAGGATGTTCGAGCCCTCGAAGTTGCCGTTGCGGGTGACCCCGTACCACTCGATGACGGCGGCGGCGGTCTCGGGGTCGAGCACGGCCTCGATCTCCTCGGCCCGCCAGACGTAGAACTTGCCCTCCTCGCCCTCGGAGTCGGCGTCCTCGGCCGAGTGGAAGCCGCCGGCGGGGTCGCGCAGGTCGCGGCGCACGTAGTCGATGGTCTCGTCGAGCACCTGGCGGTAGCGCTCCTCGCCCGTCACCTGCCAGGCGTGGAGGTAGGCCCGGGCGAGCAGGGCCTGGTCGTAGAGCATCTTCTCGAAGTGCGGCACCATCCAGAAGTTGTCCACCGAGTAGCGGGCGAAGCCGCCCCCGAGGTGGTCGTAGATGCCGCCCGAGGCCATGGCGTCGAGCGAGGTGGTCACCCCCTCGAGCAGCGCCGGGTCGCCGGCGCGGTGGTGGACCCGCAGCAGCAACTCGAGACTCATGCTCTGCGGGAACTTGGGCTGGCCGCCGAAGCCGCCCCACTCGCGGTCGTGCTGCTCGACGAGCTGGTCGACGGCGGCGGTGACCACCTCCCGGCCGGGGAGGTCGTCGGCGGCGGCGAGCTGGACGCTGCGGCTGAGGGCCTCGGTGAGCTGCTCTGCATTGGACCGCAGCTCGTCGCGCTCGTCCCGCCAATGCTCGGCGACGGCCAGGCAGAGGTCGGTGAACGCCGGCATCCCGTGGCGGGCCTCGTTCGGGAAGTAGGTGCCGCCGAAGAAGGGGCGTCCGTCGGGCATCAGGAAGACGGTCATGGGCCACCCGCCCTGGCCGGTGAGCTGCTGGACGGCGTCCATGTAGACGGCGTCGACGTCGGGGCGCTCCTCGCGGTCGACCTTCACGTTGACGAACAGCTCGTTCATGACCGCCGCGGTGGCCGGGTCCTCGAAGGACTCGTGGGCCATGACGTGGCACCAGTGGCAGGCGGAGTAGCCCACCGAGAGCAGGATGGGCTTGTCCTCGGCCGTAGCTCGGGCGAAGGCCTCCTCGCCCCACGGGTACCAGTCGACCGGGTTGTCGCGGTGCTGGCGCAGGTAGGGGCTGGTCTCGTCGGCGAGGCGGTTCGACACGACCTCAGGCTAGGAGGAGGGCCACTCAGAGCTGCGATCGGCGGATCTTGCCGATCGCCGTGCGCGGCAGTGCCGTGTGGAGCACCAGTTCGCGGGGGGCCATGAACGCCGGCAGGGTCGCCTTCGCGAGGGCGCGGAGCTGATCGAGCGTCGGGGGTGCTGCGGGGTCGGCGGGGACGACGTGGGCGACCACCCGGTGACCCCACTCCGGGTCGGGGGCACCGGCGACGGCCACGTCGGCGATGCCCGGGGCGACCCGAAGGGCCTCCTCGACGGCGACGGGCCAGACCTTCTCACCGCCGGTGACGATGACGTCGCCGGTGCGGCCGTGCACCCGCAGGACCCCGTCGGCATCGAGCTCGCCGGCGTCACCGGTGGGCAGCCAGCCGTCGGCGCCCTTGGGGTCGGTGCCGTCGCGATACGCCCGCAGCAGCATCGGCCCACGCAGCTGGACCTCGCCGTCGACGACCCGCAGCTCGACGCCGTCGAGGGGCACGCCGTCGTAGGCCACCGTGCTCCCCGTCTCGGTCATGGCGTAGCTGGCCACGACGTTCGGAGGCAGGTCGGCGGGCGGGGCGCTTCCGCCGACCACGATGCACTCGAACAACGAGGCGTCGATGCGTCCCAGTGCGGTGGGGACGAGCGAGGCGTGGGTGGCGCCCGCCCGGGCGGCGGCCTCGACCGCGGACGCGTCGAAGCGGCCGTGCACGACGACCGGGGTGCCGGTGACGAGGCCGCGCATCACCACCGCCAACCCGGCGACGTGGGCGAGGGGCAGGCAGGACAGCCACCGGTGGCGGGCGGGGTCGATGCCCAGCCCCTGGTGGACCGCGAGCGCGGAGGCGGCCACGGCGTCGTGGGTCAACACGACGCCCTTGGGCTCGCCGGTCGACCCGCTGGTCGGGACGACCACGGCGTCGCCCTCCTCGACCGGCCTCCCCGGGCGCCGGGAGGTCGTGCCGTCGGCGGTGATCACGACGGTGGGCTCGAGGCGGTCCAGGAGTCGCTCGACCGCCGGGGGCGGCAAGCGGGGGTCGATCGGGAGGAGCGCGTCGCCGGCGGCCCAGGTGCGGCGCAACACGTCGGCGAAGGCGTCGCCGCCCACCGTTTCCACGGCCTCGACCGCCACCAACTCGCGCACCCCCCGAGGCTACGAGTAGAACGGTGCGCCATGAACAAGTGGGTGGCCGGCGCACGGCCTCGGACCCTGCCGGCGGCCATCGTCCCGGTGGCGGTGGGTACCGCGGCGGCCGTGGGGCGCGTGCCGGGCGGGCTGATCTGGTGGCGGGCCGGCGCCGCGATGGTCGTCGCCCTCGCCATCCAGGTGGCCACCAACTACGCCAACGACTACTCCGACGGCATCCGCGGCACCGACAGCGAGGCCCGGGTCGGCCCCATGCGCCTCGTCGGCTCCGGTGCGGCGTCGCCGGGTGCGGTGAAGCGGGCGGCGTTCCTGTCGTTTGGCGTGGCCGCGGTCGCCGGCCTCGCGTTGACCGTCGCGGTGGGCCCGATCCTGCTGGTCGTCGGGGCGGCGTCCTTCCTTGCGGGCTGGTTCTACACGGGCGGGCCTCGCCCCTACGGCTACGCCGGTCTCGGTGAGGTCTTCGTCTTCGTGTTCTTCGGCCTGGTGGCCACCGTCGGCTCCGCCTACGTGCAGACCGAGGAGCTGTTCTGGCTCGCCTTCGGGGTGGCCGTTCCCGTCGGCTTCCTCGCCACGGCGCTCCTGGTGGTCAACAACCTCCGCGACATCCCCAGCGACACCGCCGCCGGCAAGGTCACCCTGGCCGTCCGCCTCGGCGACCTGCGCACCCGCTGGTTCTACGTGATCCTGCTGATCGGTGCGTTCCTGTGCCTGATCCCCGTGGCCAGCCAGGGCGAGATCGGCGCGGTCGTGGCCTTCGCCGCCGTCCCCTTCGGGCGCAAGCCCGTCGAGCAGGTGCTCGGCGGCGTCACCGGGCCGGCGCTCATCCCCGTGCTGGGCGCCACCGGCCGCATCCAGATGGTCTTCGGGGCCTTCCTCACCCTCGGTCTCGCCCTCTCCTCCTGACCAGGTGGATCCGTTCTGGGTCCACGCTGGTGGCTTCAGTGGCGTCGTGGTGGTCCGGGAACGGGGGGTGGGCCCGTCAGCGCCCGTGGACGGCCAGCCAGGGGCGGAGCGCCGCCAGGAAGGCGTCGGGCGCCTCCAGGTGGGTGGTGTGGCCGGCGCCGGGGAGGATCGCGAGGGTGGCGTTGGCGCCGACGGCGTCGGCCAGGCGGTGGGCGAGGGCGGTGAACTTGGCATCGTCGGCGCCGGCGACGACGAGCACTGGCATCGACAGCTCGGCGAGGCGGTCCCACGACGGCTGCTGGGTGCCGGTGCCGGCGAGGCGCAGGCTGGCGGCGAGGCCGGCCGCGGTGTTGGTGCGGCGCTCGGCGTCGAAGCGGCCTTCGGGCGGAAGTCCGGTGAACAAGGGGAGGGAGAGCCAGTGGTCGAGGAAGGCGTCGACGCCTGCGGCCTCGATCCGTTCGGCGAGCGCCTCGTCCGACGCCCTCCGGGCGGCCCGTTCCTCCTCGTCCTCGATGCCGGCGGTGGCGCTGATCAGCACCAGGGCCTCGACCGCGTGGGGATGGCGCAGGGCGGTCTCGAGGCACATGCGCCCGCCCATCGAGTAGCCGACGAAGGTGCCGGGCCCGAACGTAGCGAGCAGGTCGGCCGTGGCGGGCAGGTCGGCGTCGACCGCGGCGGACCCCCCGTGGCCGGGCGCGTCGACTCGGACCACCTTGTGGTCGGCAGCCAGGTCGGCGGCCACGGGTCCCCAGCAGCGCTCGGTCTGGGTGAACCCGTGCACGAGCACGAGGCGGGTGCCCGCGCCGTGGGTCTCGTGCGCCAGGGCCTGGTCGCTCATCGCGGCGCCGCCTGCTCCCCGAGAACAGAGGGACGGCAGGCCCAAGCGGTCTGGAGGCCGGCGCCCCGGCTTTGGGAAGCGTGAGGCCGCCGCCGGCGGTTTGAGCGTTCCGAGATCGGCGCGAGGGGCGCCGGCAGGGTCACTCTGCGGATGCCGGCCCGGTTCTCGGAAGCGTGAGGCCGCCTCCGGCGGCGCGATTGTTCCCAGAACGGGGCGCGCACGAGGGACGGGGCGGCGGCGGGCATCGACCGCAACCGTAGGCTGGGCGGCCGTGACCCAGGGGCCCGAGGTGACCGCCGCGGCGACGTTCTGCGCCACGCTCGTCGACGAGTGGGCGCGGGCCGGCCTGCGCCACGCCATCGTGTGCCCCGGCAGCCGGTCGACCCCGATGGCGCTGGCCCTCGCCGCCGACGGACGGCTCGACGTCCAGGTGGTCCACGACGAGCGATCGGCAGCCTTCATCGCCCTCGGCATCGGCCTGTCGACGCAGGTGCCGGCGGTCGTGCTCACCACCAGCGGCACCGCCGCCGCCCAGCTCCACCCGGCCGTCGTCGAGGCCGGCCTGTCCAGCGTCCCCATGATCGTGTGCACCGCCGACCGCCCGCCGGAGCTCCAGGACGTCGGCGCCCCCCAGACCATCGACCAGGTGCACCTCTACGGCCGCTCCGTGCGGTGGTTCGCTGCGCCCGAGGTGCCCGACGAGCGGCGGGCGGACACCTGGCGGCCGCTCGCGTGCCGGGCCGTGGCCGAGGCGACGGGGCCGCGTCCCGGACCGGTCCACCTGAACCTGGCCTTTCGAGACCCCCTCGTGGGCCGGGCCGGGGACCTGCCCTCCGGCCGCGCGGACGGCGCGCCCTGGGCTCGGGTCGTCGCGGGTGTGGGCGAACCGGTCGCCTCCGGTGACCTCGTCGCCGCTCTGTCGGGCCGGCGCGGGCTGATCGTCGCCGGAGGCCCCGTCGAGGATCCTGGCGCCGTCCGGGCCCTCGGTGCGGCCCTCGGGTGGCCCGTCGTGGCCGGTCCACGTGCGACCGGCATCTGGGAGGCGGGCGCCACCGGCGGGGTCGTGAGCCACGCCGACGCGCTCGTACGGGTGGCCGAGTTCGCTGCGGAGCGGCCGGAGGTCGTCCTGAGCGTCGGGGAGCCGCCTGCGTCCAAGCTGCTGGGGCAGTGGCTCACCGGAGTGCCGGTCGTCGCAGCGCGGGGCAGCGGCCGTTGGGTCGACCCCGACGGTCAGGTCGAGCTCGTCGTGCCCGAGACGGTTCTGGCCGCGGTGGTGGACCGGGTCGAGCCCGCCAATCCGGCCTGGCGGGCGCGCTGGGCGGCCGCAGAGGCGGCGGCCGCCGACGCTCTCGTCGCCACGCTCGCCCCGCACGACGAGCCGACCGAGCCGGCCATCGCCCGTGACGTCCTGGCCGCGCTGCCCGACGGCGCCGAGCTCATCGTCTCGTCCTCCATGCCCGTGCGGGACGTCGAGTGGTACGCCATGCCGCGCACGGGCCTGCGGGTGCACGCCAATCGGGGGGCCAACGGCATCGACGGCGTGATGTCCACGGGCGTGGGCGTGGCCCTCGGAACCGGTGCGCCTGCCGCGGTGCTCGTCGGGGACGTGGCCTTCCTGCACGACTCGAACGCACTGCTCGCCTTGGGCGCCCGGGACGTCGACCTGACGATCGTCGTGGTCGATAACGACGGCGGCGGCATCTTCTCGTTCCTGCCGCAGGGGACGCAGTTGGCGACGGATCGCTTCGAGCAGCTCTTCGGCACCCCCCACGGCGTCGACCTGCCTGCCCTCGTCGCCGCCCACGGGCTGTCGTGCCAGGTGCTCACCGCGCAGGCCGACGTCGGGCCGGCCGTGACCGAGGTCGCCGGCCGCCCGGGGACCAAGGTGATCCTGGTGCGCACCGACCGCGCCGCCAACGTCGCCGTCCACGACGAGCTCCACGCCGCCGTGGCGCAGGCCGTCACCGAGGCCCTCGGCTGAACACGGCGTCGCCGCTCGCAGACGACGCACCCACGGGTCGGCCTCGACGCCGCATGCGATGACCACCGTCGGCGACCGGGACGCCAGTCGGCGGGCGCAGACTCGGATCCACCGCAGGCGCGCGGTGCCCCGGCACCCCGGCGCCTCGCGGGCCCCGGCGCTACGGGCGGAGGATGGCGCCGAGGAGGGCCTGGAGCTTGGCCCGGGTCTCGGCCAGCTCGGTGGCTGGGTCCGAGTCGGCCACGATGCCGTTGCCGGCGAAGAGGCGCGCGGTGCGGCCGTCGATCTCGGCGCAGCGCAGGCCCACGGCCCAGCGGCCGTTGCCGGCGGCGTCCACCCAACCCACCGGGCCGGCGTAGCGACCGCGGTCGAGCTGCTCGAGCTCGGCGATGGTGGCCAGGGCGAGGTCACGGGGGACGCCGCACACCGCGGGTGTGGGGTGCAGCGCCGCGACCAGCTCGAGGACCGACGCCGCCGGGGCCGAGAGGCGGCCCTCGACCAGGGTGGCGAGGTGCTGCACGTTGGCCACCGGCACCACCGACGGCTCGGCTTCGGCGTCCAGGTACGAGCAGAAGGGCAGGAGCGTGTCGTGGACCATGTCGATGGTGAGCTGGTGCTCGTGGCGGTCCTTCGCTGATGCCAGGAGCGTCGCCGCCAGGCGGGCGTCGGCGGTGGGATCGCCGCCCCGGGGGGTCGTGCCCGCCATCGGGTGCGATCGCACGACGTCGCCGACGCGTGACACGAGCAGCTCGGGGCTGGCGCCGACCATGCCGTCGATGGAGCTGATCATGCACCCGGGGTAGGTGCGGCGGAGGCGGTCCAGGATGGTCACCACGTCGAGCGGCGCATCCGCCTCGATCACGACCTCCCGGGCCAGCACCGCCTTGTGCAGATCGGTTGTGGCCATGCGTTCGGTCGCCTCCTGCACCGAGGCGCACCAGGCGGCGGGGGGTCGGACGGGTCGCACCGAGAAGGCCGATGCCTCGCCGCCGACCGGGTCAGAGGACCTGGCGGGCTCGGTGAGGGCCTCGGTCAGTCGGGCCTCGGCGCCGGCGTGCTCGGCCTCGTCGCGGCCGACGGTGGTGCACCAGCGGGTGCCGTCCTCGGCCCGGCCGACGACCAGGGCCGGGACCACGAGGGTGCCTGCCGAGCTGGGATCGAAGGGCAGCGCGCCGAAGGCGACCGGTCCCGTGCCGGGCAGGCGCACGTCGTCTTCGCCGGCCATTGCCGCGAGCGCCTCCTGGGCGGCGACCACGGAGGCCGCTCGATCGGCGCCGCCGGCGACCTCCAGGCGCACCGCCTCGCCCCGCGCCGCCAGCCCGCTGCCGCGCTGCTCGAAGAGCATCCCGTGCGCACCGGCGACGGCCAGCAGGTCGACGTCGTCGTCGAGGCGGCGGGTGACGGCCCGCAGACCCCAGAGGTCCCCGCTCACGTCCAGATCCTCGCCGCCGCGTCACGGCGACCGCCGGCGCCCGCCGAGGCACGGCGCGTCGAGCGGTCCGACGAAGGCATCAGTACACCCGGGTCGCGGTGATGAGCTGCGAGATGCCCACGGTGAGGAGGCGCCGCTCGACCCGGGCGAACCCGGCGTCGGCGAGGCGCCGCAGCATCATCGCCGGCTCGGGCAGGTAGGCCACCGACTTGGGCAGGTAGCGGTAGGCCGCCGGGTCGGACAGCAGACCGCCGATGCGGGGGACCACCTTGCCGAAGTAGATGCCGTGGCCCCAGCGCAGCACCGGGTTGGGCGGCTCGGCCACCTCGAGCAGCGCGATCCGACCGCCGGGACGGACGACCCGGCCGAGTTCGTCGAAGAAGGGATCCAGTTCGACGAAGTTGCGGAGCGCGAACCCGCAGGTGACCCCGTCGGCCGAGCCCGTCCGCACCGGCAGACGCAGCGCGTCGGCCTGGGCCAGCGGGGCGGCGGTGCGGGCGGCCGCCAACATCCCGTACGAGAGGTCGAAGCCGACCGGACGCAGTCCTGCTTCGGTGAGCTCGCGGCAGAAGTCGCCGGTCCCGGCGGCCAGGTCGAGCACCGTCGCGCCGGGGTCGAGGTCGAGCTCGGCGATGGTGCGCCGCCGCCAGCCCACGTCCATGCGGAAGGTCATGACCCGGTTCACCAGGTCGTAGCGGGGGGCGATGGTGTCGAACATCTCCCGCACCGCGACGACCTTCTCGTCGCCCTCGGGAAGCGGCTCGGCATCTGCGGGCATCGCGTCGATCGTACGGGCGGGCCGCCCCGGCCCCCCAACCGTCCACCTCCGACTCGGTGGACGAGCACCGGCACCGGCCCCCCAACCCCCGCGACGGCGAGGCCTGGGCCGTCCCGCCTCTCGACGGTCGTCACTCGAGTCGAGCTCGGCCGGGGCCGGCGCCGCCGCCGAGCGGGGTGCTCAGACCGTGGTCGGCAGGTCGACCCGCATCGGCGGGAAGAGCACGTCGAGCAACGGGAGCGCGGGACCGAGCATGGCGTCGTCGACCCGCGCGTCGAGGCCCGACGCGCCGAAGCGGCCGAGGAGGAGCGCCGGCACAGCGTCGGGCGAGACCCCGGGAAGGCCCTCCTCGAACGGATCCTCGATCCCGGGACCGGGCTCGACGTCCGTGACCCTCCCGCGCTCGTAGGAGACCTGGATGCTCGCCACGTAGGTCGACAGCACGAGCGTGCCGACCTCGCGGGCGAAGGCCGACGCCGTCAGACGGTCGGAGAGGACCGGTCGCACGTGGCGCAGGAACGCCACCGGGTCGGCGATGCGGGCGTACACCGGGTGGTAGCGCTGGGTGGGCTCCGCCGCCGCCCGCACGGCGGCCGACCACGCGGTGCCGGGCCGATCCAGCACGGCGAGGTCGGCGCCCAGCTCGCCTCGGCGGGCGTGGGTCAGCAGGGCCCGAGCGGCGGAGATCGAGTCGGCGGCGGCGTCGAACAGCTCACATCGGGCGTACTTCGCGTCGCCGTGACGCTGGAGTCGGGCGAAGCCTTCCGCCGGCGGGTGCCCGCCGTCCGGGCGGTCGCGCCGGGCGACGAGGACCTCCTCGTCGTGGCCGATCGCCTCTCCGACGAGCCAGGCCCAGTCGTCCCGGGGGCGGAAGGCGACGAGGTCGGCGGCGCGGTGGGCCCGCTCCGCGAGCGCCATGAGTGCGTCGAGGTCGGCCTCGACGGCTCGCTCGACCTTCCAGCCCGGGTCGGCCTCGAGGTGGCGGTCGACGACGCGAAGCCGCTCGGGCCAGTCGAGCCCGTACCCGTAGCCGAGGCGACGGTAGAAGTACGGGATCCCGGTGACGACGGTGAGGTGCTGGCCGAGCGTCTCGGACACCTCGTGGTGGTGGGCGAACTGGGCCCGGACCAGCCCGCGGCGGCGGAACTCGGGGGCGCTGGCGACGTACTCGATCTGGCCGATGCGGATCGGCACGGACCCGTACCGGCCCTCGTGGTCGAGGAGCACCGAGCACGAGACGACGCGTTCGGTGGCGTCGACCACGACGACCCAGCGCTGGGAGAGCAGGTGCTCGACCGCGCCCCGTTCGGTGGCTCCGTGCGCGGCGATGTTCAGGCCGACGATGCCCTCGTGGTCCGCGGTGGTCGCCGGCCGCAGCACCAGCCCGCCTCCGAGGTCACGGGTCACGCCGGTCATCGTGCCAACCTACGCAGGCGCCCGGCTCCGTCGGCCGGAGAATCCTCTTCCGGGCACCACCTGCGGGCCGGCCCGGGCGTCCTTCGGGAAGACGTCGGCCGCGCCTCAGGCGGCGTCGGCGCGGGGGACGCCGCAGTGCTTGCAGTTCGGGTACGCCCGCGAGGTGGGTCGCCCGCACGATTCGCAACGCACCACCTTGATCTCGCCGCGACGCAGTTTCGAGATGCTGGACCACAAGATGCCGCCGATGGCGATGACGATGGCGACCTCCAACGCATCTCGGACGTACTGGGCGGCGAGCACGGCCCTCATTCTGGCGTCGTCGGCTGCGTATGGTGGGCCGATGGCCATCGACTTCACGTTCCCGCCCGAGCTCGACGAGATCCGCTTGAAGGTGCGGGCCTTCGTCGATGAGGTCGTCCGCCCCGTCGAGGACGCCGCCGCGGCCGAGGACTGGGACCGGGACCAGTGGATCAAGGGCATCATCGAGATGCGGGGCAAGGCCAAGGAGTGGGGCCTGTGGCTGCCCCACATGCCGACCGAGTGGGGCGGCATGGGTCTCGGCCACGTGGCCATGGCCAGCGTCTCGGCCGAGGCGGCCCGCTCGCGCATGGGGCCGTTCGCCCTCAACGCCCAGGCCCCCGACGAGGGCAACATGCACACCCTGCTGCACTGGGCCACCGACGAGCAGAAGGAGAAGTACCTCAAGCCGCTGTGCGACGGCTACAAGCGTTCGTGCTTCGCCATGACCGAGCCCGAGGTGGCCGGCTCGGACCCCACCCTCATCCAGACCCGCGCCTACCAGGACGGCGACGAGTGGGTCATCAACGGCCACAAGTGGTTCATCTCCGGCGCCCGCGGCGCCGCCTTCGCCATCCTCATCGCCCGGACCGAGGACGACCCCGACCTGCCCCAGGCCGCCAACAGCGCGTTCCTCGTGGACATCCCCAGCGAGGGCTGGGAGGTCGTGCGTGACGTGCAGACCATGTCCGGCGGGCACAACCACTGCGAGATCCGCATCACCGACCTGCGGGTGCACAAGGACCAGATGCTCGGCGGGCGCGGCGAGGGTCACCTGCTCGGCCAGGCCCGCCTCGGCCCCGCCCGCCTCGCCCACTGCATGCGCTGGATCGGCCAGGCCGAGACCGCCCTCGAGATGATGGTGGACCGCTCCCTCGAGCGCTACTCCCACGGCTCGCTCCTCGCCGAGAAGCAGGGCATCCAGTGGATGATCGCCGACTCCACCATGGAGCTCTACCAGTCCAAGCTCATGGTCCTGCACGCCGCCTACCTCATCGACAGCGGCCAGGACTTCAAGTCCGAGGTCTCGATGGCCAAGCACCACGTGGCCAACGCCCTCTGGAAGATCATCGACCGGGCCATCCAGGTGCACGGCGCCCTCGGCTACTCCACCGACACCCCGCTGGCCGACATGCTCACCCAGGCCCGCTGGAGCCGCTTCGCCGACGGCGCCGACGAGATCCACCAGATGCGCATCGCCCAGCGCACGATCGCGGCGTACAAGGACACCGGCAGCACGAGAACCGCCACCGGCAACCTGCCGTTGTAGGCCGGCGGCGGCGTGCACGGCGACGACGCACCGGAGTGGTTACCGCCACCGCCACCGCCACCGCCGGCGCTGGTCGACGGCCAAGAGGTAGCTGACGGGTTCCGAGGCTTCTCGAGCGCCGGCGTGCTCGTCCTCGTCCCGTTCCTGCTCTTCTACCGGCTGGTGGAACGGCTGACCGAGGCGGCGTTCCGTGCCGTCGACTGGTGGCGCGCCCGCCAGGGCGGTGACCGGCGCAGCGGGTGACGTCTGCAACCGCATGGGCGCGCCAGGAGCGCCGTCCTCATTGCGGATGCCCCACCCTTTCTCCGTCGACGTCTGCACCCGTCAGGCCGTCGATCGCCGTAGCGTGCGTAGGTGCGCCGCATGCTGGTGGGAGTTGCCCTCCTCGCGCTCGCAGCGGGCTGCAGCTCGTCGATCGAGCAGCCGAGCGCAGGGACGGCTGGCCAGCCGGAGGAGGAGGCGCTCCTGGGGCCGGACACGCCGCTGGGGGACGGCCTCGCCGTGGTCGCGGGAACCAATCTGGTCGGCACGGTGTGGCCGTCGCTCTCGGGGACGTACGGCGGGGAGAGCGCCACCGAGAGCTGGGAGGCGGTGTTGGAGCTGACCGGCGATCCCGTCGAGGTGCACAACGCCTACGTCGAGCAGTTGCGCGACGCCGGCTTCTCCATCGTGCGAGGTCGGCACGCCTGCGGGGTGACCTACGTGAGTAGCGACCGCAGCTTCTACGCGCCGCCGGGAGGCGCCGAGCCGGAGGGGGCCGATCCCAGCGACGTCGGCTGCTCGGTGGAGGGAGCGATCGTCGAGGACGGAAGCACGGTCGCCATCGCACGGGTGGTGACCCGGCGTACGGCTGCGGACCATCCCTTCGGGGTGTACGTCTCGCACGTCAGCGTCGAGGTGGAGCGCTGGGCGCCGGGGGTTCGCCGTGGCTCGCCGCAGGCACGTCCGTTCGATCCTGTCCCTCCGCTGGCGGGGAGCCAGGTCGAGCTGGCTCAGGAGCCCACGCCACCGCCGACCCCCGGTCCCGGAGATCTGATCGAGTCCGACGGGGTGGAGGGTGAACCCTTGGAGGTGGTCGAGGGCAGCCGGGTGCTCACCCCGGTCGCAACCGAGTGGTGTGGCACCACCGGGTATGACGCCCTGGTGGCGATCGACGGCCCTGACGCACAAGCGGTCGTCGGTGACTACCGGCGCCAGATCGAAGCGTGGGGCTACGAACAGCTGACCTCGGAACCCGTGCGCTTTCGCGGGCGAGCGGCCGTCCTCACGAGGCACGGTGCCTCGGGCGCCGGCACCGTGGACCTGGTCGTCGTCGACGGCGATCAGCACGAACCTGCCTACCTGCGCATCACCCGCTGCCGAGACTGAGTCGTCACCGTGGCGCCGCCTCTCGAGCGCGTCCGATGAGGTCAACGGTCATCCCGCCCTCGAGGGGTTTCGTTCTCGCCGCCCGCGCCCGTCAGGGCGCCGGTCGTCGCCGCCGGCGGCGGGCGGTGACGTGCTCTTTCCAGAGGTTGTGGGCCTTGCACAGGGGTTTCGCGTTGAGGCTGTCAGTGAGGCCGCCGTCGATCCAGGCGAGCACGTGGTCGATCTCGCAGTGCGGGGATCGGACGGAGCAGCTCTCGTGCTCGCAGACCGGGAAGGCGATCTGCGCGGCTCGGCGTTGGGTGCCGCTGAACCAGCGGCGCTCCCGTCCGTGGGAGAGGGGAAAGCCGTCGGGGTCGGTCACGAGGGTGTTGAGCCACCCCGTGATCGAGGTGAAGAGCGCCTGCTCGGGGGTGACGGGCGTGCCGTCGGCGAACTCGCAGCGGCGATCCATCGGGTACAGGTGGCGGTTCGGGTCCTCGCCGTGCATCTCGGCGATGAGCCGGGCCCACACCGTCGAGTAGGTGTCGCTGTCGACCACCAACGTGACGCCCAGGCTGGGCTCGGCCCCGGCGCCGCCGTGGGCGGCGGAGGACCGGGCCATCTCCACGAGCGCGTCGGCCCGTCGCTGCGCGGCGGTGCGGCCCAAGTCGTGCTTCGTGGCGCGGTCACCGAGGCGGGCCCGGGCGTCGGCCCAGTCTTGCTCCCACAGTTGTTGCTCGTGGCGTCGGAGCTCGGTGTCGAACTCGTGGAACCCCATCCGGTCCAACCAGGCATCGACCCGGCCCATCCCTTCGAAGGTCGCCGACGAGTGGGCCTCACGTGCCTCGAACTGGGACAGAGCGCGTTCTTCGGCGTCCTCGGGGGCGAGCACGTCACGCCACCGGGACACCTTCTGGGAGAACTCGTCGAAGGGCAGCTCCCGTGCGTACCCGACCAGGAGCTCTTCGTCCTGGGCGAAGCGGACGGCGAGCGTGGGCACCCTGGCCTTGGACAGCACCTCGACGTGGTCGAGCCCGATCTCGCCGAGCTCGAACGCCGCCACCGTGTGGGGCATCGACCGCAGCTGCCGGCCGAGCCGGCACCGCCGTTCCACTGCGCTCTTGCGTGAGTGGGTGAGCCACGAGATGCGGGCGGCGGCGGAGGTGTCGCCGGTGGCCTTGTACTCCTTCGAGGAGTCGTAGGCGGCGAGGGCCTGGCACTCGATCGACTCAAGCATCGCCCGCACCGACGCCACCTCGACGACCGTGTCCTCAAGCGTTGCCACTGGCTCGTTCGCCCACGTCACCGTCCGGAGCTTCTCGGTGCTCTCTCGAAGGTGGACCAGCTCTGCACGCACGGCGACCACTCCCAACGGACGACAGCTCAACGGG
The DNA here is from genome assembly GCA_016794585.1 of Acidimicrobiales bacterium. Lineage (NCBI taxonomy): Bacteria > Bacillati > Actinomycetota > Acidimicrobiia > Acidimicrobiales > Acidimicrobiales bacterium. The sequence goes on from JAEUJM010000013.1 coordinate 28,305, forward strand.
GAAGCGGCAGCCAGAAAATCCGGACCTGCAAGCACCGAAGTGCGTTGTCAGGGCTGCGAACTGATGTTCGTACCCTAGCCGCCGATCCCAATGCCCGCAAGGGTTTCCGGGGAATTCCTCCGCCAAGCCGGGCCGGCAGACTGCGATGGGCGCCCGGTGTCGGCGAGGGGAGCGGAGCGCCCGGAATCGCCCAGCCGGACATACTCCAGAGGTGCCACTGAACCGGGTCCGGATCGCCGGGTATCGGTCGTTGACCGAGGTCACCGTCGACCTGGCCGGGGTGACGGTCGTCGTCGGGCCGAACGGCTCGGGGAAGACCAACCTGTACCGGGCGATGCACCTGGTGCACGCCTGCGCCGAAGGAGATCTGGCGCGAGCCGTCGTGGCCGAAGGCGGGCTGGCGTCGATCGTTCACGCCGGATGGCGAAAGGGGGAGCCACGAGTGGAGCTGGAGGTGCGCCTCGGCGACCTCTGCCACGACGTGACGCTCGCCACCGCCGGCCGAGGGCAGCTCGAGCTCGAGGGGCCGGTGTTCCCCCTCGATCCCGTGGTCACCCACGAGCACGTCGTCCTCGATACCGGTGCCACCCGAGTCGAGCTCCTGGACCGGGCGGGCAACACGGCGTTCGCCACCGATCAGCAAGGCGGGCGCGTGACCATGCCGGCGACGCTGGTGGGCTCAGAGTCCGCGCTCTCGCAGCTCGTCGATGCCCACCACTTCCCCGAGCTCGTCGAGGTGCGTGAGACCCTGCGGCGGATGCGCTTCCATCATCAGGTCCGTACCGACCCCGACGCCCCCGCTCGCCGCCCCGGCCTGGCCACCCGCACGCTGGCCGTGGCCGATGACGGCGCCGACCTCCCCGCCGCGCTGTTGACGATCCTGCGCATGGGTGACGGGCACACGCTCCGGCGCAGCATCGCTGAGGCTTTCGGGGGCAGCGACCTCCTGCTCGATGCCGACGAATCCGGGCCGGTGCACCTCGCCTTGAAGGTCCCCGGGCTGTATCGACCGCTGTCGGTCATGGAGCTGTCGGACGGCCAGTTGCGCTTCCTGTTCCTCGCGGCCGCGCTGCTGGCACCGCGACCGCCCACCGTCATGGTCCTCAACGAACCTGAGACCAGCCTGCACCCCGACCTCCTGCCCGCCTTGGCCGAACTGATCACCGCCGCCAGCGCAACGACCCAGATCGTGGTCACCACCCACTCGGCGGGACTCGCCGACCGCCTCCACGGTGGTAGGGAGACCGCCGGGTACTCGCTCGAGATGGTGAACGGCGAGACCCGATTCCTCGCGAGATGATCGCCGCCACCGGCGACCTGCCCGCGTCCCGGGTCAGGCGGGCGTGGCGGTAGCCCTGATGCGGTGGCTATCCGGGTGCCGTCCAGAGCCAGGCGTCGCCGTAGACGGGGGTGTCGAATGTGTCAGTTCGAGCGGCGCCGCCGAAGGTGAACAGCTCGTCGCCGGCCCACACCGCGGCCATGCCCTCGCGTTGCAGCGTGTTGGGGGCGTCGAGGGACATCCAGGCTGTGGCAGCGGCGTCGTAGACCGAGGTCCCCAGCGCCGCTCGCTCATCGCCGCCCAGCGGGAACTCGATGATCCGCGTGGCGGCGTCGTACGACGGCGGCGCCTCGACGCCAGCCAAGGCATCGTCGTCGCGAACGCAGAAGGCGGGCGAGTCCGGCCCTCGCGGCATGAGCACCGTGTCGGGAGCACTCGGGCCCCGTGTTGCCCTCAGGTCATCGCAGGTCGCTCCGTCGTCGCCAACCTGGACGAGCGCCCACGCTGACCCGTCGAACCGAGCGAGGGTGTCGATGGTCGAGACGTACAGGTCCGGTCCGACGGTGAACCCGAAGCGATACCACTCGGCGGGCATCGGGTCGGGCGGGAGCGGAGTCCACGTCGCCGTGGCCGGGTCCCAGATCTCGTGGGCCGTCGTCGGCGGTGTCGGCGGTGTCGGTGCGCTCTCCATCACGGCGACGAGTTGGTCACCCCAGGCGAGGAGCCGTCGACCCTGGGTAGTGCTTGGACCCGGGAGCACGGTCCAGACGTCCGCCTCGGGGTCGTAGCGGAGCATCTGGCTGCCGTCCCCGCCGGCGCCCGACTCGAGCACGTAGAGGTCGCCGTCGAGGACGACGGCAGCGTTCGCAGTGACCGCCGCCGGGGCGTCGGCGATCCGGCGCCACGTGCCGGCGACCGGGTCGTACGCCGCGCCGTCGATCCGGTCGAGGCCAGATGCGCACAGGGCGTTGCCAGGGCAGGGCGGTGTGATGCTGCCGCCGAGGACCACGACTTCGTCACCGGTCCACACCGCGAGCGCGTCATGGCGAGCGGCCAGCGGTGGGTCCGGCAGGCGGGTCCATGGCCCCACGGTCGTGCCCACGGGCGGCGACGCCACCGGCTCAGGCGTCGCCGCGACCGCCGGAGGATCGACGGTCCCGCAGGCGGCCGCCGTGGCGACGACGAGGACCAGGCCGGCCAGCAGACCGGCGCGCCGCCCGAGCGAGACGCGCAGCGCCGCTACTCCTCGCACACGGTGTCCTCCGGGGGCAGGACGAGGTCGATGAGGTAGGTGGCGCTGGCGTCGTCGATGCAGGTGCTGCGGCCCGACGCGACGTGGCCGGTGGCGTCGAGGGTGAGCAGGTGGCCGTCCTCCAGGTTCTCGGCGACATCCACGGACTGCTGGTAGGGCGTCGCCGCGTCGCCGGTGGTGCCGATGACGAGCACGGCGGGGGAGCCGGGGGCGGTGACGACGTGGGGGTCGCCCGAGGGCGGCGCCGGCCAGAACGCACAGGGCAGCAGCTCGTTGGCCACCGAGGCGCCGGTGCGGGGCGCCACGGCGATGAGCTCGTCGGCGAACGCCTGGAACTCCTCGCTGCCCTGGGGCACCTCGGAGTCGACGCACTCCACGGCGGCGTAGGGCGTGTAGCTGCTGAGGTCGTAGTACTGCTGGGCCAGTGCGGCGATGGCGTCGCCGTCACCGTCCTCCGCGTCGGCCAGCGCCTGCCACAGCAGCTCGGCGTCGTTGCCCTCGAACCCGTAGGTGGCGTACACGGCACCGGTCTGGAGCTCGGACGGGCCGACCTCGCCGTCGCCACCCGGGAGTGGCTCCTCGTCGAGCTGGGCCGCCACCCGGTCGAACGCGGCGCCGGCGTCGTCGAGCGGGCAGGACGGGTCGTCGGCGCACCCGTCGAGCAGCGCGTTCACCTGCTCCTCGATGGCCTGGCCCTGGGCGAGCAGGAAGCCGGTGAGGTCCTGGGTGGGGTCGACCACCCCGTCGAGCACCATGGCCCGGACCCGGTCGGGGAACTCCTCCAGGTAGCCGAGGCCGAGGGCGGTGCCGTAGGAGTACCCGGCGTAGCTGATCTGCTCCTCGCCGAGTGCCTCCCGGATGGCGTCCATGTCCTGGACGACGTCACGGGTGCCCACGAACGGCAGCAGCTCGCCGTCGGTCTGCTCGCACTCGTCAGCGACGGCCCGGGCGGCCTCGTCGAGCTGGCGCTGCTCGCGGTTCGAGTCGGGCTCGGGGTCGATGTCCAGGAAGGCGTCGACGTTCTCACCGCAGGTCAGGCCCTCGGTGCCACCGACGCCGCGCGGGTCCCACCCGATGATGTCGAAGCGGTCGAGCACCTCCTGGGGGAACGGCTGGGCGAGGGCGAACTCGATCCCGCTGGCGCCCGGGCCGCCGGGGTTGGTCAGCAGGACCCCGATGCGCTCGTCGGGGTTCGCCGCCGGGACACGGGCGACCTCGACGTCGATGGTGTCGCCGTCGGGGTCCGAGTGGTCGAGCGGGACGGTGACGGTGCCGCACTCGCCGAAGCCCAGGTCACAGGGGCCGAAGTCGATGTCGGTCTCGGGGGCGGGCACGGTGGTGGGGTCGGCCGGGGTGAACACGTCCTCGTCGACGTCCGGAGCACCCGTCTCCTGGACCCCGCTGCCGCAGGCCACCGCGACCAGGGCGATGAGCCCGACGAGCAGCACGAGGGCCGTCGGAGCGGGGCGGGGGGAGCGGGGGGACGGGGTGGGGCCGGACACGCCGCCGAGGCTACGACGCTCCTAACCTGACGCCATGTCGCGACCCTTCCACGTCGGTGTCTTCACCCCCCAGGGGTGGAAGACCGAGCTCAAGTCCATCCCCGACCCCCAGGCCCAGTGGCAGCGGGTGGTCGACACCGCCGTCCTCGCCGAGGAGCTCGGCTACGACTCGGTCTGGGTGTACGACCACGTCCACAACGTGCCGGTGCCGTCGAACGAGTCCATCTTCGAGTGCTGGACGACGATGGCCGCGCTGAGCCAGGTGACGAGCACGATCCGCCTCGGACAGATGGTCGGCTGCGCCGGCTACCGCAACCCGGGCCTGCTGGCCAAGATCACCTCCAACATCGATGTGATGAGCGGCGGTCGCCTCGACTGGGGCATCGGCGGCGGCTGGTACGAGCACGAGTACAACGCCTACGGGTACCCGTTCCCCGCGGCCAAGGAGCGCCTCGGCCTCCTGCGCGACACCGTCGAGATCGTCACCCGCATGTGGCGCGATGCGGAGGCCACCTACGAGGGCACCTACCTCTCGGTGGCGGGCGCCCAGTGCGATCCCAAGCCACTCCAGGACCCGCACCCGCCCATCTGGATCGGCGGCGGCGGCGAGCAGGTCACCCTGCGCATCGTCGCCCGCCTCGCCGACTACTCGAACTTCGGGGGCAAGCCCGACGAGTGGACCCACAAGCGTGATGTCCTCGCCGGTCACTGCGACGCCGTCGGGCGCGACCTCGACGAGATCACCATGACCTGGTCGCCGGAGCTGTTCGTGCGCGAGACCGAGGAGGAGATCGTCGCCGCCGGCTCCCAGTCCTTCTGGGGTGAGCCCTTCGACTCGTGGCGGGCCGGCAACCTCGTGGGCACGCCCGAGCAGGTGCTCGCCCGCATCGAGGAGTACCGCGCCCTCGGCTGCGGCGGCATCGTCGCCTGGTGCGCGGACCTCCCCGAGCACGACACCCTGCGCCTCTTCGCCGAGAAGGTCCTGCCCGAGCTGCGCTGACGTGAGCCACCGGCGCCGCCCTCGCCGCGTCCTGGGACTCGTCGCCTCGGCGGCGGTCCTCGTGGCCGCCGGGCTGGCGGTGGCGCTCCCGACCGCGCCGGGCGACCGCGGCGCAGCGCAGGCAGCCGCCGGCGACGGGACCGGCGCGATCAGCGTCGCCGGCTCGGTGGCGGGCGACGACTGGTCGCTGCCGGCCGGTACCACCGCCGCGCCCGGCGCCGGGTTCTTCTCCGAGCGGGCCGACCCGTCGCGCCACGTCGACGTGCATGCCGTCGACGTCACCTGGCGGATGCTCGAACCCGCGGAGGATGACTACCACGACGACCTCGCCGGCCGGGCGCAGGACCTGGACCTCGCCCCCCTCGCCGAGCAGCTGGCCGTGCCGGGGCGCTACTGGCTGCGGGTGTGGCTCACCAACGTGCGTTGGGCGCCCCGTTGGGTCGTCGACGACTGCGGCCTCGAGGTGGCGGGCACCGACGAGGACGGCGGCCGCCACCTGCCGATCTGGAACGCCTGCTTCTGGGGCCACGCGGTCGACCTCTACCGCCATCTCTTCGAGGACCTCGGCATCGCCGATGATCCAGACCTCGTGCTGGCCTACGTCCCCGGCGGCTTCGCGTGGTCCGAGTTCGACTTCGACGTCGTCGATCAGGCCGTCGCCGCCGGCGACCTCACCGTGCCCGCCTTCGTCGCCTGGTTCCACCAGATGGTGGCCGACCTCACCGGGCTCATGGGCACCCAGGCGGCCAAGCTCGTCTACACCGGGGAAGACCATCCGTTCGCGTCGCTCGGCACGGCCGATGACCTCCTGGCGAGGTACGCGGTGGAGCACGGGATGGGGGTGCGCACCGGGATCTCCGAGCTCTCCAACTTCCACCTGAACGAGGTGCCCGCCTACGGCACGACCATCGGGGACGACGGGCACCTCGTGACCGACGAGGACTGGGTCCTCCGGGATCCGGGGCGCATCTCCGCCGCCGAGCACGAGTGCTACCTCGACTGCGGCTTCGACACCGACGAGCTGGGCTACGCCATCCGCCAGTCCAACCTGCATGCGCTGGCCGCGCTGCGTACGAACTGGCTCTACGTCGTGCCCCACGACAGCTACCTCGACCGCTTCTCCGCCCATTGGCGGTGGGTGCGCCTCAGCCTCGGTCGGACGGCGTCGACCTCCGCCGACGCCTGGGTGGCACTGCGACGGGCCACGGACGAGTACTGGGCCGACGAGGACACGGCGGACGAGGCCGGCGTGGACTGGACCGGCAGGCCCGTGGTGCGCGATCTCGAGCGGTGGGTGCGCCAGCTCGAGCAGGCTCCCGGCTGCCGCGGCCGCCGGGGGAGCGAGGTGCACGTCGGCGTGCTCGCTCCGGAGAACGGCGTCGCCCGCGAGGGCCGTCGCACCGACGCGGCCGGCGGCCAGCCCCACCTGTGCTTCGCGGTGGACGACGCCTTCGTGGCGCCTACCGGGGAGGCCGACCTCGACGTGCTGGTCACCTACGTCGACCGGGGACGCGGCTCGTTCGTCCTCACCGTCGCCGGTGCGGAGGGCCGGCTGCGCTCACCGGAGGTGGCCCTCACCGACTCGGGCCGTCGGCGCACGGTCCGCTTCCACGTCGACGGCGGGCGCCTGGACGCGTCCCTGCCCGGCGGCGCCGACCTGCGTCTGACCCGGGTACGCGGCGCCGACGTCGACGTGCAGTTCGTCCGGGTGGTGAAGCCCTGAGCGGGCCTCCGCCCACCCCGAGGCGCTACTCGTAGTAGCGGTAGACGACCTCGGCCACACAGGACGGCTTGGACGCGCCCTCGACCTCGAAGGTGAGCTTCATGGACACCTGGACGCCGCCGGCGACGTCGTCGACGCCCGCCAGCTCGGCGCCGGCCCGCAGGTTGGCGCCGACCGGGACGGGGGAGGGGAAGCGCACCTTCTCACAGCCGTAGTTGACGCCCATCGAGAAGCCGTGCACCTGCACGATCTCGGGGATCAGCGACGGGGCGAGCGACAGCGTCAGGTAGCCGTGGGCGATGGGCCCGCCGAACGGTCCGCTCTTGGCCCGCTCGGGATCGACGTGGATCCACTGGTGGTCACCGGTCGCGTCAGCGAACAGGTTCACCTGCTCCTGGGTGACCTCGTGGTAGCTGCTGTAGCCGAGGTGCTCCCCGACCTTCGCCTTGAGCTCGTCTGCACCGTTCAGGACCGTGGTCATGGCCTGATCATGCCGCGCTGCGGGCGGCGCGGACCAACGGGCGCCGCATCGCTACTGGAACCAGATCCGCTGGTAGTCCCGGCTCTGCGGGTGCAGGAGGAGGGCGAGCATGGCCACCGGGAACATGGCGCTGATGATCAAGGTGGCGCTGAGTCCACCGAAGATCAGCCAGAACACGTAGGGCAGCACGGCCAGGGAGGCCACGCCCACACCGAGGAAGTACCCCCACTTGCGCTCGTTGGCGATGCCGTAGCCGGCGGCCACGTTGCCGGCGGCGAGGAGGAGCACGAGCGGGTTGGCGAAACCGCCGAAGAGGACGTCGAAGGCCGCGCTGATATAGAGCAGGATGACGGCCATCTGGAGGGTTTGAGGTTGCGACGCATTGGTCCAGCGGCGGGTCTGCATGGCTGACAGTCTGGCAGGAGCCGCGCCCGACGAGGTGGTCGGCATCGTCCTCGCGGCCGGCGCCGGCACCCGTCTGCGGCCCCTCACCCTCGAGCGCCCCAAGGCCTTGTGCCCCGTCGGTGACGTCGCGCTGGTGGACCTCGCCCTCGACCGCCTGGCGCCGCTCGTCGGCGCGTTGGCGGTCAACGTCCACCACGGGCGGGCCGCCATGGAAGAGCACCTCGCGGGGCGCCCTGACGTGCACGTGTCGATCGAGGAGCCCGTCGCGCTGGGGACCGCCGGCGCCGTGGGCAGGCTCCGGCCCTGGATCGCCGGCCGGGCCGTCGTGGTGGTCAACGCCGACGCGTGGTGCCCCGACCCTCTCGACGCCCTGCTGGACGGCTGGGACGGCACCCGGGTGCGCCTTCTGCTCGTCGGGGCCGACGCGCTGTCGCCCCGGGTGGCGGTAGCCGGGTGCCTCCTCCCGGGGGACGCCGCAGCGGCACTGAGCGACGAGCCGAGCGGGCTCTACGAGGTCTGCTGGAAGCCGTGGGCGGATCGGGGGGCGGTGGAGGTGGTCCGCCACGACGGCCCGTTCATCGACTGCGGCACCCCGGCCGACTACCTGGCGGCCAACCTGGCCGCCTCGGGCGGCGCCTCGGTCATCGGGACCGGCGCCGTGGTCGAGGGGGAGGTCGAGCGCTCGGTGCTGTGGCCCGGCGCCGTGGTGCGGCCCGGCGAGACGCTCCGCGACGCCATCCGCACGACCGGCGGCCGGACCGTCCCGGTGCGTTGAGGCACGACCGCCCCCGGCGGGCCCGTCAGCGCGGCTCGGCCTCCGAGCGTCGCCGCACGTGCACCGCCCGCAACTGACCGCACGCCGCCGAGATCTCGGTGCCCCGGTTGCGGCGCACCGTGGCGTTGGCGCCGAGGTCGTGGAGGCGTCGGGCGAACGCGGCCACCTTCTCCGGCGGTGTGCCCCGGGTCCGGTAGCCATCGGTCGGGTTCAGGGGGATCAGGTTGACGTGGGCCCGCAGGGAGCGGGCGTAGTCGGCCAGCTCGGCGGCGTCCTGGCCACGGTCGTTGACCCCATCGATGAGCGCCCACTCGAACGAGAGGCGGCGGTTCTTGGCCTCGAGGTACGCGGTGCAGGCCTCGTGCAGCACGTCGAGGGGGTAGCGGCGGTTGATGGGCACGAGCTCGTCCCGCAGCTCGTCGTTGGCGGCGTGCAACGAGACGGCCAGGTTCACCGGGAGGTCCTCGGCGGCGAGTCGACGGATCCCGGGGACGATCCCGACGGTGGACAAGGTGAGGTGGCGCGCCGAGAGACCGAGGTCGCCGTGGAGGCGCTCGACGGCCGCCCAGACGGCGTCGTAGTTGGCCAGGGGCTCGCCCATGCCCATGAACACCACGTTGGACAACCGCCGGGGGGACGCCGCGGCCCGCGCCCGCACGACCTGCTCGACGATCTCGCCCGTGGTCAGGTGACGGTCGAAGCCCGCCTGGCCCGTGGCGCAGAAGCCGCAGGCCATGGCGCATCCCGCCTGGGTGGACACGCACACGGTGGCGCGGTCGGGGTAGTGCATCAGCACGGTCTCGATCTCGCGGCCGTCGGCCAGGGCCCACAGCCACTTCACGGTGTCGCCGTCGTCGCCGACCGACTCGGCCGCCGGGGTGAGCGCAGGCGGCAGCGCAGTGGCCAGTTGCTCGCGGAGCGCGGCGGGCAGGTCGGTCATGGCCTCGGGCCCGACGCCGCGCTCGTAGAGGCCGGCCCACACCTGGCGGGCGCGGAACGCGGGCTGGCCGGCGAGGAGCTCGGCGAGGTCGTCCGGGGAGGCGTCGTAGCGGCTGGGCACCACCCCTGAGGGTACGGGGCCGCCTCGGAAGGGCCGGTAACCTGCCCTCCGTGTCCCCGCTCGAGCCCGACCCCGACGAGTCCACCGACGCCGTCGGCCCGGGATCGGCGCCGGCCGGGAGCGCGGCCGGCGAGGGACCCGTCCCCAAGCACCAGCACCGCGATGTCCAGGGCGGTGTGGCGCGCGCCGCCGTCTTCGGGGCGAGTGACGGCCTGGTCTCCAACGTCTCGCTCATCCTGGGCGTCGCCGGCGCCAGCCCGGGTGCAGGCGTCGTCCGCCTGGCCGGCCTCGCCGGCTGGATCGCCGGCGCCATCTCGATGGCCGCCGGCGAGTACGGCTCCATGAAGGCGCAGACCGAGCTGCTCGAGCACGAGCTCAACCTCGAGCGCATCGAGCTGCACCGCAACCCCGTGGTCGAGACCCGCGAGCTCGCCGAGCTCTACCAGTCTCGAGGGCTAGAGCCCGAGCTCGCTCGCGAGCTGGCCACGGCCATGATGCGTGATCCCGAGACGGCACTGGAGGCGCACGCCCGCGAGGAGCTGGGCATCGACCCGGAGGCGCTGGGATCGCCCGTCGGCGCCGCCCTCGCCAGCTTCGGCACCTTCTCCATCGGGGCCTTGCTGCCGCTGCTGCCGTGGCTGATCGGCAGCGGCACGGCCGCGGTGGTCTGGTCGGTCGTCCTCGGCCTCCTGGGCGCCGCCACGGTCGGGATCCTCCTCGCCCGCTCCACGCACGGGTCCTACGTGCGCATGGTGGCGCGCTACGTCGGCATCGCCGTGCTCGCCAGCAGCGTGACCTACCTCGTCGGGTCGCTCGTGGGGGTCTCGACCGGCTGAGTTCGACTCAGCCCGCCCGGAACTCCACGTCGCGGGACACGGCCACGAACCCGAGCGACCGGTACAGCGCCACGGCGGCCACGTTGTCGGCGTCGACGTAGAGCATCCCCTGGCCGAGGCCCGTCCGCTGCAGCCAGTCCAGGCCGGTGAGCACCAGCGCCCGACCGAGGCCCTGCCCGTGCGCCCGCGGATCGACCCCGATCACGTAGATCTCGCCGAGGGGAGGGTCGGCGTCTCGATGCACCTTGGTCCAGCAGAACCCGTCGAGCGCGCCGGTCTCGTCGTGGTGCAGGAGGAAGCCGGCGGGGTCGAACCACGGCTCGGCTTCGAGGGCGAGGAGGTCCTCGACGGTCCGGCCTCCCTGATCGCGGTGGTCGGCGAAGGCCCGGTTGTTGACCGTCACCCAGGCCTGCTCATCCTGGCCGGGCACGAAGGCCCGCCACGGAAGCACCGGGGCTCGACCGCCGGGGAGCGGGAGCGGCACCCGCATCTGGCACAGCTCGCGTGACGGTGCCAGGGCGAGCCGGGCGGCCACGGCCTCGTCCCGCGCCCGGGCGCCGCGCACGAACCACCGCACCACCCGTGCGCCAGCGTGGTCCCGCAGGTGGTCGACGAGAGCGGCGGCGACGGTGGCGGCGTCGGACCCGGCGAGGTCGTCCTCGAGGAGCAGGGTGAGGTCGCCGTCGCGGTCGCAGCGGGCGTGGGCGACCACCCAGTCGGCCCGCTCGGCCATGGCCCACGTGGGTGCCTCGGCGTCGGCGGTCCCCGGAATGGCCGGGACGTCGGCCGTGCGGACGGAGAGAGCGTCGGGCATCACCGGTAGCCTCCCACGCCGTGGCCCGCCCCCGATCCCCCAAAGGCCGCGCCCGTGAGACCCTCGTGCGCCTGGCCGAGGAGTACCCCGAGGCGCGGTGCGAGCTCGACCACGAGAACCCGTACCAGTTGCTCGTGGCCACGATCCTGTCGGCGCAGTGCACCGACGCCCGGGTCAACATGGTCACGCCGTCGGTGTTCGCCCGCTACCCGGCGCCCGAGGACCTCGCCGAGGCCGACCCTGCCGAGCTCGAGGAGCTGATCCACTCCACCGGGTTCTTCCGCAACAAGGCCAAGAGCCTGCTGGGCATGGCCAACGCGCTCGTGGAACGCCATGACGGAGAGGTCCCGACGGCCATGAAGGACCTGGCGTCGCTGCCCGGGGTCGGCCGCAAGACGGCGAACGTGGTGCGCAGCGTGGCGTTCGACCTCCCCGGCCTGCCCGTCGACACCCACGTCGGTCGGATCTCCCGGCTGCTCGGCCTCACCACCGAGACCGACGCGGTGAAGGTCGAGCACGAGCTGAACGCCATGATCCCCGCGGCCGAGCGGGGCCGCTTCAGCCTTCGCCTCATCCTGCACGGCCGGCGGGTGTGCGTGGCGCGTCGCCCACGGTGCGAGGACTGCGTGCTCAACGACTTCTGCCCGTCGTCGCGGGTCTGAGAGGCCTCTACGGGCCGAACCCCCCAAAAAAAGGGACGGAGGGTGCGTGCCTCGCGGCGGAGGGTGGGGGTATGATCAGGACAACCAGGTTCCCGCCACCTGGTAGAAGGCGACAGACGGGTCCGCCGCCCGATGTCGCCCGCACCGGCGCCCCGCAAGGGGCGCCGGTGACGTTTTGGCGTCGGGTACCGCCGGTACGTGGACCGGAGCCTCGCCCACCACTCGTGGCCGACCAGCCGCTCAGCGCAGTTGGCGGACGAGGGTGGCGAGGCGCCGCGAGGCCGCCTGGAGCGACCGCTCCACCTCATAGAGGTCGCCGGCGAGATCGTCCCGACCGGCCGAGCGCATGCCGTCCGCGGACTCGGCCACCCGCTTGATCATCTCGTCGAGACCGGTGGCGACCGACGACAGCTGGGCGTGATCGAGGCTCAACGGGACGGCTCCTGACTCGACGGACGCCCTTGTCTACCCGCGACGGCGGCGAACCGCGGCGCCCACCGTCGGGGGCAGCGACTCGTCGCGGTGGATGCCATCGCCGAGGCGGCCGGTCGGGCGGTCGAGGCCGGCCGACGATCCGATACCGGCTCGTTCGCCGGGAGGGCCCCCCGGTACCGTGATGCGGCCATGCCCCGATCCCGCCTGCCCCGGACCTGGACCGGCCGCCCGTGCTGAACCGACTCGACCTGCGTGACGCCGCGGGCGACCTCGCCGGGCGCCTGCCCCGGCCCGAGGTGGCCGGCGCGGGGCCGGTCGCCGCCGTGCGCGCCATTCTCGACGACGTGCGCTCCCGCGGCGACGTCGCCCTGCGCGAGTACAGCGAGCGCTTCGACGGGGTGGTGCCCGAGCCGCTGCGGGTCCCCACCGACGAGATCGCCGCCGCCCTCGCCGGCCTCGGTCCCGACCTGCGGGACGCCCTCGAGTCGGCCGCGGCCGGCATCACCGACTTCCAGCGGTCCCAGCTGGCGCCGGAGCACGACTACGAGCGTGGCGGCCTCCGGGTGCGGGACCTGCGCCGGCCGGTCGACCGAGCGGGCTGTTACGTCCCCGGCGGGCGAGCGGTGTACCCGTCCACGGTGCTGATGACCGCCATCCCCGCGAAGGTGGCCGGCGTCCCTGAGGTGGCGTTGTGCGTGCCCCCCGACCCGACCGGTCAGGTGCCGACGGTGACCCTCGCCGCCGCCGCGATCGCCGGCGTCGACGAGGTCTACGCCGTCGGCGGCGCCCAGGCCATCGGCGCCCTGGCCTACGGCACCGAGTCCATCCCTGCGGTCGACGTCATCGTCGGTCCCGGCAACGTGTACGTGTCGGTGGCCAAGCGCGAGGTTGCCGGCACCGTCGGCGTGCCGTCGTCCTTCGCCGGCCCGTCCGAGATCGTGGTGGTCGCCGACGACACCACCCCGGCCACCTACGCGGCGGTGGACCTGCTCGTGCAGGCCGAGCACGGGCCGGGTGGGCTCGCCTGGTTGCTGTCCTGGTCGCCAGACGCCATCGAGGCGGTGGTGGCCGAGGTCGAGCGCCTCACCGACGCCGCGCCCCGTCGCGACGAGATCCTCAGCACCTTCGCCGACGGGGGCTACGCCGTGCTCTGCGCCTCACCCGAGCAGGCCATGGAGGTCGCCAACCTGATCGCTCCCGAGCACCTCCAGCTGATGACGGCAGACCCCGATGACCTCGTCCCGCTGGTGCGCCACGCCGGCGCGGTGTTCACGGGCGTGCTCGCGCCGGCCTCGATCGGCGATTACGTGGCCGGTCCGAGCCACGTGCTGCCCACGGACGGCTCCGCCCGCTTCTCCAGCGCCCTCACCGTCGACGACTTCCAGAAGCGCCTCCACGTCATCAGCCTCGACGAGCCCGCCTTCGCCACCGCTGCGCCGGTCGTCGCCACCCTGGCCGAGGCCGAGGGCCTCGTGGCCCACGCCGACTCCGTGCGCCTCCGGGAGGGTGGGCCCCGATGACGGTCGCGCCCCGGGACGATCTCGTCGCCCTCGAGGGCTACCACTCGCCGCAGGTGTCGGTGGACGTCCGCCTGAACACGAACGAGTCGCCGGCGCCGCCGCCCGCGGGCTGGGTGGACGACCTCACGCGTGCCGTCGCGGACGTCGACTGGCACCGCTATCCCGACCGCGGTGCCGGCGAGCTACGGACCCGGATCGCGGCCATGCACGGCGTGGCGCCCGAGCAGGTCTTCGCGGCCAACGGCTCCAACGAGGTGCTCCAGTGCCTCCTGCTCACCTACGGCGGCCCCGGTCGCTCGGTCGGTGTCTTCGAGCCGACCTACGCCCTGCACTCGCACCTCGCCCACATCACCGGCACGGGCGTGCTGGTGGGGGAGCGCACGGCCGACTTCGCGCTCGACCCCGCCGAGGTCGAGCGGGTGGTCACCGGCGGGCGGCCCACGGTCACGTTCCTCTGCTCGCCCAACAACCCCACCGGGGTGGTCGAGCCCGAGGACGTCGTGCGCGACGTCCTGGCGAAGGTCGAGGCGGTGGACGGACTGCTGGTCGTGGACGAGGCCTACGGCCAGTTCGCCCCCTGGTCGGCGCTCACGCTGATCGACGACGACCGCCCGCTGTGCGTCACCCGCACCTTCTCGAAGACATGGTCCATGGCCGCGGCCCGCCTCGGCTACGTCGTCGGCCCCTCGTGGCTGATCGCCGAGCTGGACAAGGTGACCCTGCCATACCACCTGGACGCGCTGAAGCAGGCCGCCGGAACGTTGGCCCTGGACTACGAGGACGCCATGGACGAGCGCGTCGCCGCCATCGTGGAGGAGCGGGGTCGCCTCGTCACCCGGCTGCGGGACCTCGACGTCGACGTGTGGCCCTCCGGTGCCAACTTCGTGCTGTTCCGCCCCCGGTCCGGCGACGGCGACGGCGTGTGGCAGGGCCTCGTCGACCGTTCGGTGCTCGTGCGCAACTGCGCCTCGTGGCCTCGCCTCGACGGGTGTCTGCGCGTCACCATTGGCACACCCGACGAGGACGACCGCTTCCTCGACGCCCTGGAGGAGATCCTGTGAGCCGATTCGCCAGTCGGGAGCGCACCACCAAGGAGACGGAGATCTCCATCGAGATGGACGTCGACGGGTCGGGCCTCACCGAGGTGTCCACGGGCATCCCGTTCTTCGACCACATGCTCAGCCAGCTCGGCCGCCACGGCGGATTCGACCTGCGGGTGCGGGCCGTCGGCGACCTCGAGATCGACCACCACCACACGGTCGAGGACGTCGGCATCGCCCTGGGCGAGGTGCTGGCCGACGCGCTGGGGGACAAGGCCGGCGTGCGGCGCTTCGCGTCCTCGTCCGTGCCCTTGGACGAGGCGTTGGTCGAGGTGGCCCTCGACCTCTCCGGCCGCCCCTACCTCCACTACGAGGTCGACTTCCCGGGCGAGAAGATCCTGAGCGACCCGCCCTTCGACCCCCAGCTCATCGAGGAGTTCTGGCGCGCCTTCGTGGTGGCGTCGGCCATCACGCTGCACATCACCAAGACACGGGGCAAGAACACCCACCACATCATCGAGGCCACCTTCAAGGGCGTCGCCCACGCCCTGCGCAACGCCGTGCGGGTCGAGGGCGCGGGGGTCCCGTCCACCAAGGGAACGCTGTGAGCGGCCCCGTCATCGCCGTCGTCGACTACGGCATCGGCAACCTGCGCTCGGCCCAGAAGGCCCTCGAGCACGTCGGCGCGGAGGCCCACCTGACCGCGGACCGCGACCTCATCGCCGCCGCCGACGGGGTGGTGCTCGCCGGCGTGGGCAACTTCGGCCGGTGCATGGAAGCGCTCCGCCAGGCCGACCTCGCCGGGCCCACCCTCGACGCGGTGGCGTCCGGTCGCCCCGTCATGGGCATCTGCGTCGGCATGCAGCTGCTGTACGAGGCCTCCGAGGAGGCGCCTGACACCGCCGGCCTCGGGGTGCTCCCCGGCACCGTGCGCCTGTTGCCCGACACCGAGAAGCGCCCGCAGATGCAGTGGAACCTGCTCCAGCGCCAGGGCCCGTCGGCGCTGCTCGACGGCATCGACGACCCGCTGTGGATGTACTTCGTGCACTCCTACGCCCCGCCCGCCGGCGACGCCGTGGTGGCCACCTGCGACTACGGCGGGCCCGTCACCGCGGTGGTCGAGCAGGGCAACGTCTGGGCCACCCAGTTCCATCCCGAGAAGTCGAGCGCCAAGGGACTCGCGGTGCTCGCCAACTTCGCCAAGGCCGCTGCCCGTCAGGTCACCGCCATGGGACAGCAGGCCTGACCATGGACCTCTACCCGGCCATCGACCTGCGGGGCGGTCGCTGCGTGCGCCTGTACCAGGGCGACTACGCCCAGGAGACGGTCTACGCCGACGATCCCGTCGCCCAGGCCCGCGCCTTCGCCGACGCCGGCGCCCCCTGGATCCACGTGGTGGACCTCGACGGCGCGCGCTCGGGCGAGCCCGCCCACACCGAGGTCATCAGTGCCATCGCCGAGGCGGTCGACGTGCCCGTGCAGACCGGCGGCGGCATCCGCGACGAGGCCACCGCCGAGCGCCTCTTCGCCGGCGGTGTGGCCCGGGTCGTGCTCGGGACCGTCGCGCTGGAGCAGCCCGAGCTGGTGGCGCGCCTCGCCGCCCGCCACCCGGTGGCGGTCGGCCTCGACGCCCGTGCCGGCGATGTCGCCGTGCGGGGCTGGGAGGAGGCCTCCGGCCGCTCGGTGCTCGACGTCGCCCGGGAGTTCGAGGCCGCCGGCATCGCCGCCCTCATCGTCACCGACATCGGCCGCGACGGCACCCTCGAGGGTCCCGACGTCGACGGCCTCGGCGCCGTTCTCGCCGCCACGAGCGTGGACGTCATCGCGTCGGGGGGCGTCGGGACGCTCGCCGACCTCGAGCACCTCCGTGCCCTCGAAGTGGCCGAGCGAAAGCTCAGCGGCGCCATCGTCGGCCGCGCCCTGTACGAGGGCGCCTTCACCCTCGACGCCGCCCTCGTGGCGTCGGTGGGGGCCTGAGGTGCGCACCGCGCGGATCATCCCGTGCCTCGACGTCGACAACGGTCGCGTGGTGAAGGGCGTGAACTTCGTCGACCTCGTCGACGCCGGCGACCCGGTCGAGCTCGCCGCCCGCTACGACCGCGAGGGCGCCGACGAGGTCGTCTTCCTCGACATCACCGCGTCCTCCGACGCCCGCGACACCATCGTCGACGTGGCCCGGCGCACCGCCGAGGAGGTGTTCATCCCCTTCACCATCGGGGGCGGCATCCGCTCGGTGGACGACGCCCGCCGGTTGCTGCGAGCTGGGGCCGACAAGGTGTCGATCAACACCGCCGCCATCGACCGGCCCGAGCTGATCACCGAACTGGCCACCGAGTTCGGCACGCAGTGCGTGGTGGTGGCCATCGACGCCCGCCGCCGTGCCGCCGGGGACGATGGGGACGAGGGTCCCGCCTTCGGCGTGTACACCCACGGCGGCCGCAACCCCACCGGCCTCGACGCCGTGGCCTGGGCCGCCGAGTGCGAGCGCCGCGGTGCCGGCGAGATCCTCCTCACCTCGATGGACCGCGACGGCACACGCGACGGCTTCGACCTGGAGCTGACCCGGGCGGTGTCCGACGCCTGCGGCATCCCCGTGATCGCCAGCGGCGGGGTGGGCTCGCTCGACCACCTGGCCGACGGTGTGGTGGAGGGTGGCGCCGACGCCGTCCTCGCCGCGTCCATCTTCCACTTCGGCGAGCACACCGTGGCCGAGGCCAAGGAGCACCTGGCCGCACGGGGGATCACGGTCCGCCCGCAGTGAGCGTGCGTCGGCTCCGAGGCGCGCTGCTGGTGGCGCTGCTCGTCGTCGCCGGCTTGGGAGCGGGCTGCAGCAGCGACGGGAGCGGCTCCGACCCGGACGGCGGGGCCCTGCCCGCAGCGGAAGGTGCCGACGAGGGAGCCACCGGCACCACCGTCGACGCCGGCGACGCCGTGCTCATCCCGCCGTCGGACGCCACCAGCCCCACCAGCGGGCCGCCCAACACCGACCCGCTCGCCGCCGCGGCCCCGCCGTCGGCGGCCACCTGCGAGGGCCGCACCGCCGGCGCCGACCGACTGGCCGACGACCTCGAGCTGCGGGTCCAGCTCGGCGCCGCCCTCGAGACCGGCCGCGTGCGTTGGGCCCTCACCGTCGACAACCGGGGTGACGACGCGGTCACGCTTGTCTACCCGACCAGCCAGGACGGCGACGTGGTCCTGCGAGGGGGTGGCGACGACGCCGTGGCCTACCGCTGGAGCGCGGACCAGTCGTTCGCGCAAGGTGAGCGCTGCCAGGTGATCGGGGCCGCCCAGCAGTACCGGGTCGAGCTCGGCGGCGTGCCTCTCGACGTCGAACCGGGGGAGTACACCCTGGTTGCCTCCCTGGCCGCGTCACCCACGCCGGCGCCCGCCCGCGTCGAGGTCACCGTTGCCGGGCCGGGCGCCGGGTGACGGCCGGTACGGTGACCGCCATGGCAGCCAACGGAGCCGCAGCGGCGGGCGCGTCCGATGACGACAAGCTCCCCATCAAGATGCTGAACGACCGCATCCTGGTGCAGACCTCGTCCGAGGGCGAGCGGCGCTCGAGCGGCGGCATCGTCATCCCCGCCACGGCCCAGGTGGGCAAGCGCCTGGTGTGGGCCGAGGCCGTCGCCGCCGGCCCCAATGTCCGCAGCATCGAGCCGGGCGACCACGTCCTGTTCAACCCCGAGGACCGCTTCGAGGTCGAGGTGCGGGGGCAGGACTACGTGATCCTGCGCGAGCGCGACATCCACGCGGTCGCTGCGCCCCGGCTCGACGAAGGCAGCACGGGCCTCTACCTGTGAGCGGGGAGGCGGGGGCCGCCACCTTCGAGGCCGAGCCCATCGAGGTCACCGCCGAGGAGCTCGGGCGGGTGGCGTACAACGCCGACGGGCTCGTTCCCGCCATCGTGCAGGACGCCGAGAACGGCCAGGTCCTGATGCTGGCGTGGATGAACGCCGAGTCGTTGGCCAAGACCCTCGCCACCGGCCGCACGTGGTTCTGGAGCCGGTCGCGCCAGGAGCTCTGGGGCAAGGGCGAGACCTCCGGCGACCGCCAGTACGTGCGGGCCGCGTTCTACGACTGCGACGGCGACACGCTGCTGTTCATCGTCGACCAGGAGGGCAGGGGCGCCTGCCACACCGGTGAGCGCTCGTGCTTCTTCCGGGCCTTCGGGCACCCCGAGGACCCGGGGAACGACCCCGACCCCGCTCCCGCCGCCCGCGCCGAGCACGGCACCGACGACCCGACCACCTGAAGGACGCACCGTGTACCAGCCCTCCCGCGACGAGTTCCACGCCCTGGCCCGCGACCACAGCGTCGTGCCGGTGTGGCGGGAGCTGGTGGCCGACATGACCACGCCGGTGGCGGCGTTCGCCCGCCTGGTGGGGGAGCGGCCGGGGTTCCTGCTCGAATCGGTCGAGCATGCCGAGCGCTGGAGCCGCTGGTCCTTCGTGGGCCGCAACCCGCTCACCACCATCGTGGCCCGGGGCGGTCGCCTCGATGTCGACGGCGAGCTGCCCCTCGGCGTCCCCACCGACCAAGGGGTCCTGGCCACCCTCGAGCACCTGCTCGAGCGCTACCGGTCGCCGCAGCTCCCCGACCTGCCGCCGCTGCACGGCGGGGTGATCGGCTACCTCGGCTACGACGTGGTGCGCGAGGTCGAGCACCTGCCCGACGTCCCGCCCGACGATCTCGGTCGTCCCGACGCCGTGCTCTCGGTGATCGGCCAGCTCGCCGCCTTCGACCACTGGCGCCAGCGGGTCACCCTGATCGACAACGTGCTCGTCGAGCCCGATGCCACGGAGGCGGCCCTCGACGCCGCCTACGAGGCCGCCGTCGCCCGCCTGGAGCAGCTGGCCGAGGACGGCGCCCGTCCCCTGAGCGAGCCGCTCGTGGACCCGCCCGACCCCACCGATCCGCTGCCCGAGGTCACCTCCACCATGGGGGCCGAGGTGTACTGCGCCGCGGTCGACGTGGCCAAGGAGCACATCCTCGCCG
Organism: Acidimicrobiales bacterium; assembly: GCA_016794585.1. Taxonomy (NCBI): domain Bacteria; kingdom Bacillati; phylum Actinomycetota; class Acidimicrobiia; order Acidimicrobiales; species Acidimicrobiales bacterium. The sequence goes on from JAEUJM010000013.1 coordinate 48,087, forward strand.
GCGACATCTTCCAGGTCGTGCTGGCCCAGCGCTTCGACCTCGAGCTGGGCGCCGACCCCTTCGACGTGTACCGGGTGCTGCGCCAGGTGAACCCGAGCCCGTACATGTACTTCCTGCGCCACCCGGAGGTGACCCTGGTCGGTTCGTCCCCCGAGCCGATGGTGCAGCTGCTCGACGGCCGGGTCGTTTCCCGCCCCATCGCCGGCACTCGGCCCCGAGGGGCCACCGACGAGGAGGACCGTCGTCTGGGCGCCGAGCTGGCCGAGCACCCCAAGGAGGTCGCCGAGCACGTGATGCTCATCGACCTCGCCCGCAACGACGTGGGACGGGTGGTCGAGTTCGGCACCGAGAGGGTCGACGAGATGATGACCCTCGAGCGCTACAGCCACGTGATGCACCTCACCTCGCAGGTGTCCGGGAAGCTGGCCGAGGGCCGCACGCCCATCGACGTCCTGCGGGCCACGCTGCCCGCGGGCACCGTCTCGGGTGCGCCCAAGGTGCGGGCCATGGAGATCATCGACGCCCTCGAGCCCACCAAGCGGGGCCCTTACGCCGGTGTGGTCGGCTACCTCGACTTCTCGGGCAACATCGACACCGCCATCGCCATCCGCACGATGGTGATCGGTCCCGACGGCGTGGCCTCGGTCCAGGCCGGCGCCGGCATCGTCGCCGACTCCGACCCGATGGCCGAGCACGAGGAGACGCAGAACAAGGCCCGGGCCCTCCTCGCCGCGGTGCCCGCCGCCCGCCGCATGAGCCGCAAGGGGACCCCATGAGCGATGACCGTGACCTGATGGCCGACGAGCAGGCCCTGCGGGGGTCCGTCGGGGCCGTGCGCACCGACCGTGAGGTGATCGAGGTGGCCGGCCCCGACGCGGCCACGTTCCTCCAGGGCCAGCTCAGCCAGGACGTCGCCGGCCTCGCCGAAGGCGCCTCCGCGTGGACCTTCGTGCTGCACCCCGACGGCAAGGTGGCCGTCTGGGGGCGCATCACCCGGCTCGGCCCCGACCGGTTCGTGTTCGACGTGGACGCCGGCGCCGGCGCCGCCCTCGTGGCCCGTCTCGAACGCTTCAAGCTGCGCGTCGACGCCACCATCGCCCCACTCGACTGGCAGGTCGTGGCCCTCCGTGGCCCCGATGCTCCCTCGGTGGACGTGGGTGACGCCGTCACCGCCGATCCCGAGTGGCCGAGCGCGCACGGCGTCGACCTCCTCGGGCCGGCGCCGACCGTGCCCGAGGGCGTGCGGTGGTGCGCCCCCGAGGTGCTGGAGGTGCTGCGCATCGAGTCCGGCGTGCCCGCCATGGGCGCCGAGCTCGACGAGCACACCATCCCGGCCGAGTCGGGGGTCGTCGAGCGGTCGGTCAGCTTCACCAAGGGCTGCTTCACCGGCCAGGAGCTGACGGCGCGCATCGACAGTCGGGGCGGCAACGTCCCTCGGCACCTGCGCGGTCTCCTCATCGCCGGGTCGGTGCCGCCCGTCGGGGCCGAGGTCCTGGTGGACGACGAGGTCGTGGGCGCCATCACGAGCGCGGCGCCGGGAGCGGCCGGCCACGGCGGGGGTGTCGCCCTGGCCTACGTGAAGCGGTCGGTCGACCCGCCGGCCGCGGCCACGGTCCGCTGGGGCGAGGGCGAGGCTCGAGGCGAGGTGCGCCCGTTGCCCCTCCTACCATTGGCGGGGTGACCCACTACGAGGTGCTGGGCGTGGCGCCCACGGCCGACGCCGCCACCGTGCGGCGGGCGTACCTCGTGCTCGCCCGCAAGCACCACCCGGACTACCACACCGGTGACGAGATCGGCCGCCGACGGGCCGAGCGGGAGATGCAGCGGGTCAACGAGGCGTGGTCGGTACTCGGCGACGAGGACGCACGAAGGGCCTACGACCGCACCATCGGACAGCCGTCCGGGCCGCGCCCCGGCTTCGAGCCCAAGGCGGGTCCGTCCTGGCACCCCGGTGGCGGCATCCCCCACGAGCGGGACGACCTGGCCGCCGACCTCGCCGACGACGCACCGCTCAGCGACGCCCATGTCCGCGGCTCGTGGACCCTCGTCCCCGTGGCGCTCTTCGCGTCGGCCGTGGCCCTGTTCGCCGTGGCCATGGTGCTCCAGGCCGCACCCCTCCTCGCCCTCTCGTTCATGTGCTTCGCCTTCTCGCTCCTCGGCTTCGTGCTCCTGCCCTTCATGGCCATGGGCTCCAGCCGCCGGGACGACCTCGCCGACGGAGGCCGGGCATGACGAGCACCTACCTCGACCGCATCCTCGTCGCCCACCGGGCCGCCGCCGCACAGGACGAGCGCCCGCTCGACGCGCTCATCGAGCAGGCCCACGCCCTGCCCCCGACGCGCGGGTTCCAGGCGGCACTCGAGCGTCCCGGGCTCGGAGTGATCGCCGAGATCAAGCGGCGTTCGCCCTCGAAGGGGGACCTGAACCCCGGGCTCGATCCCGCCGAGGTGGCCCGGGCCTACGAGCGCGGCGGTGCCGCCTGCCTCTCGGTGCTCACCGACGCCGAGTTCTTCGGCGGATCGCCGGCGGATCTCTCCGCCGCCCGGGCGGCGGTGTCCCTGCCCGTGCTGCGCAAGGACTTCACCGTGTGCGAGCGCGACGTCTGCGACACCCGTCTGATGGGCGCCGACGCGGTCCTGCTCATCGTGGCCGCCCTCGACGATCGCGAGCTCAGCCACCTGCACTCCCTCGCCCTGCGGCTGGGGCTCGACGTGCTCGTCGAGGTCCACGACGCCGACGAGCTGAACCGCGCGCTCGACGTCGGCGCCACCCTCATCGGGGTGAACCAGCGCGACCTCGTCACCTTCGCCGTGGACACCGAGCGGGCGGCGTCGCTGCGCCCGCTCATGCCCGGGGGCACGGTCTCGGTGGCCGAGTCCGGCGTCGGCGGGCCCGGGGACGCCGCCCACCTGCGGGCGGCCGGTTACGACGCCGTCCTGGTGGGGGAGTCGGTCGTGACCAGCGGAGACCCCGAAGCCGCCGTCCACGCCCTCGCCTCGGTCTGACCCCGCCGACCGCATCGACCCGGCGAATGCTTGGGGGGTCGCGGGTGGCCTCCGGTAGGTTCAGCGCCACATGTTCGTGAAGATCTGCGGGACCACGTCAGAGGAGGACGCGTTGCTGGCCGTGGCCATGGGCGCGGACGCGGTGGGGTTCATCTTCGCCCCGTCCCCGCGTCAGGTCTCGACCACGCGGGTGCGCGACATCCTCACCCGCCTGCCCCGCGAGATCCTCACCGTCGGGGTGTTCCGTGACGAGGCGCCCGAGCGGGTGCTCCAGATCGTCCAGGAAACCCGCCTCGGGGCGGTCCAGCTCCACGGTCACGAGACACCCGAGGAGAGCCGCTGGTTGGCCGACCGCGTCGGCTTTCTCATCAGGGCCCTGCCCGCCGGTTCGCCCGACCTCGCCCGGATCGACGAGTTCGGGGCCAGCGCCGTGCACATCGACTCCGAGACGCCCGGGTCCGGCCAGGTCTTCGACTGGTCGCTGGCCGAAGGCGCACCGTCGCACCGCAAGGTCATCCTCGCCGGCGGGCTCACCCCCGAGAACGTGGGTGACGCCATCGCCAAGGTGCAGCCGTGGGGCGTCGACGTCGCCACCGGCGTCGAGTCCGAGCCCGGCCGCAAGGACGCCTCCAAGCTCCGGGCCTTCATCAACGCGGCCCGGGCGGCGGCCCCGGCCGGCTACGAGGGCACCGATTCGGGCCCCTACGACTGGCAGGAGGACCTGTGACCGTCATGGCCGACCCCGGTTCGTCGGGGCGCTTCGGCGAGTTCGGCGGGCGCTTCGTCCCCGAGACCCTCGTCCCCGCCTGCGCCGAGCTCGAAGCGGGGTTCACCGACGCCTGGGCCGACCCCGCCTTCCGCGACGAGCTCGACGGCCTGCTGCGGGACTACGCGGGCCGGCCGTCGCTGCTCACCGAGTGCCACCGGCTGTCCGAGCACCTGGGCCTGCGCCTGCTGCTCAAGCGCGAGGACCTCAACCACACCGGCTCCCACAAGATCAACAACGTGCTGGGCCAGGCTCTGCTGGCCAAGCGCATGGGCAAGCAGCGGCTCGTGGCCGAGACCGGTGCCGGCCAGCACGGGGTGGCGTCCGCCACCGCGGCGGCGCTGCTCGGCATGGAGTGCATGGTCTACATGGGGGCGGTGGACATGGAGCGCCAGGAGCTCAACGTGTTCCGCATGCGCCTGTTGGGCGCCGAGGTGCGCTCCGCCGAGTCGGGCAGCCGCACCCTCAAGGACGCCATCAACGAGGCCATGCGGGACTGGGTGGCCACCGTCGAGTACAGCCACTACTGCCTCGGCTCGGTGATGGGCCCGCACCCGTACCCGTGGATGGTGCGCCAGTTCCACCGGGTGATCGGCGACGAGGCCCGGGCGCAGTGCCTGGCCCACCTCGGTGACCTGCCCGACGTGGTCACCGCGTGTGTCGGCGGCGGCTCCAACGCCATCGGCATCTTCTCCGGCTTCGCCGACGACGAGGGCGTCGAGCTGGTCGGCGTCGAGCCCGCCGGCGGTGCTGCGGTGGGCCGGGGCGTCCCCGGCGTCGTCCACGGCTCGAAGTCGTACCTCATGCAGGACGAGTGGGGGCAGGTGCTCGAGGCCGAGTCCATCTCGGCCGGCCTCGACTACCCGGGCGTCGGGCCCGAGCACGCCCACCTGGCCGCCATCGGCCGGGCCCGCTACGAGCAGGTCACCGACGCCGAGGTGCTCGACGCGTTCACCCTGCTGTCCCGCATGGAAGGCATCATCCCCGCCCTCGAGCCCGCGCACGCCCTGGCCTGGGTGGTCCGGGCCAAGGAGTCGCTCGCCGGCCAGACCGTGCTGTTGAACCTGTCCGGTCGGGGCGACAAGGACGTCGACCAGGTCATGGGCATCCTCGGATGAGCCCCGGCACGCTCGAGACGCACCTGCGCGCCCGCCGGGGCGCCGGCAAGAAGCTCCTGGTGCCCTACGTGACCGGCGGCTACGACGACGAGTGGCTCGACGTGGTGCGGGCGGTGGCCGATGCCGGCGCCGACGCCATCGAGGTCGGCATCCCCTTCTCCGACCCCGTGATGGACGGCCCCGTCATCCAGGAGGCGTCGGAGACCGCGCTGCGCCGGGGCACCACGCCGCAGTCGATCCTCACCCAGTTGGCGGACCTCGACGCCGGGGTTCCGCTGGCGGTGATGCTCTACTACAACACCGTGTTCCACATGGGCCACGAGCGCTTCGCCCAGGAGCTGGTCACCGCCGGTGTGGCGGGCGCCATCGTGCCCGACTGCCCGCTCGAGGAGATCGGGCCGTGGGCTGAGGCCGCCGATGCCGCCGGGGTCGAGACCGTGATGCTGGCCGCGCCGACGGCCCCCGACGAGCGCCTGCCCCGCATCTGCGAGCGCGCCCGGGGCTTCGTGTACGCGGTCGGGCTCCTCGGGGTGACGGGGGAGCGGGACGCCCTCGCCGACTCGGCCACGATCATCGCCGGCCGCGTGAAGGCGGTGACCGACAAGCCCGTGCTCATCGGCGTGGGCGTCGGCACCGCGGACCAGGCCGTCGAGGCCTCCACCGTGGCCGACGGGGTGGTGGTGGGCACCGCGCTGGTGCGTCGCCTGCTCGAAGGAGCCGGTCCGGAGGGTGCGGCCGCCTTCGTGGGTGAGCTCCGAGCCGCGCTCGACCGCTGAATTCCGTTCGATAGCACACCAGAGCACCCGCAGTCGCGGATGGTCACCGTCGCCCCGTGGTGGCAGGGCGAAATGCTTGACATGGGTGCCCGGATCTACTCGGCTGTCCCTCTAGAGGCCCGAAATCCCCGACCCCACAGGCCTTTCCAGGAGGGCAACACATGAACAAGTCCGAGCTGATCGACGCAATCGCCACCAAGACCGGAGTCAGCAAGGCCGACGCCGGCAAGGTGTTGGACGGCTTCTTCGAGGTGGCCTCGGAGACCGTGGGGGGCGACGACAAGATCACCCTCCCCGGCTTCCTCTCCATCGAGCGCACGCACCGTGCCGCCCGCTCCGGCCGCAACCCCGCGACGGGTGAGGCCATCCAGATCCCGGCGGGCTACGGCGTGAAGGTGTCCGCGGGCTCCAAGCTCAAGGCCGCCGCCAAGTAGCACGGCAGCACCGAACGACGACGGGGGGCGGCGCACCAGCGCCGCCCCCCGTTCGCGTCCCGCCACGGGTCGCAGCGGGCGCCGACCGGGTCGTGGCCCCGATGCGTCCTGCTGGCTACGGTCGGGGCATGGCACTCGAAGCAGGCGACAAGGCTCCCGCGTTCACCCTCCTCGACCAGTCCGGCGAGAAGGTCCGGCTCTCGGCGTTCAAGGGCCGCAAGGTGATGCTGTACTTCTACCCCCGGGCCGACACGCCGGGCTGCACCACCCAGTCCTGCAACCTGCGTGACATCGCCGGCGACATCGGCGACACCCAGATCCTCGGGGTCAGCCCCGACAAGCCCGAGAAGCAGGCCAAGTTCGACGAGAAGTACGGCCTGGGCTTCCCGCTCCTCGCCGACGAGGACCACGCCGTGGCCGAGGCCTACGGGGTCTGGGGCGAGAAGAAGAACTACGGCAAGGTCTACATGGGCATCATCCGCTCGGCCTTCCTGATCGACGAGAAGGGCAAGATCGAACAGGCCTGGTACAAGATCAGCCCCAAGGACACCCCGCTCAAGCTCCAGGCCGCCCTCGAGGCCGGCTGAGCGCCCCCGTGACGCCCCTGCCGCCCCCCGAGGCGGTCCTGCCCCATCGGGCACCGTTCCTGCTCCTGGACGAGGTCACGGAGCTCACGGCCGACGGCACGGCCCGGGGACGGTGGCACCTCACCGGCGACGAGGACTTCTTCGCCGGCCACTTCCCGGGCCTGCCCACCCTCCCCGGCGTCCTGATGCTGGAGTCCATCGCCCAGCTGGGCGCCTACGCGGTGCTCAGCGACGAGCGCACGGCCGGCAAGCTCCCGTTGTTCGGCGGCGTCGACAACGCCAGGTTCCGCCGCCAGGTAGGACCCGGCGACACCCTGACGCTCGAAGTCGAGCTCGGCCGCATGTCCAGCAGAGCAGGCAAAGGCCACGGCCGCGCCTTGGTGGGTGAGGAGGTGGCCTGCGAGGCCGACCTCCTGTTCGTCCTGGTGGACGCCCCGAGCTGAGCCGAGCCCGCTCGAAGACCGCTGACCCGGGGTGACGAGCCGACGGCGAGTCCGCTCCGAGGCGCGTGACGCAGCGAGCGGGGCGCCCGCCCCGAACGAGTGTCGGCCGGACGAGGCCGCCAGGGCACGGCCGGAGGGCCGGGGGGTGGCGGCGGAACGGCTTCCGGCGCAGCGAGGGACGAGCGAAGCCGGAAACGGACTCCGCCGACAGGACCCGCCGGCCCGCAGGCCGTGGGGAGTTCAGGCGGAAGGAGGGCCGAACACGAGGCACCCGTTGTGCCCCCCGAACCCGAACGAGTTCGACAGCACCGCCGCCGGCTCCCAGGCGCGGTAGGTGCCGGTGACCACGTCGATGCCGGGGATGTCGGGGTCGATGGTCTGCGTGCCCATCGTCGGGGGGATCAGCCCCCGCTGGATCGAGAGCACCGACGCCACCGCCTCGAGGGCGCCGGCGGCGCCGAGGGAGTGGCCGGTGACGCCCTTGATGGACGTGACGGGCGGGCCGGGAGCGCCGAAGACCTTGGCGATGGCCTCGGCCTCGGCGGCGTCGTTGAGGGGGGTGGACGTGCCGTGGGCGTTGATCTGTCCCACAGCGGACGTCGGCACGCCGGCGTCCGCGAGGGCGAGCTCCATGCATGACACCGCACCGGAGCCGCCGGGGTCCGGGGCGGTGATGTGGTGGGCGTCGGCGGTGCTGGCGCTGCCGAGCACCTCGGCGAGGATGGTGGCGCCCCGGGCCTCGGCCCGGTCCCACTCCTCGAGGAGCAGCACGGCGGCGCCTTCGGCGATGACGAAGCCGTCGCGCTCGGCGTCGAACGGGCACGACCGGCCCGTCGAGGACGTGGCGGTCATGTTGATGAAGCCCTGGATGGCGGTAGGGGTGAGGGCGGCTTCGGCGCTTCCGCCGAGGACGGCCTCGCACCGCCCGGAGGCCACCAACATGGCCGCGTGGGCGATGGAGTGGGTGCCGGCGGCGCAGGCGGTGGTGATGGTCTCGCAGGGGCCGCGCCAGCCGTGGCGCATCGAGACGGACGCGGCGGCGCCGTTCGACATCATCATGGGCACGAGGAAGGGGGAGACCCGGCGGGCCCCCTTCGTGTAGTAGATCTGCACCCCGTTCTCGAGGGTGTTGAGGCCGCCGACGCCGGTGCCGATGATGACGCCCGAGCGGTCGGGGTCGGCACCGAGGTCGCCGGCCTGCTCGAGGGCCATCTGGGCCGCGGCGAGGGCGAACTGCGCGAAGCGGTCGGTGCGACGCGCCTCTTTCGGGTTGTCGAACCAATCCTCGGGGTCGAAGCCGGTGACCTCGCGCCGGTCGGCGGGCTCGACGGGCGTGCCGAGGCCGTCCCAGAACGCGTCGGTGCCGATGCCGCAGGGCGCGACGACGCCCACTCCGGTGACGGCGACGCGCGCCCCTCGCATCGCTAGCCCAGCTTGCCCTTGACCAGGTCGAAGGCCTGGCCGACGGTCTCGATGCCCTCGAGCTCCTCTTCGTCGACGGTGACGTCGAACTCCTCCTCGAGCGCCATCACGAGCTCGACGAGGTCGAGGCTGTCGGCGTCGAGGTCCTCACCGAAGGTGGCCTCGCGGGTGACCTTGTCGGCGTCGACCGAAAGGACCTCCACCGCGCACCGCTTGAACCGTTCGAAATCTGCGTCGTCGCTCACGCTGCTCCACTCCGTGCTGTGTTCGGTCTGGTCGTCGGGGCCAGGGCCCCTATGTTCCCATGCCCATGCCACCGTCGACCGGGATGACGGCGCCGGTGATGTAGGCGGCCTCGTCCGAGGCCAGGAACGCGATGGTCGACGCTACCTCCTCGGTCGTTCCGAAACGCCCGAGGGGGACGACCGCGGTGATGAGCGCCTGGCGCTCCTCGGGCAGTGCGTCGGTCATGTCGGTGGCGATCGGCCCGGGCGCCACGACGTTGACGGTGATGTTCCGGGAGCCGAACTCGCGGGCCATCGAGCGGGCGAGCCCCACGAGGCCCGACTTGGCGGCGGCGTAGTTGGCCTGGCCCGCCGAGCCGAGGTGGGCGACGACCGACGAGAGGAAGATGACCCGACCCCAGCGGGCCCGCATCATCTTGGTCACGGCCCGCTTGGCCACGCGGTAGCTGCCGGCGAGGTTGGTGTCGACGACGGAGGAGAAGTCCTCCTCGCCCATGCGCACGAGGAGGCCGTCGTGGGTGATGCCGGCGTTGGACACGAGGACCTCGACCGGGCCGAGCTCGGCCTCGACGGCGGCGAAGGCGGCCTCCACCTGGTCGGGGTCGGTCACGTCGCAGGGCACGCACAGCAGGTCGCCGGCGTCCTCCGGCGGTGCCGTGCGATAGGTGACGGCGACGCGGTGGCCCTCGGCGGCGAAGGCCCGGGCGGTGGCCAGGCCGATGCCGCGTGACCCGCCGGTGACGAGGACGACGCGGCTCAACGGACGGGTCCGGGGCAGGTCATGGCTGCCACCGTAGAACAGCGCTGCCCCACGCCATCCCGGCCCCCACCCCGGACAGGAGGAGGATCTCGCCGGGATGGACCCGGCCCTCGTCCAGCACGGCGCACAGGGCCAGCGGGATCGACGCCGCCGAGGTGTTGCCGGTGCGCTCGACCATGAGCGCGACCCGCTCGGGAGGGATGCCGAGGCGCTCGGCGGAGGCCTCGATGATGCGGCGGTTGGCCTGGTGGGGGACGAACAGGCCGACGTCGGCCACGGTGAGCCCGGCCCGGTCGAGGGCGGCGGTGGACGACTCGACCAGGGCCCGCACGGCCCGGCGGTACACCTCCCGGCCGTCCATGTGCAGGACGTCGCCGCGGTCCGCCCACAGCAGCGGCGCGGCGGCGCCGTCCCCTCCGAGGTCGTGGCCCAGCAGGGTGTCGGGCCCGTCCGTGGCCTCCAGGACCACGGCGCCGGCCCCGTCGCCGAAGAGGACGGCGGTCTCGCGGTCGTCCCAGTCCACGATGCGGCTCATGGTCTCGGCGCCGATCAACAGGATGCGCCGCAGCCCGGCGGCCATCAGGCCGCGCGCCACGACGAGGCCGTAGACGAAGCCCGAGCAGGCGGCGTTGAGGTCGAAGGCGGCGCAGCGGTCGAGGCCGAGCGCGGCCTGCACCACCGAGGCCGTCGCGGGAGTCTCCTGGTCGGGGGTCAGCGTGGCCACGATCACCGCATCGACGGCGCCGGGCGAGCGGACGAGCGCCTGGCGGCCCGCCGCCACCGCGAGCTCGGTGGTGCTGGACCCCACCCGGCGCTCGGCGATGCCGGTGCGCTCACGGATCCACTCGTCGGAGGTGTCCAGCCAGGTGGCCAGGTCGTCGTTGGTGATGGTCTTGTCCGGCAGCGCCGCCCCCCAGCCGGCGATCCGGACCGTGGTCACCGGTCCCCGTCCACCGACAGCCACGCCACGGGTTGGCTCGGGGTGACCCGCTCGCCCTCGATGGCGAGGAAGCCGGCGAAGCGTCCCCCGAACGCGGAACGGACGGGCTCGCCGCCGACGGTGCCGACCTCGTCGCCCGGAGTGACCGGTTCGCCGAGGTCACGGGCGGGCGAGCGGCGGAAGACCCCGGTGGCGGTCGTCACCACGAGGCGCTCGCCGATGGCGAGGTGCTCGCCGAGGCCCCCCTGGTAGGGGCTGGGCCCCGCCAGCGCCTCCAGGAGCCCGTCGAGGTCCTCCGGGGTGGCGACGGAGCAGGCGCGGGCGGTCGGGGCGCAACGCTTGGCGAGACCGGTGAGCACGGTGCCTGGACCGAGCTCCACCAGTCGGGTCACGCTCTCGTCCAGGAGGGCGGCGACCGACTGCCGCCAGCGCACGGGGCTGCACAGCTGCGCGAGCAGGAGCCCGTCCCACCCGTCGGCGCCGGCGTGGGCGGTGGCGTCGACGTTGGTGACCACGGGCGTGTCGGTGGCCCGCCAGGCGACGTCACCGAGGGCCTTGTCGAGGCGCTCACGGGCGGGCGCCATGAGCGGAGAGTGGAACGCCCCACCGACCTTCAGGGGCATGACCTTCTTCGCGCCGAGCTCACGGGCGATCGCGGCGCCGGCCTCGAGGCCCTCGGGCGTGCCGGCCAGCACCGTGTGGCCCGGGGCGTTGAAGTTGGCGGCCCAGACGTCGCCGGCCCGAGCGCAGGTCACCGCCACCTGGTCCTCGTCGAGGCCGAGGACGGCCGCCATCGATCCTTCCTGGTCGTCGGCGGCGGCCTGCATGGCGTTGCCCCGCTCGACCACGAGGCGCACGCCCTCCTCGAAGCTGACGATCCCGGCGGCGGTGATCGCCGAGTACTCGCCGAGGCTGTGGCCGGCGAGCAGCCGTGGGGAGACCCCCAGGCGCTCGACGGCGTCCAGGGCGACGAGGCTGGCCACGAAGGTGGCGAGCTGGGCGTTGCGGGTCTCCTGGAGCTCGTCGGCCCCCGCCTCGAGGAGGAGGTGGGCGACGTCGCGGCCGGCCACCTCGCTCGCCTCCGCCACGAGTTCCCAGGACGGGTGGTCGACCCACGCGGCCCCGAAGCCCGGGCGCTGGGAGCCCTGGCCGGGGAAGGTGAACGCGATCATCGGGGGTGGGACCGGCGGGCCCGCCGGGTCGTTACATCGGCGCCGACGGGGCGGGGCGCCGGGTCAGGCCGGCCAGCGCACCACGGCACTGGCCCAGGCCATGCCGGCGCCGAAGCCCACGAAGAGCACCACGTCGCCCTCACGGACGCGGCCGCGGTCGAGCGCGTCGGCGAGCGCGAGGGGCACCGACGCCGCCGAGGTGTTGCCGTAGCGCTCGATCACCAGCGACAGGCGGTCACGAGGGATGCCGAGGCCGTCGGCGCCGGCCTCGAGGATGCGGGCGTTCGCCTGATGGGGCACCACGAGCGACACGTCGGCCGTCGAGAGCCCTGCCTGCTCGAGGGAGGCAGAGCACGACCCCACCATCGCCGCCACGGCCTGGGCGAACACGGCGGGGCCGTCCATGCGCAGGTAGCCGCCGAGGTCGGCCCGCAGGATCCCGGCGTCGGCCCCGTTGCTGCCGAGGTCGAACCCGAGAAGGTTGTCCTCGCCGTCGGTCGCCTCGAGGACCACCGCGGCGGCGCCGTCGGCGAAGATGATCGCGGTGCGCCGGGCGTCCCAGTCGGTGATGCGGCTCAGGGTCTCGGCGCCGACGAGGAGGATGCGCCGCAGGCCGGTGGCGAGCAGGCCGCGCGCGGCGACGAGGCCGTAGACGAAGCCGGAACAGGCGGCGTTGAGGTCGAAGGCCCCACAGTGCTGGAGCCCGAGGGCGTCCTGGACGTACGAGGCGGTGGCAGGGGTGGTCTGGTCGGGCGTGATGGTGGCGACGATGACCAGGTCGACCGGGCCGGGGGAGCGCTCCAGGGCACGGCGCCCGGCTTCCACGGCCAGCGCGGTCGTGCTGTCACCGACGCGACGCTGGGCGATGCCGGTGCGTTCGCGGATCCACTCGTCGGAGGTGTCGAGCCACCCGGCGAGATCGTCGTTGGTGACGGTCTTGTCGGGCAGGGCGGTGCCCCACCCGCTGACGCGGAAGCCGGCCACGGTGCCTCGATCTACCGGGCGGGCCTCATGGGCCCTCGCTCCCGGTCGGCGCCGCACCGAAGCGCTGCTCGTTGCTGCGGATCTGCTGTTCGCGCACGAGCGCCACGACGCCCACCAGGACGGCGAGCACCAGGAGTCGTCGGGGCCAGCGTCGCTTTCGGGTCTGCTCGGACATCGAGCACGAGGGTACGCTCCGAGTCCCCTCGAACTCACGCCCGGGTGGAGGAACGGCAGACTCGGTGGATTCAAAATCCACTGTCCGAAAGGACGTGCGGGTTCGAATCCCGCCCCGGGCACCACGCGTAATCGGCCCGGAGCGGGATCCGGTCCGGCTACTGCGGGCCGCCGGCGACCACGTCACCGCCGCGGTTGGCCGCGCAGAACGCCGGCGCCGAGTGCGTGGCGCACGCTTCGGTCACCGTCGGGAACTCGACCTGCACGCGGTCCACGCCGGGCAGGGTGATGAGCAGTCGCTGGAGGGTCCGCTCGAGGCTCTGACGGCCGAGCTCGAACAGCTCGGCGTCCTGACGGGCACCCTCGAGCATCCGCGCCTCGCCGGCGTCGGCCAGCTCCTGCTGCTGGATGGACTGGGAGTCGCCGCCGACCACCTCGGCCCCTCGGCTCAGCAGGCCGGTGGACTCGTCGATGGTGCGGACCGGGCCCGGGTCGACCTCGGCGATGCGGGGCAGGGGCGCCTGGATGCGCACGGTGCCGTCCTCGACGACGAGGTCCGACGTGCGCAGCTCCGAGAGATCGACCCGGAGCTCGACGTTGCCGGGGCCGACCTCGGCCACCTCGTGCTCGCCGGCGAGGGAGGGAGGAACGTCCTGGGAGCCGAGGAGCGGCACCTTGACGGTCACGGTGTTGTCGGCCTCGACGGTCGTGGCGGCGAGGTTGCGCTCGGCGACCACGAGGTCGGCCTGCTCGGTCAGCGCCTGGAGCACGACGGTGGGGTCGGCCTCCACCTCGGTGCGCGAGGTGGCGCCGGCCTGGAGGAACGACGTGTCGATCAGGCCGGCCCGCACGCCGAGCGCTCCGAGCGCCAGGGCGCCGAGCAGGGCGAAGAGGACGAACCAGCGGAGGGGCAGACGCGCACGGCGTCCGCGGCCGCCATCAGCAGCAACGAGGACCACAGGGGACTCCAGTTCAGAAGGGGCCAGTACCCGGGAGGTAGGGGACTGGTGTGACCGCAGCGCTGCGCTGTGCGGCCGACGTAGTCCCAACGACGACGTGCCTGCCCGGGTTCCCGATCCGCCCGGCAGTAGTCTTCGTCAATGGCCAAGTCCCTGGTCGAGCGTCGCCTCATCGAGGTCGGCGACGCCCTGAAGGCCCTCCGGGCCGATCTGCGGGTGGCCGACGAGCAACTGGCCCACCTTGCCGAGGAGGCCGAGGAGTCGCGCCTGCGCTCGCTCGTCTCCGAGACCCCGTTGGCCGAGCGCGAGTACCGCGAGTCCAAGCGTCACGCCGATGCCATGGAGCGGCATCGCCGAGAGGTGAGCGCGGAGATCGTCCGGCTCGAGCAGGCCCAGGACGAGCTCCTGGACCGCCTCATCCTCGAGCACGACTGACTCACAGGTCCGGCGGTCGTGCCCATCCGACGGGGAGGCGGAGGAGGCGTCGGCGCGGGGACTACCCTGCACCACACCCGAGCGAAAGGCCGTTGACGTTGCCCACCCGAGTCGTGATCGCCGAGGACGAGGCCATCATCCGCCTCGACCTCAAGGAGACCCTCGAAGAGGAGGGCTACGACGTCGTGGGAGAGACGGGCCGGGGCGACGAAGCCGTCGACCTGGTCAAGGAGCACGAGCCCGACATCGCCATCCTCGACATCAAGATGCCGGGCCTCGACGGCCTCTCGGCCGCCCGCGAGATCGCCGGCGAGCGCCGTGCCGCGGTGCTGATCCTCACGGCGTTCAGCCAGCGCGACCTCATCGAGCAGGCACGAGACGCCGGCGCCCTGGCCTACCTCGTCAAGCCGTTCCAGCGCAGCGAGCTCATCCCCGCCGTAGAGGTCGCCCTCGGCGTGTTCAAGGAGATGAAGGCGCTCCACGAGCAGACTGCCAACCTCGAGGAGCAGCTCGAGACCCGCAAGATCGTCGATCGGGCCAAGGGTCAGATCATGGACGCCCACGGCCTGAGCGAGCACGAGGCCTTCAGCTTCATCCAGAAGCGGGCCATGCAGGAGCGCCAGACCATGAAGGCCGTGGCCGAGCGGGTCATCGCGGGCCAGCTCGAGCCGGAGCCCAAGCCCACCTCTTGACGCTGCGGAGCGGAGCGGAGCATCTGGCATGAGCGAACCGGACCGGCGCCTGGTGATGCTCATCGACGGGAACTCGCTCACCTACCGCGCCTTCTTCGCGCTCCCCACCGACCTCGCCACCGCGGCGGGCCAGGTCACCAACGCCGTGCTCGGCTTCACCACGATGCTCACGTACCTGCTCCGCGAGCAGAAGCCCGACTCCATCGTCGTGGCCTTCGACCGGCCCGAGCCCACGTTCCGCCATGAGCGCGTCCCCACCTACAAGGGCAATCGGGACGCGGCACCGGACATCCTGCGCCAGCAGATGGGCCTGGTGCGCCAGGTGCTCGACGTGCTGCACATCACCACCGTCGAGGCCCCCGGCTTCGAGGCCGACGACATCATCGCCACGCTGGCCGAGAAGGCCAAGATCGCCGGGCACGAGGTGATGATCGTGACCGGCGACCGCGACGCCTATCAGCTCGTGGAGGACCCCCACGTCCGGGTGCTCTACAACAAGCGCGGGGTGTCCGACTACGCCCTCTACGACGAGGCGGGCATCGAGGAGCGCACCGGCGTCAGCCCCACCGAGTACGTGCAGTACGCGGCGATGCGCGGCGACAACTCCGACAACCTCCCTGGCGTCCCGGGGGTGGGGGAGAAGACCGCGGCCAAGCTCATCAAGAAGTACGGCGGGCTCGACGGCATCTTCGCCCATCTCGACGAGCAGACCCCGAAGCTCCGCGAGAACCTGACCGCCCACGAGGAGCAGGTCCGCCTCAACGCCGAGGTGATGGTGCTCTTGCGGGATCTCGACATCGAGGTCGACTTCTCCACGGCCGTGATCGACGACGTCGACCCTGACGAGGTGCGCCAGCTCTTCGACTTCCTCGAGTTCCGGGGCAAGTTCGAGCTCCTCGACGAGGCGCTCGGCGGCCGCCTGGGCAGTGGCGGCGGCGACGGCAGCCGATCATCGGGTGCCGAGGTGCTCGAGGCCGAGGTCACCGAGGCCACCACCTCCGCCGAGGCGGCGGGCCTGCTCGCCCGGTTGGCCGACGGGTCGGGACCGCTCGTCGTGGCCCCGGCCTGGACGGGCGACGAGGGCCGCTCGTCGTTCGCCGGCCTGGCCATGGTCGTCGACGGCACGGCCGCAGAGGTGGGCTGGCTCCGGGACACGGTGCTGGCCACGGACGAGGTCCGGGAGGCCCTCGGCACCCTGCTCGGCCCCGGCGGCCGCCCCCTCGCCGCCCACGGCGCCAAGGCGCTGATGCGCCGGCTGGGTGAAGACGGAGTCGACGTCGCCGTCCTGGCGGTCGACACGATGCTGGCGGCCTACCTCCTCGATCCGGCCGAGGCCCGCTACCTGTTGGGCGACCTCCTGCTGCGCTACGCCAACCTCGAGCTGCCCGACGAGTCGTCGGCCGCCGAGGGCCAGCTCGACCTCGACGGTGGCTCGGTGCCGCCCTCCCAGGAGGCCGGGCGACGCGCCCTCGCCGTCGACCGCCTGGTCGCGCCGCTCCTCGAGGCCCTGGACGTGCAGGGCCTGCGCCACCTCTACGACGACATCGAGGTCCCACTGGTGCGGGTGCTGGCGAAGATGGAGGAGGTCGGCATCGCGGTCGACCGGGCCGAGCTCGAGTCGCTCAACGCCGCGCTGGTCACCGAGTGCGCGGCGCTCACCGAGCAGATCAAGGAGGACGCCGGCCAGGACTTCAACGTCAACTCCACGCTCCAGCTCCGCGAGATCCTGTTCGACAAGCTCGGACTGACCCCGCAGAAGAAGACCAAGACCGGCTACTCCACCGATGCCGCGTCGCTCGAGAAGCTGGTCGGCCAGCACCCGATCATCGAGCACCTCCTGCGCTACCGCGAGGTCGAGAAGCTCCGTTCGACGTACGGAGAAGGCCTGCTCGCCGAGGTCGCCGACGACGGCCGCATCCACGCCACCTTCAACCAGACGGTCGCCCGGACGGGCCGCCTCAGCTCCGACGCGCCCAACCTCCACAACATCCCGGTGCGGACCGAGGGCGGCCGTGCCTTCCGGCGGGCCTTCGTCCCGGGGCCGGGCTACGAGCTCCTCGTGGCCGACTACAACCAGATCGAGCTGCGCTGCATCGCCCACCTGGCCGAGGACCCGGGGCTCATCGCCGCCTTCGAGAGCGGCTCCGACATCCACAACGAGACCGCCGCCCGCATCTTCTCGGTGCCGAACGACGAGGTCACCACCGAGCAGCGCTCGAAGGCGAAGATGGTGTCCTACGGCCTCGCCTACGGCATGGAGGCCTACGGGCTCGGGCAACGCCTCGGGATCCCCACCGAGGAGGCCGCCGAGATCCTCGACGCCTACTTCGTCGCCTTCCCGTCGGTGAAGGCGTACATGGAGGCGACCGTCGCCGAGGCGCGCGAGCGCGGCTACACGGAGACGCTGTTCGGACGGCGTCGTCAGATCCCCGAGCTCAGCTCGAGCAACTTCCGCATCCGCCAGGCCGGCGAGCGCCAGGCCATGAACGCGGGCATCCAGGGCCTCGCCGCCGACATCTTCAAGGTGGCGCTCGTGGCCCTGGACCGCGCGCTCGAGGAGCGCGGGGCCGCCAGCCGCCTGATCCTGCAGGTGCACGACGAGGTCGTCCTGGAGGTCCCGCCGGCCGAGCGCGACGAGATGGGCGAGCTCACCAGGGCCACCCTGACCGCCGCCGCGGACCTACGCGTGCCCCTCGAGGTGAACCTCGCCTTCGGGACCACCTGGGCGGACGCCAAGGCCTGAGGGGTTCAGTTCGGCCCCTGCGGTGCCGACGAGGAGGGGCAGCCCACCTTCTCCGGAGTCAGGCGATGGCCACGACCGCGAAAACCCGATCCAGCCTGTGGTTCGTCGTCATGCTCGCGGTGACCGTGTACACCTTGACCTCGGCAGGCATCGCGATCGCCACGCAGGACAAGTGCGGTGGGATGCAGGCCGAGAAGACGTGGGAGATCTTCCCGCCGGGCTGGCACTGCGCCCCGGCACGTCTGCCCGGTCAGTTCTGAGCCTCCCGTAGCCTGCGGGGCGTGACCCGCGACCACTGGTTCGAGGACCTGGCCGACCACCTCGGTTCGGCGTACCTCCGCTACTCGTTCACCAAGGGGACCGAGCAGGAGGTCGAGTTCCTCGTCGGGGCCCTGGGCCTCGCCCCCGGTGACCGGGTGCTCGACGTCGGGTGCGGTCCCGGCCGCCACGCCCACGCCCTCGGCCGGCGGGGGATCGAGGTCGTCGGGATCGACGTCTCCGAGCGCTTCGTGGCCGTCGCCGCCGAGGGGGCGCCCCCCGGGGTCACCTTCCAGCGCGCCGACGCCCGCGACCTGCCCTTCGAAGCGGAGTTCGACGCCGCCATCTCGCTGTGCCAGGGGGCGCTCGGCCTCGGGGGGCCCGACGGTGCGCTGGCCGCCGACCGCGACGTGCTCGGCGGCATGGCCCGGGCGCTCCGACCGGGCGGCCGCGTCGCGGCGAGTGCGTTCTCCGCCTACTTCCAGGTGCGGTTCCTCGAGGACACGGATTCCTTCGACGCCGCCACCGGGGTCAACCACGAGCGCACGACCCTGCGAAGCGAGGCGGGAGAGGACGCGGAGCACGACCTGTGGACCACCTGCTTCACTCCCCGCGAGCTCACGCTGCTGGCGGAGGAGGCCGGCCTGCGGGTCCGGGCGATCTGGTCGGTGAGCCCGGGCGCCTACGCCGAGCGGGCGCCGGACCTCGACTCCCACGAATTCCTGCTCGTCGCCCAGCGGCCCGCCGCTGAGGGGTAGCGAGGGCCTTCCTGCTACCTTGGTGCGCCGGTGTGCGCGGATGGACCCGCCACCAGCTACCCCACACCACCCGTGGGGCGTCCGGAAAACCCCAGAGAAGAGCATCTACGTGTCCCAGGTCGATACCGCCCCTTCGCAGCCGTCCACCGACGGTGACGAGTCCCTCCCCATGGGGACCTTCGACGAAGAGGGCAACTACATCCCCCGTGCCATCACCGAGAACGACATCGGTGCCGACGCCATGGCCGACGCCTACACGGCCACCATGGTCGACGTCGACGACGGCCAGATGGTCGAGGGCACGGTGGTCAAGGTCGACCGGGACGAGGTGCTCCTCGACATCGGCTACAAGTCCGAGGGCGTCATCCCCGCCCGTGAGCTCTCCATCCGCAACGACGTCGACCCGTCCGAGATCGTCTCGCTGGGCGAGACCATCGAGGCCCTCGTCCTCACCAAGGAGGACAAGGAGGGTCGCCTGATCCTGTCCAAGAAGCGGGCCCAGTACGAGCGGGCCTGGGGCAAGATCGAGGAGATCAAGGAGTCCGAGGGCGTCGTGAGCGGCCCGGTCATCGAGGTCGTCAAGGGCGGTCTCATCCTCGACATCGGTCTGCGCGGCTTCCTGCCCGCCTCCCTCGTCGAGCTCCGCCGGGTCCGCGACCTGCAGCCCTACGTCGGTCGCAGCCTCGAGGCCAAGATCATCGAGCTCGACAAGAACCGCAACAACGTCGTGCTGTCGCGCCGCGCCTGGCTGGAGGAGACCCAGAAGGAGCAGCGTGAGGAGTTCCTCGACAACCTGAAGCCCGGCGAGGTCCGCACCGGCACCGTGTCGTCGGTCGTCAACTTCGGCGCCTTCGTCGACCTCGGCGGCATGGACGGCCTCGTGCACGTGTCCGAGCTGTCGTGGAAGCACGTCGACCACCCCGGCTCGGTCGTGCAGGTGGGCGACGAGATCCAGGTGCAGGTCCTCGAGGTCGACCTCGACCGCGAGCGCATCAGCCTCTCGCTCAAGGCCACCCAGCAGGACCCGTGGCAGGAGTTCGCCACCAACCACCGCGTCGGCGAGCTCGTCTACGGCCGGGTCACCAAGCTCGTCCCGTTCGGCGCCTTCGTCCAGGTGGGCGACGGCATCGAGGGCCTGGTGCACATCTCCGAGATGTCGGCCCACCACGTCGAGCTGCCCGAGCAGGTGGTCACCCCCGGCGAGGAGCTGTGGGTGAAGATCATCGACCTCGACCTGCAGCGCCGCCGCATCAGCCTGTCGATCAAGCAGGCCGCCGAGGGCGGTGTCGTGGCTGCCGAGTACCAGGAGCACTTCGGCGAGCACGCCTACGACACCGAGGGCAACTACATCGGCCCCACCGGTGAGCTCGACGGCGACACCCCGAGCGACGGCCAGGAGGCGTGGGCCGAGTACTACGCCAACACCGACCCCAACGCCATCCCGCCGGGTGGCGAGCCCCCGTCGCCCGCCCCTGAGGGTGCGGCCACCGACGCCGTGGTCGAGGCGCCCGCCGAGGTCGACGCCGAGCCGGTCGAGGCCCCCGAGGCCGAGGTCGCGCCGGTCGAGGCCGAGGCCACGCCCGCCGACGAGGCAGCCGACGACGAGGCCGCGGAGGCCCCCGAGGCCTGATCCTCCGCCTCTCCGAGCAGTCCCCACCGCCGCCCTCCGGGGCGGCGGTGGCGCGTCCTGGCACAGAAACTGCCACAGGACACCTAAGCCTGACGACCTATACGGCCGACGAAGGGATGGACATTCCCGGCGCGTCGAGAGCATCGCTCGCAGCGTCAACCCGAACATCGAGGAGCGAGGTCCCTGTGAGCTCTCGGAGAACAATGATCCTCATCGCAGCGATTGCCGTCGGGGCACTCGCCGCGTTCATGATCTTCAACTACGTCGGTGGGGTCGAAGACCAGGCCAACCAGGGAGCCGAGCGGGTCGACGTCTTCGTCGTGCGCAAGGACATCCCCAAGGGGCTGCCCGGTGAGCAGGCCCGAGACGAGGGGTACATCGTGCAGGACAAGATCCCGCGCGAGTTCCTGCCGGCGACCGCCGTGCGGAGCCTCGACCAGATCGACGGCCGGGTCGCCCTGAACAACCTCGCCGCCAACCAGGTGCTCGTCGACGGGATGTTCGTCGACCCGGCCCAGGCCCAGATCGGGTTCTCGGCACGGATCCCCGACTCCCAGGTGGCCATCACGCTCTCCATCGACGAGGTGCGGGGCGTGGCGGGCCTGCTCGTCCCCGGCGACAAGGTCGACCTCCTGGTCACCGCGCAGGGCGAGGGCGAGGGCACCGACACCGGGGTCCCCAACCCGGCCATCAGCCGGATGGTGTACCACAGCGTCGAGATCCTCGCGATCGGCCAGACGGCCACCCCGCAGCCCGGCGAGAACATCACCGCGGCGAGCGCCGAGGGCGAGGACCCGGCGGCAGCCCCCTCGACGGCGGCGGCCCCCATCGCCAACAGCGGGCTCATCACCTTCCTGGTGCCGGTCGAGTCGGCGCAGCTCCTCAGTGCGCTCGACCCCGCCGAGATCTACCTGGCGCTCGTCGGCCCCGACTACGACCCCGAGCCCCTGCCGGCCCTGGAGCTCACCCCGGACACCCCGCTGCCCGGTGAGAGCGGCAGCGAGCTGACCCCCTACGGCCCGGACGGTGCGCCGGAATGAGCCTCTCCTCCTTCTTCGGCCGGGGTGACCCCGGCGGAAACGGCAGCGGGGGTGGCCCCCCGTCGGGGGGCACCGCCCTCGAGTCCCCGGTCCCGGCCCCCGAGGTCAACGGCCACGGCGCCCCGTCCCAGGGGTACGGGGCGCCGGCCAACGGCTACGGCGACCCGGCAGCCGCTCCCGGTGGCTACGGGGGCTACGACCCGCTCCCGCCGCTGAGTCCCGAGCCTGCGCCCGCCCCCTCCTACGCCCCGGCACCCGTGCCGGCGGCGCCGGCCCCCGGGTCCAACCTGCCCACCCCGAGCCTCAGCCACATCGCGATCGCGGTGGTGGACGGCGACCAGACGATCCGCACCCGACTGGCGCTCCAGCTCGGGGACACCGCAGCGCCGTTCCCCAGCGTCGACGCCCTGGCCCAGCGACTCAACGGCACGCCCGTGGTCACGGTCCTCGGGCCCTCGTGCGCTTACGGCAGCGAGCTGGCGGCGCTCGAGCGCCTGCTCCAGATGCACCCCGAGGTCGGGGCCATCCTGATCGCCGCCGAGATGTCCACCACCCTGTTGCAGCAGGCGCTGCGGGCGGGGGTGAAGGACGTCCTCGCCATCCCCCTCGACGGCAACCAGCTGGTCCAGACAGTTCAGCGGGTCGCCGACGCGCTGTCGGCCCAGGCCGCGGCGATGGTGCCCCGGGCCCCGGAGTTCAGCGGTCCCGAGCCCCTCGAGGCCACCGAGCACGGCCAGGTCATCACCGTGTTCTCCACGAAGGGCGGGTCCGGCAAGTCGGTCATCGCCTCCAACGTGGCTGTCCGCCTCGCCATGCGCAGCGACAAGCCCGTCTGCCTCGTCGACGCCGACCTCCAGTTCGGCGACGTGGCCGTCATGCTCAAGCTGGCGCCCCAGCACACCATCGTCGACGCGGTCAGTGCCATCGACCGCCTGGACGCCGGCCTGCTCCAGGGCTTCCTCGTCAGCCACGAGCCCTCGGGCCTGCTGGTGCTCCCTGCGCCCCTCGAGCCGGCCTTCGCCGACCAGATCGGCGGCCCGGAGATGGTGCGCATCGTCGAGATCCTGCGGACCTTCTGCTCCCACGTGGTGATCGACACGCCCGCCTACTTCAACGACGTGGTCCTCAACCTGATCGAGGTCAGCGACGACGTCCTGCTGGTGGCGGGCATGGACATCCCCAACATCAAGAACGTGAAGATCGGGCTGCAGACCCTGCGCCTCCTGAACACGCCGATGTCGAAGCTGCGCCTCGTGCTCAACCGAGCGAACTCCAAGGTGAAGCTCGAGGTGGGCGAGGTCGAGAAGACGCTCCAGGTCAAGGCCGACTCCCTGATCCCGAGCGACGTGGTCGTGCCCCAGGCCGTCAACAAGGGCACGCCCGTCATCCTCTCGGCGCCCAAGGCCGCCGTCAGCCGTGCCCTGGAACAGCTCGCCGACACCTTCATCGCCGCCCCGGCCGGGCGCCGGTAGGACGCACCAGCCCGACCAAGTAGGAACTCCAAGGAGGATCGATGTCGCTCTACAAGCGGCTCCACGAGGTGCAGCAGACGCCGGGCGGAGGTGCGGTCACCAAGCGCCGTGACCCCGTCCTGGACGAGCTGCGCCACAAGATCCACCACGTGCTCATCGACGAGCTCGGGCCCATCCTCTACGACAAGCGGCTCTCCGAGGACGACCTGCGCCGTCGGGTGCACGAGCAGCTGCACAACGCCCTGGCCCAGGAGCGGGCCCCGCTCTCCGCGGCCGACAAGGCCCAGCTCATCCAGGACGTCTCCGACGACATCTTGGGGTACGGCCCCATCGACCGGCTCCTCAAGGACGAGGAGATCACCGAGGTCATGGTCAACGGCCCGGAGAAGGTGTACGTCGAGCGCAACGGCCGCCTCGAGCGGGCCAACGCCAGCTTCGTGGACGAGGTCCACCTGCGGCGCATCATCGACAAGATCGTGGGCGAGATCGGCCGGCGCATCGACGAGAGCTCACCGCTCTGCGACGCCCGCCTGCCCGACGGCTCCCGAGTCAACGCCGTCATCCACCCGCTGGCCATCGAAGGCCCCTTCCTCACCATCCGGAAGTTCTCCAAGGACCCGCTCCAGGTCGACGACCTCATCCGCTTCGGCACCCTCAACGCCCATTCGGCCCGCTTCCTCCAGGCCTGCGTCGTCGGGCGCCTGAACGTGATCGTCTCCGGTGGTACCGGTACCGGCAAGACCACGACCCTCAACGTGATGTCCTCGTTCATCCCACCCGAAGAGCGCATCGTGACGGTGGAGGACTCCAAGGAGCTCCAGCTCCACCAGGAGCACGTGCTCGCGTTGGAGGCCCGCCCGCCCAACATCGAGGGCCGGGGTGAGATCACCATCCGTGACCTCGTCAAGAACTGCCTGCGCATGCGGCCCGACCGGATCGTGGTGGGGGAGTGCCGCTCCGGCGAGACCCTCGACATGCTCCAGGCCATGAACACGGGCCATGACGGCTCGATCACCACCATCCACTCCAACAGCCCCCGGGACACCCTCTCCCGCATCGAGACCATGACCCTGATGTCGGGGTTCGAGCTCCCGATCCGGGCCATCCGTGAGCAGATGGCCTCCGCGCTCGACCTGATCGTGCACCTGAGTCGTCTCCGCGACGGCACCCGTCGCATCACCCACATCACCGAGGTGCAGGGGATGGAGGGCGACGTCATCACGCTCCAGGACGTGTTCCTGTTCGACTACTCGATGGGCATCGACGAGCACGGGCGCTACAAGGGCCACCTCAAGGCCACCGGCGTGCGCCCGAAGTTCGCCGAGAAGCTCGCCGACCTCGGCATCCGCCTCGGCCCCGAGGTCTTCCAGCCCGAGCCCGGCAACCGAGCGATGGGCATCCGATGAAGCGCCTGACCCGACTCCGACTGCTCGCCCTGAGCGGCCTGGTGGGCGTCCTCGCGCTCGCCGGGCCCGCGGCCCTGGCCCAGAGCACCGGCGGCCAGGACGGCGAGCCCTTCTTCTCCATCCGCTCGGTGGACAGCGCCGACGGGCCCGAGACCATCCTCGGCATCACCTGGACGGGTGACGCCGCGGACCTCGACGGCCTGGAGGTCACCGAGAACGGCCGAGACGTCCGCCTCGGCGAGCCCACGCCGAACGCCGATCCCCGCGGGGTGGTCTTCGTCGTCGACTCGTCGGCGGCCATGGAGACGGCGCTGCCGTCGGTGAAGGACGCAGTCGCCGGCCTCGCCGCCGACCTGCCCGAGGGCACGGAGATGGCGCTCGTCAGCTACGCCGACACCACCCAGATGGTGCGTGAGTTCACCACGGACCCCCAGGCCATCGCCGACGGGGTGGACACCCTGACGCCGCAGGGCGCCGCCGCCATGTGGGACGGGATCTACGCCGGCGCCCAGGCTCTCGCCGACAGCACCGAGCTCCAGCCGAACCTGGTCGTCGTGTCGGCCTCGCCCGACAGCGCCTCGGTGACGCCGGCCAGCCGCGCCAGCGGGCTCACCACCTCGCTCGGCACCGCAGTGTTCGCCGTGGGCCTCGAGCCCGGGGCCCCGGCGGCCGCCCTCGAGCAACTCGTGAACACCAGTGGCGGGCGCTACCTGCCCACGACCGACGTCGACCGCACCATGAAGCGCGACGTCCTGCCGTCCATCGACGGCCAGTACGACGTGCTCTTCGCCACCGAGGTGAAGGCCGGCGAGGTGGTCGACCTCGAGGCCAGCGTCGGTGACCTGAGCACCGCGGTCTCGTACGTCGACGGGGGCACCGTCTCCGGGAACCTCGAGCTGTCGCCGATGGCGACCTCGAGCGGTGGTGGGGGAGGGATCCTCCACTCGAGCATGGGCAAGCTCATCGCCGTCCTGCTCGCCCTCGTGGCCGTCACGCTGGGTGCCTACGCCCTGATCCTGGTCTTCTCGAAGGACGAGGACGGGCTGTCCGCGGTCCTCCAGGTGTACTCGGAGGGCTACGGGGCCGAGGGCGAGTCCGACGACGCCGACGGCGGCGCCGCCACCAGCGCCCTCATCCAACGGGCCGTCGACTTCACCGAGGAGATCGCCGAGCGTCAGGGCCTCCTGGCCAAGACGGAGGCCTCGCTCGAACGGGCGGCCATGCCGCTGCGGGCGGCCGAGGCGCTGTTCTTCTACGGCGCCTTCACGCTGGCGGCGTTCGTCCTGATCTTCCTGCTCTCGGGCAACCTGATGGCCACCCTCGTGGTCGGCGTCGTGCTCGCCGCCATCCCCCCGATGATCGTCAGCATCAAGGCCAAGAAGCGCCAGAAGGCGTTCCTGGCCCAGCTGCCCGACACGCTCGCTCTGCTGGCCGGCACGCTGCGGGCGGGCTACTCGCTGATGCAGGGCGTCGAGGCGGTCTCGCAGGAGGTCGCCGAGCCCATGGGCAACGAGCTGCGGCGTGTGGTCACCGAGTCCCGCCTCGGGCGACCGCTGGAGGAGTCCCTCGAGGCCTCCGCCGAGCGCATGAACAGCCCCGACTTCTCGTGGGCGGTCATGGCGGTGCGCATCCAGCGGGAGGTCGGCGGCAACCTGGCCGAGCTCCTCCTCACCGTGGGCGACACCATGACCCAACGTGAGCGCCTCCGCCGCGACGTGGCGTCGCTCACCGCAGAGGGCAAGGTCAGCGCCATCGTGCTCGGCCTGTTGCCCCTGGGTCTGGCGGCCGCCATGTACGTGGTGAACCCCGACTACATCTCAGCGCTGTTCACGACGAAGGCCGGCAACGTCATGCTCGGCGCGGCGCTCGTGCTCGCCGGGTTCGGCTTCTGGTGGATGAAGAAGACCATAGAGATCGAGATCTGACATGCTCCTGCCGCTGTTCGTCCTCCTCATCGGTGCCGGCATCGCCGTCATCATCTACACGGTCCTCACCGACGTCGAAGAGAAGTCGGTCGTCCGCAGCTCGCTCCGGCAGCTCGACGGCTACGAAGTCGAGAACGTCCGCGACCAGGAGCTGCTGGTCCCGCTCCGCCAGCGGGCCTTCGTGCCGCTGCTCCACGGCCTCACAGGGCTCGGCCAGCGCTTCACCCCGGTCGGCTACGTCGACGGCGTGCGCCAGAAGTTCGTGTACTCGGGCCGGCCCAGCGCCGACGCCGTGGACCGGTTCCTGGCCATCCGGGTGGTCACGGTGGCCGCCGTGCCGGTGGTCTTCATCCTGGCGTTCTTCGTGCTCCCGCTGACCGGCAAGATGCCCTTCCTCATGTTCGCCATGACCTCGCTGGCGCTGGTGCTCGGCCCGGACGCCATGCTCAACCGTCGGGTCGAGGCCCGTCAGCACTCGATGCAGGTCCAGCTGCCCGACATCCTCGACCTCCTCGTCATCAGCGTCGAGGCCGGCCTGGGCTTCGAGCAGGCCCTGGACCGCACGGTCAAGGCGGTCCCCGGAGCGCTCTCCGACGAGTTCGCCCGCATGCTGGGTGAGACCCGGGCCGGCTCGTCCCGCAGCGACGCCATGCGGGCCCTCGAGGGGCGCACCAAGGTCCCCGAGATCCGCTCGTTCGTCCTGGCCATCCTCCAGGCCGACACCTTCGGCGTCTCCATCGGACGGGTCCTGCGGGCCCAGGCCGACGAGATGCGCATCAAGCGCCGCCAGCTCGCCCAGGAGAAGGCGCAAAAGGCGCCGGTGAAGATGCTCATCCCGATGGTCTTCTGCATCTTCCCGGCCCTCTTCGTCGTCGTCATCGGCCCCGCAGCCATCCGCATCCGCAACAACTTCTGACCCACCAAGGGCTGGACCCGGGCGACTCGGGGCCGACAGGAGTGGTGCACCGACGACGTGGCGCCACGCCGTCCGAGCACTGGGAGAAGGACATGGCGACACAGGTCGAGGCCCTGCCGGACGGCGGGCCGGACGACGATGGCGGCGAGGTCGGCGAGTTGGGCGACGGCGACGATGCACTGGCCGCCCCCGGGGCCCTCGACGGGCCCTCGGCGCCCTCCCGGCGGTGGCCACCGTCGCTGAACGCCGTCGTCGGAGGGGCCTTCGCGCTCTGGGGCCTCGTCATCGGCCTCGCCCCGCTCCGCGACAACAGCTTCCTCACCCACCTCGCCACGGGCCGGCTCCTGCTGGACGGGGGCATCCCGACCGCCGACCCGTACTCGTGGACGGCCCAGGGGAGCCCGTGGGTGGTCCAGAGCTGGCTCGCGTCACTCGTCTACGGCCTCGCCGACCAGCTCGGCGGCGGCACCGGCCTGCGCCTCCTCATGGGCGCGCTGACCGCGGTGCTGGCCGCCCTCGTGTGGCGGCTGGCGCGCCCCGCCGGCTCGCTCATCGCCCGGGTCGCCATCGTGGCGCTCGTGGTGGGCATCGGCACCGAGGCATGGACGGAGCGCCCCCTCCTGTTCGGTCTCGTGTTCCTCGCCGTCCTGCTGGTCGCCGCGGAGGACGGCCTCGACCCACGGTGGGCCGTGCCCGTGTTCTGGCTCTGGGTCAACGTCCATGGCTCCTTTCCGCTCGGTCTGGTGGCGCTCGGACTGCTCGCCCTCGGCCGTCACCTCGACGGGGGCAGCTCCCGCACGGAGCGTCGCGTCCTCCTGTGGGGGCTCCTGGGCACCGCCCTGGGCGCCCTCAACCCACTCGGGCCCAAACTCCTGCTGTTCCCGGTGCAGCTCCTGAGCAAGCAGGAGACGCTCCGCAACATCGTCGAGTGGAAGTCGCCCACCTTCGACACGGTGGGCCAGCGGCTGTTCCTCGTCCAGGTCGTCGTGGCCGTGGTCCTCCTCGTCCGCCGGCCGAGCTACCGGGTCGCGCTCCCGCTGGTCGTGTTCACCGCCGCCGCGCTGCTCGGGCTGCGCAACGTGCCCGTCGCCAGCCTCGTGCTCGTGCCCGGGATGGCGATCGGCGTCGCCGGCCTGGGCTCGATCGACGGCGCCCGGCGGTCGCTCGGGACCGCCGTCGGTGCGATCGCCCTCGTCGCCCTGGGGCTGTTGGTGACGGTGTCGGAGTCGGGCCGCGAGAACTTCGCGCTCGGGGCCTACCCCGTCGACGCCGTGGAGTGGCTCGACGGCGAGGGCCTGGTGGGGACCGACGTGCGCCTCGTGAGCCGGGACTACGTGGGGAACTACCTCGAGGCCCTCGAAGGGGACGACGTACGGGTGTTCATGGACGATCGCTACGACATGTATCCCGCCGAGGTGTCCGCGGACTACATCGATCTGGTGAAGGGGCTCGACCCCGGAGCGGTGCTCGAGCGCCACGACGCCGAGGTGGTCCTCTGGGACCGGGACACGCCGTTCGCGTCCTGGCTGGAGGAGGCGGACGGCTGGGGCGTCGTGTACGAGGACGACGACTGGATCGTGGCCTGCCCGAGGGCCGACGCCGAGGCCCCCGCCCGGTGTCCCGTGCCTGCCTCCTGATCCGAACCGCACGCCGCCGGGCGCGCCCCGCGTCCGTCCCCGGACGCGACGAGGGGGCGGCACCTGGACGGTGCCGCCCCCTCTTCACGGCCTCTCGGCTCGATCCGCCGCTACCCGGCGCTCACGATCGAGTTGCTGGACTGGTTGAGGCTGTTGCCGCTCTGGCCGCCGAAGTAGGACAGGGCCGCAAGGCACACCATCGCGATCAGCGAGATCATGAGCACGTACTCCACCAGCGAAGCTCCCCGTTCTGACGTGCCGCCGTGCCGAGCCAGGAGCCAGGTGAGCAAGTACTCCAGATGGAGCATCGCACCTCGCTTTCCCGAACACGGGTGGGGGTGACGGCCAAGCCGTCACCCCCACCGTGCACGTCCCGGCCTCGTCAGCTGATCGAGGTGCCGACGCTGTCGAACTTCTTGGAGGCGTTGTTGCCGAGCACGGTCACCGCGGCGATGCACACCACGGCGATGAGGGCCACGAGGAGCGCGTACTCGACGAGGGAGGCACCACGCTCGCTGTTGGCGAAGCGGGCACGGAACCAGTTGGCGAGGAACTCGTAGGTGAGGGTCATCGGTGTTTCCTTTGGTCAGTCATTCCGCGTCCCGCCGTTCGACGGGATCGTTGCTGCCCTTGATGCATCGGCCTGTTCAGGGCCCGCCTGTAGCGGAGATCCGGGCAATCTGGGTGCCCTCCGGGCTTCGGCGGGGTGCCCCACGGGCGCGTCGAGGCCGCCGGGCCGAGGCCCGGCGGCAGGGTCGGTGAGGGGGGCAGGGGAGCGCGTCAGTCGAGGTGGACGATGCCCATGCGGACGGCCTGGAGGACGGCCTGGGTGCGGTCCCGGGCGTCGAGCTTCTGGTAGATCGACGCGAGATGGTTCTTCACGGTCTTCTGGCTGATGTAGAGGCGTTCGGCGACCTCGGGGGTCGAGCAGCCGTCGGCGATGAGCTGGAGGACCTCCTCCTCACGCCGCGTGACCACCCGCTCCTCGTCGGGACCGCCCGCCGGCCGTCCGTCGATGCGCCGGACCTCGTCCAGCATGGAGGCGGCCAGGCGGGGCGAGATGATGGTGTCGCCGCGAGCGGTCATGCGCACGGCCTCGGCGATCTCCTCGGTCGAGCAGTCCTTCACGAGATAGCCGCTGGCGCCGGCGCGGATCGCCGAGGCGAGCACGTCCTGGTCGGCGTGCATCGTGAGCATCACGACCTTCACCTGGGGGAGCGCGCTGCGGATGCGCCGGGTCGCCTCCACACCGTCGAGCTCGGGCATGGTCACGTCCATCAAGATGACGTCGGGCTGGAGGACCCGGGCCAGCTCCACGGCCTCGGCGCCGTCACGGGCCTCGCCCACCATGTCGAAGCCCTGCTCCGCCATCGACCGACGCAGGCCCTCGCGGAGCATGCGGTGGTCGTCGGCCAGCATGAGCCGGATGCCGGCGTGCAGGGCGGCCAGCGATGCGGCTCGAGCGGCCGGGTTCTGGGCTGCGGTGTCGTAGATGGTCATGTCATCCCCCTTGGAGAAGGCATCGGACGCGGGTGCCCTTGCCCTGAGCGGACACGAGCTCGAGCGTGGCGCCGATGCTGGACGCTCGCTCTCGCATGCCGACGATGCCGTACGAGTCCAGGCGGCCACTGCGGCCCTCCGGGAACCCGGCACCGTCGTCGAGCACCTCGAGAGCGGCCGAGGTGCCGTTGCAGCGCCACACGATCCGCACCTTCGAGGCGTGGGCGTGGCGCTCCACATTGGTGAGTGCCTCCTGGGCGATCCGCCACATCTCCCGTTCCTGGAGGATGGGCAGGCGAGGCCCACGGTCGGCGAAGAGGCGCACCTCGATGCTGCTGCGCTCGGCCACGCGCTTGGCGTAGGCCTCGATGGTGTCGGCCATGTCCTGGCTCTCCGAGACGTCGGTGCGCAGGTCGTACAGGGTGTCGCGCACCTCGCGGATCACCCCGCGGACGTCGCCGCGCAGCTGCTCGAGCGACGGGCCGACGTCGTCGCCCTTGGTGTCGGCCGAGACGATGCGGTCCAGCTCGAAGGCGAGGTAGGCGAGTGACTGCCCGATGCGGTCGTGGAGGTCACGGGCGATGCGCGTCCGCTCCTCGTCGGCACCGACGGTGCGCAGCCGGGAGAACCAGCGGGCGTTGTCGATGGCCAGGGCGGCCGGCTCGACGAAGCCGTTGAGGAGCTCCACGTCCCGGGCGCTGAAGTGGTGGGCGTCGGCGTGCTCGATCGACAGCAGCCCGATCATGGCGCCGCGGGCTCGCAGCGGCGTGTACAGCCCGGACGAGGTCGACGGGACCAGCCCCGGACCACCCTCGCGCAGCAGGTTGCCCTGGGCGACCAGCGCCTGGGTGGTCACGACCTCGAGCAGCGGCGGCGGGAGCTGGGCGGTGGGGATGCGCTCGGGGAGGCGGGTCCCGTCCCGGCGGGCGACCACCCACATGGAGGAGTCCGTGTCGTCGAGCAGCAGGATGACCGCGGCGTCGTAGTCGAACAGGCCCCGCAGGCGGGTCACCGTGGTGTCCAGCACCTCGTCGAGGTCGAACGACGCCGGCAGCGTCTGGGTCACCCGGTGGAGGGAGAACAGCAGGGCGTTGGCGTCGGCGAGGCGGCCGAGCCGGTCGAGGGCCACGGAGTGCTGGCGGTCGGCCTCGCCCGAGATGCGCCGGGCGTAGCCGGCGACGAGCGCCACCATGAGCATGACCACGACCCACTGGGCCGAGGCGCGCACGGCTTCGGCGTCCATGTCCGCCCCGGCGAGGTCGGGGAGGGCCACGGCCAGCGCCGAGGCGCCCGCCACCCGCAGGCCGAAACCGAAGCCACGGGCGAAGCCGGCGACGATGATCGCGGTGACCAGCGAGAAGACGAACGGCGAGTCCCAGTAGCCGGTGGAGGCCACGGCCAGCACCGGGATGGCGAGCTCCGCGAGGACCGAGATCAGGCTGCGGGTGTCGCCGTTGTACTCGAGCGGTCGGGCGGTCCGGATGATGGTGAGCGCCATGATGACGCCGCACCAGGCGACCACCTTCCAATCCGCCTCGATGAAGAACGGCACCGACAGGGCGACCGACACCGCCGTCGTGCCCCAGCGGATGGCGAGGATGGCGGGGTTGAAGGGCTCGAGCAGGTCGACGTCGTCGACGAGACCGGCGGCGACGAGGTCGTCCTCGTCACGGATCCCGCCCGCACGGGTCAGGCGGGCGGTCTGGCGGCGCCACGAACGGCGTCGGGGCGCGTCACCGTCCGGATCGCCCTCACCCGTCTGGACCTCGTCGAGGACCGTACTCATCGCCGTCGCTCCCAGTCACCGCCACGGTGGTGCGGTGTCGCGCTCATCACACCTTCGATCGGAACACCCGTTCCATCGGCAGGTCCCGGGGAGAGCTAAGGTCCCGCGCTCGTGATCCTCGTGGGCCTCACCGGCGGCATCGGCGCAGGGAAGTCGACCGTCTCCGCGCTGTTGGCCGAGCGGGGCGCGGTCGTCATCGACGCCGACGCCATCACCCACGAGCTCCAGCGCGCCGGCACCCCGGTGCTGGCCGCGATCGTCGAGCGCTTCGGAGACGGGGTGCTCGCCGCGGACGGCGAGCTCGATCGGCCCGCGCTGGCGGCCATCGTGTTCAACGACGCGGACGAGCTCGCCGCCCTCAACGCCATCGTGCACCCCGCCGTCGGGGCCGAGATGGCCGAGCGCATGGCGGCGGTCGCCGGGACCGACCACGTGGTCGTGCTGGACGTCCCGCTGCTCGTGGAGTCCGGCCGCGCCGACATGGCCGGCATCGTGGTGGTGGACGTGCCGCCCGAGGTGGCCCTCGACCGCCTCGTGCACCAGCGGGGGGTCCCGGAGGACGACGCCCGCGCCCGCATGGGTCGCCAGGCCTCGCGTGAAGACCGGCTGGCCAAGGCGGACCGCGTCATCGACAACTCGGGCACGCTCGACGAGCTCGAGGCGCAGGTCGACGACGTGTGGGCTTGGATGCAGGCCCTTCCCCACACGCCCGACGCACCCTGAGCGAGGAACCCGCCCGGCCGGGCTCGGGGCCCTCCGGGGCCGGGTTCGTTGTCGCACCCCCTCGGTAGAGTGCGCTCGTGCCGCCGTTCCGGGTCGTCTCCGACTTCGAGCCCGCAGGGGATCAGCCCGCCGCCATCGCCGCGCTGAGCGAGGGCATCGATCGCGGCGACCGCTTCCAGACCCTCCTCGGCATCACCGGCAGCGGCAAGAGCGCCACCATCGCGTGGACCATCGAGCAGGTGCAGCGCCCCACGCTCGTCATCGCGCCGAACAAGTCGCTGGCCGCGCAGCTGGCCAACGAGTTCCGGGAGTTCTTCCCCGACAACCGGGTCGAGTACTTCGTCTCCTACTACGACTACTACCAGCCCGAGGCCTACATGGCCGCGAGCGACACGTACATCGAGAAGGACTCGTCGGTGAACGACGAGATCGACCGCCTGCGCCACTCGGCCACGTCGGCGCTGCTCACCCGACGCGACACCATCGTCGTCGCGTCGGTGTCGTGCATCTACGGCCTGGGCTCGCCCGAGGAGTACGAGCAGCAGCTCCTGCACGTGCGGGTGGGGGAGGAGCACGAGCAGCGGGCCATCCTGCGCCGCCTGGTCGACATGCAGTACGAGCGCAACGACATGAACCTGGTACGGGGCAAGTTCCGCGTCCGGGGGGACACGGTCGAGATCCACCCGGCCTACGACGAGCACGCCGTGCGCATCGAGCTCTTCGGCGACGAGGTCGAGGCCATCACCGAGGTCGACCCGCTCACCGGTCAGCTGGTGGCCACGCTCGACGAGCTCGTGGTGTTCCCCGCCACCCACTACGTGGCCGGCGAGGAGCGCATGAAGGCGGCCATCACCCGCATCGAGGCCGAGCTGCAGGAGCGCCTGGCGTGGTTCGAGTCCGAGGGCAAGCTGCTCGAGGCGCAGCGACTGCGCATGCGCACGCAGTACGACCTCGAGATGATGCAGGAGCTCGGCTTCTGCAACGGCATCGAGAACTACTCGGCCCCCATCGAGGGCCGCGGCCCGGGCACGCCGCCCAACACGCTGCTCGACTTCTTCCCCGACGACTACCTCGTCGTGCTCGACGAGTCGCACGTGGCCGTGCCCCAGCTGCACGGCCAGTACGAGGGCGACCGGTCGCGCAAGGAGAACCTCATCGAGTTCGGGTTCCGCCTCCCCTCGGCGGCCGACAACCGCCCGCTGCGGTTCGAGGAGTTCATGGAGAAGGTCAACCAGGTCGTCTTCCTCTCGGCCACCCCGAGCGACTACGAGCTGTCGCACTCCAGCCAGGTCGTCGAGCAGATCGTGCGCCCTACCGGGCTCATCGACCCGGAGATCATCGTCAAGCCCACCAAGGGCCAGATCGACGACCTCGTCGAGGCCATCAACGAGCGCATCAAGGTCGACGCCCGCGTCCTCGTCACGACCCTCACCAAGAAGATGGCCGAGGACCTGACGGACTACCTCCTCGAGCTCGGGCTCCGGGTGCGCTACCTGCACAGCGAGGTCGACACCATCGAGCGCATCGAGATCCTGCGGGACCTGCGCCTCGGCGAGTTCGACGTGCTCGTGGGCATCAACCTGCTGCGGGAGGGCCTCGACCTGCCCGAGGTGTCGCTGGTGGCCATCCTCGACGCCGACAAGGAGGGCTTCCTCCGCAGCGAGACGTCGCTCATCCAGACCATCGGCCGGGCCGCGCGCAACGTCGACGGGCAGGTGGTCATGTACGCCGACACCGTCACCGACTCGATGCAGCGGGCCATCTCCGAGACGAACCGCCGGCGCGGGCTCCAGCAGGCGTACAACGAGGAGCACGGCATCGACCCGCAGACGATCCGCAAGGCCGTCACCGACATCCTGGCCCAGCTCCGCCCTGCCGAGGGCGTCCCCGTGCCCGGCGCCGATCGCCGGTCCCGCAAGCGTGACCAGCGTTCGGACTTCGCCGACCTGCCCCACGACGAGCTCGGACGTCTGATCCGCACGCTCGAGGAGGAGATGCACGAGGCGTCCGCCGAGCTGCGCTTCGAGTACGCGGCCCGCTTGCGGGACGAGATCGCCGACCTCAAGCGCGAGCTGCGCGAGGTGGTCTGAGGCCGCACGCGGTTCACCACCTCGCCTGGGGCAACTCGGGCCTCCAGGAAGCCCCGCCGCCGCCGATAGGGGGACGTGCCCCCGCACACGGTGATCGACGCCGTCCCCGAGGCGAAAGCCGGCCCGGCCACCACCCGTGGCGAGGCGTCGCACCCTCGGTGGTCACGGGCCTGGGCGGCACCGTTGTGGGCCCACGCCGCCGCCCTCGGACTGGTGCTCCTTGCGCTCCTGCCCCTCATCAGCGGCCGGGGTCTCTTCTCGGCCGACGAGGGGGCGCTCGTCGCCCAGGCCCGCCAACTGCACGACGAAGGCACCTGGGTCGTGCCGCACCCGTTCCCCGAGGTCGACCCGACGGGTGCGGCCTTCCCCTACGACCTCTCGCAGCCCACCGAGGACGGGGGCGCGCCGTTCGTGAAGCACATCGTCTACCCGCTGCTGGCCACGCCGCTGTTCGGACTGGGTGGCGTCGAGGCCCTGCGCGTCCTCTCGATCCTGGGCGCGGTGGCGGCGGCGCTCGCCGGCGCCGGGGTCGCGGGGTTCGTGCGGCCGGGGCTCGGCCGGGTCACGCTCTGGGTGGTGGGCCTCGGGAGCCCGTTGCTCTTCGACAGCTACCTGCTCATCGCCCACACGTTGGGCGCCGCGGCGGTGACGGCGGCGCTGCTCGTCGGGCTCCGGGCCGTGGGCGACCGGCGTGCCCGCTGGGCGCTGCTGGTCCCGGTGCTCGTGCTCCTGGCCGGCCTCCTGCGCAACGAGGCGATCCTCTACGGCCTGGCGCTGGCGGCCGCCTTCGGGGTGCACGCCCTGCGCCGGCGAGAACGCTCCGCGCTCCTCGTCGCCGCCGGTGCCGGTGCCGGTGCAGTCGCGGCCAAGGTCGCCGACGGCCTCCTCACCCAGGCCGTCGTGTCGGCCGCCCGGCCCATCGGGGTCCCCGCCGGCACCTCGGATGGCGTGGTGGGCCTCATCGGTGGCCGGGTGGAGGCCCTCCTGACCACCGTCCTGGCCCCGAGCTACGGCGGTCGCCCCCTGGGCGCCCTGCTGGTGCTCCTCGTCGGAGGTCTGCTCGTGGGGGCGGCGCTGGCCGCCCGACGCCCGATCGTCGACGTCGGACTGGTCACCGTGCTCGTCGGCGCGGCGGCCCTGTGCGCGGCGCTCCGCCTCCTCATCGCACCCATCGGGCTGATCCCCGGCCTGCTCGCCGCGTTTCCGCTGCTCCTCGTCGGCCTCTGTCTGCTCCACCGGGAGCAGCTCCGCGGGGCCGCTGCGCTGGTCGCGGGCACCGGGGGCACCTTCGTGGTGGCGGTGTTGGCCACCCAGTACACCACCGGCGGCTCGGGCGAGTGGGGCGGGCGGTACTTCGCGGTCGCCCTGCCGACCCTCGTGCCGCTGGCCCTCGCCGGGCTCGCCGCGTCCATTCCGCGTTTCCCGCGGGAGGCGGTCACACGACTCGCCGTCGCGCTGCTCGTGGTCACGGCCTGCCTTGCAGCATCGGGCGTCGCTTCGCTGCGAGCCGTCGTCGACGGGACCGACGCCATCGTGGCCCAGGTCGCATCGGTGGCCGAGAGCACCGAGGCGGGGGACGGGGGTCCGCCCGTGGTCCTCACCACGGGGAACGCCCTCGCCCGTCTGAGCTGGGAGCACGTTCCGGAGGGCCGGTGGCTCCTGGTGGACGAGGCCGCGGTGGGGGAGTACGCCGCTCGCCTGCGGGACGGGGGAGTCGATCGCCTCGTGTTCGTCGGTGACGACCCCGAGGGCACCGAAGCGGCGGTCGAGGGCTCCTACCGGGTGGTGTCGACCGCCGATGCGGTGGACGGTGCGCGCTGGCGTGTCCAGGTGCTGGCGGCCTCGTGAGCGTCACCGGTCTCGTACCCGACTCCGTCGTGGCTGAAGAAGCGGCGGAGGAGGAGGTGGCCCCGTCGACGTGGGCCGCGCGTGCGGACCGGATCGCGTCCTGGCGTCCCCGGTCGTCGCGTCGCCTCGTCGTCGCGCTGATCGTGGCCTTCGCCCTGTCCCGCCTGCTCGCCGGCGCGGTGGCCGACCACCCGATGGCCTACGGCGACCCCCAGGTCGACCCGGGCAACGACGTGAACACGTTCGCCGACGTGGCCCGACGGGCACTGGACGAGGGCGAGCGGCCGTACCGCGACCAGGGCATCTCGTACCCGCCGGGAGCGCTGGTCGTCATCGACTCGCCCCACGTCCTCGCCCCCGCCCTCGGGATCACCTACCGGACGGCCTTCATCGGGGTGATGGTGCTGGTCGACGCCCTCGGCGCCCTTCTCCTGGCTCTGCTGGCCCGCCGCACCGGCCACTGGCACGGACTGATCGCTTGGGTCCTGGTCGTGCCTCTCCTCGGACCCGTCGTGTACACCCGCTTCGACCTGCTCCCGGCGGTGCTCACCATCGCCGCCCTCGAACGGGCCGCCGCCGGGCGTTGGCGCGCCGCAGGTGCGTTCCTCGGCGCCAGTGTCTTCACCAAGGTCTACGCCGTGTTCCTCCTGCCCCACGCCTGGGTGGTCAGCCCCCGTCGGCGCCAGGTCGTCGTCGGCGCCGTGCTCGGCGCCGCGATCACCATGGTCGCCTTCGTGCCCGAGTTCGGTGACCTGGTCGCTTCGCTCATCTCGGACCAGGGCCAGCGCGGCCTGCACTGGGAGAGCACGTGGGGGTCGCTGGTGCTCACCGCGCACGCCTTCGGCTACCCGGCGACCATCGTCACCCAGTACGGCGCCGTCGACATCGCCAGCAGCGTCTCCCGCGCGTTCACCCTCACCGCCTCGTTGGTCAGCCTGGCCGTCGTCGTTCTCACCGCCCGCCGGTGCGCCTCCGAGGTCCGACGGGGGTCGGCCCCGGGGCTGGCGATGGCGATGTTCGGCACGCTGGCCCTGCTCCTCGGCCTGGGCTCGGTCTACTCGCCGCAGTACGTCGTCTGGATCCTGGCCCTGGGCGCCGCCGCCCTCGCCCTCGCCCCCCGCCGGGCGCTGCCTGCGGCGTCGGCGCTGCTCGCCGTCGTGGTGCTGTCCCACCTCGTCTACCCGGTGCTGTGGCGGGGCCTGGCCGACGGTGCGCCGCTGTCGCTCGCCGTCCTCCTCGCCCGCAACGGCCTCACCATCGCCGTCGGCGCGCTGGCCCTGCGCGAGCTCGCCCGGACCGATCCGCCGCAGACGGCACCGTCGGGTGGACCCACCCCCGGCTCTGTCGGCGCAGGGGTGCCGGCGTGACGCACACGGGCCGGCATGCCGCGCTGGTCGTCGCCGTCGGCGCGACGGGGCTCCTCCTGGTCGCCGGGAGCACCTCGACCGCGCTCAACCTCGGGCTGCTCGTGGCCGCTTACGTCGGGTTCGCCGGCGTGCTGGTGACCGAGCTGCGCGACCCCTGGTTGGAGCGACGGACGCTGTACTGGGCCGCCGGCGGCCTCCTCGCCGTCGCCGTGGTCGTGCCGCCCCTCGAGTCGCGCGATCTGTGGGCGTACGCGATGTACGGCCGCATCCTGGGCGTGCACCACGTCAGCCCCTACACGAACCTGCCCGCGGACTTCGCCGGTGACCCCCTCCTGTCGTCGATGGACACGCAGTGGCAGCACACCCCGTCGGTCTACGGCCCGTGGTTCGCCTCGCTGTCGGCCATCGGCGGCGCACTCGTGGGGGAGTCACTGCTCGGCGCCCGGCTGTTCTTCCAGGGTCTGGCCGCGGCCGCGGTCGCCGGCGTGCTGGTGCTGCTCCACCGCCGAAAGGTGGCCGTCGCCGGCCTGGTCTGCGTGGCCCTCAACCCGCTGATCATCGTCAGCGTCGTCAACAGCGGCCACAACGACGCTCTCGTCGGACTGGCCCTGCTGGCCGGCGTCCTGCTGGCCATCGACCGACGCCCGGCGTGGGCCGGGGTGGCCTTCGCCGCCGCCGTGCTGGTCAAGCTCGCCGTCGTCCTCGCGGTGGTCGCCGCCGTGGTGTGGCTCTGGCGTCGCCAGGGGCTGCGCTCGATGCTGGCCGCATCGTGGGTGTTCGCCCTCCTCGTCCTGGGGTCGCTGGCGGCCTTCGGCGGGGGAGAGGCCATCGCCCCACTCCAACGGGCCCAGCTCAACCAGACCGCGTCGTCGATCTGGCACGCGCCCCGTGATGCGCTCATCGACCACCGGGTGGACGACGGTGTGGCGCCTGAGGAGGCCGAGCGCGACGCCCGGGAGCTGATCTCCAAGCTGGCCCAGGCGGCCGTGGCGGTGGGTTGCGTCGTCGTCGTGCTCCGGCGCTGGCGCGACCCCGAGTTGGCGACCTTGGTGGGCGCGGTCTTGCTCACCTATGCGGTGGTGGGCGCCAACTTCCTCCCGTGGTACTGGGCCTGGGGACTGCCGGTGCTGGCGTTGGTGGCCCGCTCACGGCTGACGTGGGTCGCGCTCGCCCAAGGCGCCCTCATCGAGATCGCGATGTTCCCCGTGGCGGTCGGGGCCGGCGGCCCATCGGCCCTCGAGCACCTCCAGGCGTGGGGGCGCGACGTCGCCCTTCCCGTGCTCGAGATGCTCGTGCTCGTCGCGCTCCTGGTGCGCCGAGGACCTCCACCGCAACGCACGGTGGACGACACCCTGGCCGCGACGGCTCCGACCGACCAGCCCTCCGCTCCTCGATCCGAGGTCGCCACGGCCTGACCTCCCCGCCGTCCGGACCCCGGGGGCGGGGACCTCGGGAACGGGCACTGCGGCCCACCCGGATCCACCCGAAAGAACCGGCTGGTCAAACACACGTTCGACCCGGTTCCGCCGGTAGGGTGGGCGCCGGTGGCCGACACGCTGGTGATCCGAGGCGCGCGGGAGCACAACCTGCGCAACATCTCGCTGGACCTCCCGCGGGACAAGATCATCGTGTTCACCGGCCTGTCGGGCTCGGGCAAGTCGTCGCTCGCCTTCGACACCATCTACGCCGAGGGCCAGCGTCGCTACGTCGAGTCGCTCTCGTCCTACGCCCGCCAGTTCCTCGGGCAGATGGACAAGCCCGACGTCGACTTCATCGAGGGCCTGTCGCCGGCCATCTCGATCGACCAGAAGAGCGCCTCGCGCAACCCCCGGTCGACGGTCGGCACGGTCACCGAGGTCTACGACTACCTGCGTCTGCTCTACGCCCGCATCGGTGTGCCCCACTGCCCGAACGACGGCACGGTCATCACCCGCCAGACGCCTCAGCAGATCGTCGACCGCATCCTCGAGCTGCCCGAAGGCACCCGCTTCCAGGTGCTGGCGCCCGTGGTCCGGGGCCGCAAGGGCAACTACACGACCCTGCTGGCCGACCTCGCCACCCAGGGGTACGCCCGGGCCCGCATCGACGGCGAGATCCAGGAGCTCACCGAGGCCATCGAGCTGGCCCGGTACGAGACCCACACCATCGAGGTCATCATCGACCGCCTCGTGAAGCGCGAGGGCATCGAGCGCCGCCTGACCGACTCCCTCGAGACCGCGCTGCGCCTCGCCGAGGGCGTGGCCGAGGTGCAGGTCGTGCCCAAAGAGGGCCAGGGAAGCGAGGAGACGCTGACCTTCAGCCAGCACCTGGCCTGCCCGACGTGCGGGGCCTCCTACGACGAGCTGGCGCCCCGCAACTTCTCGTTCAACTCGCCGTACGGGGCGTGCCCCCGCTGTGACGGACTGGGCACCCGCTTCGAGGTCGACCCCGAGCTGGTGGTGCCCAACCCGGCCCTCAGCGTCGACGAAGGGGCGCTCGCGCCCTGGGCGCGCGGCCACAACCAGTACTTCAAGCGCCTGGTCGAGTCGGTCGCCGCCGAGCACGCCATCCCCACCGACGTGCCCTTCGCCGACCTCAACGACGCCCAGCGCCAGCTGCTGCTCTTCGGTGCCGGCGCCGACCGGGTGCACGTCAAGTACAAGAACCGCTACGGCCGCACCCGCTCGTACCACGCCCAGTACGAGGGGGTGGTGCCGTACCTCCAGCGCCGCCACGCCGACGCCGAGTCCGACACCCAGCGCGAGCAGATCGAGGGCTACATGCGCGAGGTGCCCTGCCACGACTGTGCCGGTGCCCGCCTCCAGCCGCTGTCGCTCGGGGTGACCATCGACGGCCTGAACATCCACGACCTCTGCTCGATGTCCATCAGCGACTCGGCCAAGGCCCTGGCCGAGCTCCAGCTCTCCGAGCGGGACCGCATGATCGCCGAGCGCGTCGTCAAGGAGGTCAACGCCCGCATGGGCTTCCTCCTCGACGTGGGCCTCGACTACCTCAGCCTGCACCGCTCGTCGGCCACGCTCGCCGGCGGCGAGGCCCAGCGCATCCGGCTCGCTTCCCAGATCGGCAGCGGCCTCGTGGGCGTCCTCTACGTCCTCGACGAGCCCTCCATCGGGCTGCACCAGCGGGACAACCGCCGGCTCATCGACACCCTCGTGCGCCTCCGCGAGCTGGGCAACACCGTCCTCGTGGTCGAGCACGACGAGGACACCATCCGGGTGGCCGACCACGTGGTCGACATCGGGCCGGGGGCCGGCGAGCACGGGGGCGACGTCGTGTTTTCGGGGCCCGTCGCCAAGCTCCTGAAGACGAAGGGCTCGATCACGGGCCAGTACCTGTCCGGCAAGAAGACCATCCCCGTGCCCGCCACCCGCCGCCCGCCCGGCGAGCGCTGGCTGGGCGTCCGCGGCGCCCGCGAGAACAACCTCCGGGACATCGACGTCGACTTCCCCCTCGGCTGCTTCGTGGCCGTCACCGGCGTTTCGGGCTCGGGCAAGTCCACCCTCGTCAACGAGATCCTGTACCGCTCGTTGATGCAGACCATCTACACCTCCAAGACCCCGCCCGGCCGCCACACGTCGGTCGAGGGCATCGACCTGCTCGACAAGGTCATCAACATCGACCAGTCGCCCATCGGGCGCACCCCCCGCTCCAACCCCGCCACCTACACGGGCGTGTTCGACCACATCCGCAAGCTGTTCGCCCAGACCCATGAGGCCAAGGTCCGGGGCTACCTGCCCGGTCGCTTCTCGTTCAACGTGAAGGGCGGCCGCTGCGAGGCCTGCGCGGGCGACGGCACCATCAAGATCGAGATGCACTTCCTGCCCGACGTGTACGTGCCCTGCGAGGTGTGCAAGGGGGCCCGCTACAACCGGGACACGCTCGACATCGCCTTCAAGGACAAGAACATCGCCGAGGTGCTCGACCTGTCCTGCGAGGAGGCGCTCGAGTTCTTCGCCAACCAGCCGCCCATCGCCCGCCACATGCAGACGCTGGTGGACGTAGGCCTCGGCTACGTTCGCCTCGGTCAGCCCGCCCCCACGCTCTCGGGCGGCGAGGCGCAGCGGGTGAAGCTGGCCAGCGAGCTGGCCAAGCGCTCCACCGGCCACACCATCTACATCCTCGACGAGCCCACGACGGGCCTGCACTTCGAGGACATCCGCAAGCTCCTGACGGTGCTGTCGCGCCTGGTCGACCAGGGCAACACCGTCCTGGTCATCGAGCACAACCTGGACGTCATCAAGACCGCCGACTGGATCATCGACCTCGGCCCCGAGGGGGGCAAGGGCGGAGGCACGGTGGTGGTGGAGGGCACGCCGGAGCTCGTGGCCAAGACGCCCGAGAGCTACACCGGCCAGTTCCTGGCCCCGCTGCTGTCGAACGACTGACCGCCCCCCGCCCGGACGGCCTCAGCGACGCCCGTTCGCGGCCGATGGGAGAGGGTGGGAGCAAGCCAGCGGACGTCCAGGGCCTTGCTCGTCGCGGGCACGGTCGCGGCCGTCTTCGGCTTCAGCAAGCTCCACGCGAGCCGCATCGCCGACCCGCCCTACGACTTCACCAGCTCGTTCCGCTTCGGTTGGGCCATCGCCTACCTCGTCCTGCTGGTGGTGGGGGCGTACGCGGTGGGGCTCCCGGACCTGCCTCGCACCCGACGGTCGGGGATCGCGTCCGCCATCGCGGCGACCTTCGGCGCCGCCGCCGCCATCTCGCTCGTCCAACTGGTCGCCGGCGACGCGCTGCTGCCCCGGTTCGTCGTGTTCGCCTCGGTGCTGGTGCTCGTCCCGTGGTACCTGATCTGCGTCGGCCTGTCCGACGGCTCACGCGACCGGTCCCTCCACCAGGACCGTGTGGTCGTCGTGGGCGACCTGGCGGAGATCGCCGCCCTGCGCGACGAGATGGACCGTTTCGCGGAGGTGCCCGCCGAGATCGTCGCGGTGCTGTCACCCGACGAGGCCAAGGTGACGGGGCTCCACGGGCGCCCGCTGTTCGACCTGGTGGGCGCCGAGGAGGCCACGGTGGTGGTGCTGGACCGCGCCGCCCAGGTCGAGCCCAGCATCGTCAGCCAGGCCGCTGTGCTGCACGAGTCGGGGACCCGCCTCCGCACGCTCTCGCTGTTCTACGAGGAGTGGCTCGGGAAGCTGCCCGTGTCCGAGCTCGAGCGTGTGTCGCTGATGTTCGACATCGGGGAGGTGCACCGGGCCCGGTACGGCCGGGTGAAGCGCCTCATCGACGTCACGCTCGCGGCCATCGGCCTGATGGTGCTCGCACTGGCGGTACCGGTCGTCGCCCTCGCCAACCTCGTGGCCAATCGAGGGCCGCTGTTCTACCGCCAGCCGCGCGTCGGCAAGGCGGGCGTCGAGTTCGAGATCCTGAAGTTCCGCACGATGCGGGCCCCGACGAACGGTCCCGCGGTCACGGAGTGGACCACCGAGGACGATCCCCGCATCACGCCCTTCGGGAGCATCCTGAGGCGCAGCCACCTCGATGAGCTGCCCCAGGTCGTGAACATCCTGCGGGGCGACCTGGCCGTCGTCGGGCCCCGGCCCGAGCAACCGGCCTACGTCGAGGAACTGACCGAGAAGCTTCCCTTCTACTCGTTGCGCCACCTGGTCCGACCGGGGCTCACCGGCTGGGCCCAGGTGAAGTACGGCTACGCCGGCGACGAGCGCGACGCCCTCGAGAAGCTCCAGTACGAGTTCTTCTACCTCCGCCGCCAAGGGGTCGGGCTCGATCTGCGCATCGTCGGACGCACGTTGCGCTCCGTCACGGGACGCCAGGGCCGATGATCACGGTCGAGCGCGACCTGTCGCCCACGGGAGCGGCACTCGGGGCGCCCCAGAGTGAGCCGACCGCGACGCCCGACCTCCCCCTCGTCTCGGTCGTCATCCCGATGCTCGACGAGATCCACCACATCGGACCCTGTGTGCAGGGCTTCCTGGACCAGAGCTACCCGGCGGAGCTGATCGAGGTGCTGGTGGTGGACGGCGGCTCGACCGACGGCAGCCGGGAGGTGGTCGAGGCTCTCGCCGCCGACTGCCCCCGCATCCGCCTGCTGGACAACCCGAGAAGGCTGGCGGCCGCCGCCGCCAACATCGGCTTGGCCGGCTCTCGGGGGGACGTCCTGTGCTACCTCTCCGCCCACGGTGTGCCTGCGGTGGACTATGTGGCCAACTCGGTCCGCCTCCTCGAGGAGACCGGGGCGGTCGGTGTGGGCGGGCGCTACGAGCACGAGGGGACGGACCGTCGGTCGCGGGCCATCGGCTGGGCGATGGCGTCGCCCTTCGGCATGGCCTCGCCCCATCGGTCCTCGGACAGCCGGGTCGAGGTCGACACCATCAGCCACCCGACGTTCCGGAAGGCGCCGATGGTCGCCGCCGGGGGCTACGACGAGACCCTGCTGCGCAACGAGGACTACGAGTTCAACTACCGGCTCCGTCAGAACGGCGGCCGTCTCGTGTTCTGTCCGGAGATCTCGTCGGTGTACCGGCCGCGTGGCTCCCTGCGGGCCCTCGGGCGCCAGTTCTTCGCCTACGGCCGGTGGAAGGCCACGGTTATGCGCCGCCACCCCCGCTCGATCCGGGCCCGCCACCTGGTCCCGCCGGTGGCCGTGGCGGGGGGCATCGTGCTCGCCGCCGCCAGCGTGGCCGGCCACGGCCGCCGTCTGGCCGCGGGCTCGGCGCTGGCGTACCTCGGCGTCGTCGTCACCGCCGTGGTGCGTACCCGTCCGGGACGACGGGACGGGTCGCCCCTCGTGTTCG
Source organism: Acidimicrobiales bacterium (assembly GCA_016794585.1). Lineage (NCBI taxonomy): Bacteria > Bacillati > Actinomycetota > Acidimicrobiia > Acidimicrobiales > Acidimicrobiales bacterium. Next base: position 92,853 of record JAEUJM010000013.1, read on the forward strand.
CCGCCGCGCTCCCGACCATGCACGCCAGCTGGGGTGCGGGCGTCCTGACCGGCCTCGTGCGGGACCTGGTGTCCGGCCGAGGGCGACGGAGGGATTCGGCGGCCCCATGACGGCCCTCGACGGGCGTCGCGGGCGCGTGTCCTCCTGGGAGCACGGTGTGGTGGCCAAGTTGAGCGGCCTGGCCGGCGCCCGGGTCGTGGCACAGCTCCTGGGCCTCGCCTGGTTCCTCCTCGCCGCTCGCGTCTTCGACGCCGTCGAGTTCGGCGTGTTGAGCACCGCCCTCGTGCTGGTCGTCGTCATCGGGGGTCTGAGCGACCTCGGCACGACCCGCACGGTCGTCCGCCACGCCGCCGCCGATCGGGCCGCGCTCCGGAGCAGTTTCGTCCGGGCCGCCGCGCTGCGGGGCGGCGCCGGTCTGCTACTCGCCCTCACGGTCATCGTGGCGGCGCCCCGCGTGCAGGACACGGTCTCGGTGCAGCTCGTCGCCATGGCGGGCCTGATCGCCGTGGCGAGCGGGATCACCGAGATCGGCTTCGCCGCCCTCCGCTCGGTGGGCTCGGTCACGACCGAGGCGCGTCTGCTCGTCGGCGAGCGGGCCCTGTTCGTGGCGGCCGGCACCGCGATCGTGCTCGTGGGCGGCGGACCGCTGGCCGTGCTCGCGGTCTACGCCGCCACGAACCTCGCCAGCGCCGCCGTCGCGTCCTTGCGCACCCTCACGTTTCCCGGCGGCGCCGGGAGCCCCTCGGGGCCGATGCTCGACGCCGAGGGACGCCACACGGCCGTGGGCTCCACCCTCGTCATCGTGGGCCCGCGCGTCAGCGCCCTCCTTCTCGTGGTGCTGTCCACCTCCACGGTGGTCGGGACCTTCTCGATCGCCCAGAAGGTCCCCGAGGCGCTCGGCATCCTCGGCGCCGCGGTCCTCCTGCCCCTGCTCCCCATGGTGCGCTCGCAGCTCCTCGACGGTCGGGGGGAGCGCGCCGTCGACGATGCCGGCCGGATCACCGCCACCGTCCTCATGGTGATGGTGCCCGCCGCGGTGCTGCTGTCGGTGGACGGGCGTCGAGTCCTCGACCTGCTCTTCGGCGCCGGGGACCGGGCGGGGTCGGTGGCCACCCTCGCCCTCCTTTCGGCCGTGTCGGTGCTGTGGGTCGTGCGCACCTACGGCGAGGTGCTGCTGCTCGCCCAGGAACGGGCCGCCCGCTACCTCGCCGCGGTCGCCTCAGGGCTCGTCGTGAACCTGCTCGTGGGCGTGGCTCTCGTGGGGTCGTCCGCTTCCACCGGCGCCGCCTCGGCCGCGTTGCTCGCCGAGGTCGTGGCCGTGCTGGTCACCTTCTCCGCCCTGCGCACGACGGTGGGTGCCTCCACCCGTCGCCTCGTCGTGCCGGTCCTGGCCATCGGCCTCGCCGCCGGCGCCACCGCCATGGCCGGTCGGAGCCTCCCCTTGGCCCTCAACCTGATCCTGGTCGGCGCCTGGGCGGCGGTGGGGACCGTCGTGGTCGGCCTCCCGCTGTTGGAGGGCAGGGGGCGAGTCGGGCCGACGGACGAGGGCTCAGCGGCGGCGGGCGACCACGCCGATGTTGGCGAGCAGCTCGGTGGGGACCTGGGACGAGATGGCGTTGAGGCCGTCGAGTACCTCGCGGGACCAGCCGACCATCTGTGAGTTGGCGAGCGGCTTGACGAAGTAGCCGAACGAGCCGGTCACCTCGAGCCCGGCCCCGGTGAGCTCGTCTTCGAGGCCCTCGAGGTCGTACACGCGCTGGTGGCCGACCAGGTGGTCTCGGGCGGACAGGTCATCCAGGCGCTCCTGGAGCCCCATCTGGACCCCGAGGAGGCGGTGCAGGGAGCGTGCGTTCGGGGTCACGGCCACGAGGATGCCGCCAGGGCGGACCCAGCGCTCGACGTGGCGCAGCAGCTCCCGCGGGTGGTCGACGTGCTCGAGGACGTGCAGCGCGAGGACGGCGTCGAACGGCTCGGCCGGCTCGAACTCCTCGAACATCGAGAGGTGGACGGTCAGTCCGGGATGGACCGCCATCGCGTGCTCCCGCAGCACCGCGCTGCCCTCGAGCACCTCGAGGGGGACGCCGGCGGCGAGCAACTCACCGGTGATGAGGCCCGTGCCGAAGCCCATCTCCAGCACGCGGTCGCAGCCGTCGACCGCCCGCAGGAGGTCGGGGACGCTGTGGCGCTGGGCCAGCTCCTCGATGTCGACGTCGTCCACCTCGGCGTTGAGGTAGTAGGTCGACGCGTAGTGGTCGAGGTCATCGGGCGTCAGTTGCACGGCCATGTCCGGTCACTCCTCGCCCTCGTCCGAGGCACGTTGGTCCACCTGTGGCTATCGGCCGAAACACCCGGCTCGGGAGCACCCCAACAGTAGGTTGAGGTGCCAGATGACGTACGCCGACCGGTACGACCCCGACACGGACTTCGACCACTGGTACACCGATGCCACGGCCCGAGCCATCGTCGAGCGGGTGCGTCCCGGGGCCTCGGTGCTCGAGCTCGGCTGTGCCACCGGGCGCATGTCGGCCGCGCTCTGCGCCGCCGGCGCGTCGGTCGTGGGGGTGGACCATGCCCCCGCCTACCTGGCCCGTGCCGAGCAGCGCGGGCTCGCGGACGCCCGGTTCGTGCGCTCGGACCTCCTCGAGCTCGACCTGGCGGACCGGTTCGACCACGTGGTCGCCGCCAACGTGGTTCACGAGGTTCCCGACCCGGCGGCCCTCTTCGCCGTCGCCGCCCACCACCTGGCCCCGGGGGGCGAGCTGCACGTGTCGCTGCAGAACCCGGCGTCGATCCACCGCCTGGTCGGACGCGAGATGGGGCTGATCGCCTCGCTCGACGAGGTGTCCGACCGAGGTCGGGCCTACGAAACCATCGAGGTGCTCGACGTCGAGCGCCTCACCTCCCTCGGCGCCGGCGCGGGCCTGGTGGTGGTGCACCGGGGCGGCATCATGCTCAAGCCGCTCCCCAACGACCTCATGGCCACGTTGCCCGACGCCGTCCTCGAGGGGTTCGTGGCCGCCGCCCGTCACCTGCCCGAGCACGCCTCGATGAACTACCTCGTCTTCCGACCCGCCGCGGAGGCGAGCCGTGGCTGACCTCGCCCTCGCCGAGGCGGTCCTCGACTCCGCCTCGGTGGCCGACCCGTCCGAGCCGCACCTGGTGCTCTGGAACACCGCCCGGTTCTACGACCTGCGGCCGGGCGCCCTCGACACGAGGGTACGGGTGGACCACCACGACGAGCAGGGTCGTCTCGTCGGCTCGTTCGTGGGCGGGCACGACGACGACGGGGTGGTCTCGGGCTACAGCGCGCCGTTCGGTGGCATCGACGTGGTCAAGCCGAACGAGACGGTGGCCAACGTCGAGCGCCTGGTGGCACACGCGCTGGACGCGCTCCCGCCCGACCGGGCCGTCGAGGTGCGGGCCAAGCCGCCGCACTACGGCGCCAACGAGGCCGTGCTCGAGTTCGCGCTGTTGAACCGCGGGTTCGCGGTGACGGGCTGCGAGCTCAACTTCCATCTCGACCTCGCCTCGGTCGACACGGTCGACGGGTACGTCGCCGGTCTCAAGCCCGCGGCCCGCAAGATGCTGCGCCGCTCGGAGGCGCTCGGCCTCGACGTCCACCAGGTGGCCCAGGACGACGACCCGCGTTGGGCCGAGGCCTACGAGGTCCTCCGCCGCAACCGGGTCGACCGGGGACGTCCGATGCGCCTGCCCCTGGAGTACGTGCGCGCCATCCGCGACGCCTTTCCTGGACGTGTGCGGCTGATCGTCGCCTCCTCCGACGGCGCCGTGTGCGCCGCCGCGCTCGTGTACCGGATCGCCCCGGGCCGCGACCTCGTCCAGTACTGGGGTGACGCCGGCCACGCCCTGGCGGTCTCACCCATGAACGTCCTCGTCCGCGCGGTGGTCGAGCACGCGCTCGCGGCCGGCGCCGCGACCATCGACATCGGCATCTCGAGCGAGGACGGCGTCCCCAACCACGGGCTGGTGCAGTTCAAGCGCAGCGTGGGGTGTCGCATCGAGCCTCGCCTGACCCTGGTCCGGCGGTCCGAGGGTGGGGTGCGGCCGTGAGCGCCGGCGGGTCCCCTGTCGTGGTGGTGGGCGGCAGCGTGGCGTCCCTGGTCGCCGCCGACGCCCTCGCCGCAGCCGGCCGGCGGGTCGAGCTGCACCTCCCCGAGTCGGGCGTGGGCGGGGGCTTCACGCCCATCACCGTCTCGGGGCGACGCCTCGAGCTCGGGGCCCGGCTCATCGAGCTGAGCTACGACGCGACGCCCGGGGAGTCGCCACCGCTCTCCGCCTATCGGCCCGGGCCCCACGGCCACCGTCCGTACCTCGCCCGCATCGACGCCTTCGTGCGCGACCTCGCCGGTGGCGACCTCGTCGAGCTGTCCGCCCCCCAGGCCTCGGTCGGCCGGCGCCGCATGACCGACTACGTGCTCACCGGTGACCTGTCCGGGCTCGGCGACGCCGTCGAGGAGGACCTGCGTTCGACCATGGCGGCGGAGGCGAAGGCGTGCGTCGATGCGCTCGGCCCCCGAGGGCTGTACGCGCCCGACCGTGAGCACGAGCGCTGGTCGTTGCGCTACTCCGAGGCCGGCCGCGCCCACACGGGCGCCACCTTCCACGACCTCCTCATCGCACCGGTGGCGGACAAGATCCTGCCGGGGGGTGCGGACTCGGTCGTCGCCGCGCTGCACCGCAAGATCTGGATGCCGCTGTTCCACCCGGTCACCGCCTGGCAGGCCTGCGCCGGCACGCTCACCTACCGGCCCGACCGACCGCTCTGGTCGGTCCAGAACGGCGGGATGGGCGAGATCGTCCTGCGCCTCGTGACCCGGGTCGAGGCGGCACCCGGCATCGCCATCCACCGGTCGGGCGCGCTCACCCGGATCTCCGACGCCGGCGCCCGGGAGGTCCACCTGGACTTCGCCGACGGGGGCACCCGCACCGCCGAGCGTCCCGTCGTGGGGGTGGGCGCCGGCGAGCTGTTCCGCGCTGCGGGCGTCGATCTGCCCGCCGAGCGGGTCCCCGCCACCATGGTGTGGGTCGACGTCCCCGACGACGACGTCGTGGACCTGCCGAGCGTCCTGTGCTCGGCCGAGCCGGACATCGGCCTCTACCGGGTGACCGAGAGCCTGGTCGACCGTCGGACCGGTCACCGCACCCTGTGCTGCGAGGTGGACCACCGCCGAGCCTCGGCGGAGGAGTGGCTGCCCCTCACGGTCGGCGCGCTCACCGACCTCGGTGTCATCCGGCCCGGCGCCGCCGTGCAGCAGGTGGCGGCGGCGTCGCAACCGGCCTTCGTGGCCCCGTCCCACGAGAACCGCGCCGCCTTCGGTGCCGCCCGCGCCGCCTACGACGCGCTGGGGCTCAGCGCCTCGGTCGTGGCGGGCGCCACGTCGTTCGGGGTGGACACCTTCAACGAGCAGGTCGTCCAGGGTCTCGCCGCCGCAGAGGCGCTCAGCGCTCCAGCGCGCTGAGCAATGCCGCGACCACGCGGTCCTGCTGTTGCGGGGTGATGCCGGGATACAGCGGCAGCGAGAGGATCTCGGCCGCCGCCTCCTCGGCATGGGGGAAGTCGCCCGGGCGATGGCCGAGCGACGCGAAGGCGGGCTGGAGGTGGATCGGTACCGGGTAGTGGATCCCGGCCCCGATCCCGGATCGATGCAGCGCGTTCAGGACCTCGTCACGGCGGGGCACGCGCACCACGAACAGATGCCAGACATGGCCGTTGTCGGGGGCCGTACGGGGCAGGCCGATCCCGGTGCCGGCCAGCGCGTCCTGGTAGCGCTGGGCCGCCTCTGCCCGCTCGGCGTTCCACGCGTCGAGACGGCGGAGCTTGGCCCGCAGCACCACCGCTTGCACGGTGTCGAGGCGTGAGTTGGTGCCGACGACCTCGTGGACGTAGCGGGTGCGGCTGCCGTGGTCTCCGAGGAGCCGGACCTGGTCGGCGAGATCGGACCGATCGGTCACCACCGCACCGCCGTCCCCGTAGGCGCCGAGGTTCTTCCCGGGATAGAAGCTCGTGGCGGCGATCGCGGCCACGCCGCCGATGCCACGGCCACGGTGGGTCGCGCCCTGGCTCTGCGCGGCGTCCTCCACCAGGACCGCGCCGGTGCCGGCGAGCGCCGCGGCCAGCTCGTCGAGCGGCGCGCACTGGCCGAAGAGGTCGACGGCGATGACCGCGCGGGCCCGGTGGGCACCCGCCGCGGTCACGGCCCGGTCGACGTCGATCAACTGGTGGTCGGGCTCGCAGTCGACGAGGACGGGGGTGGCGCCGGCCCGCACCACCGCTTCGGCGGAGGCGATGAAGGTGTTGACCGGCACGACGACGCGGTCGCCCGTCCCCACCCCGACCGAGCGCAACGCGAGCTCGAGGGCGTCCGTGCCGTTCGCGACACCGACGCAGTGGTCGGTGCCGACGTAGGCGGCGAACTCGCGCTCGAAGGCCTCGACCGCCGGTCCCTTGACGAACGCGGTGGTCTCGAGGACCGCGTCGAGCTCGGGGCGGATCTCGTCGGCGATGCGCCGGTGCTGGATCCCGAGGTCGACCAGCGGGATGGGCGGCTCCGTCATCGGGTGGTGGTCACGGGGACCAGGGCACCCCGGGCGGCACGACTGGCGTCGACCGCTTCGAGGATCTCGAGGACGCGCACCCCCGACCAGCTGTCGGTGAGCGGGCGCTCGCCCGACCGGACACACCTCGTGAAGTCCCGAACGAGCGCCTGGAGCGCCTCGGTCTCGTTGAGCGCGGGGGCGAGCATGTCGCCGGTGCGGTACTGGACCATCATCTCCCGCTGCTCCTCGGTGTCGACCAGGGCGACATCGACGCTGCGCTCGTAGGTGGCGATGCGCTGGGCCGGGTTGGTGTCGTTCCACACGAGGTGGCGCTCGGAGCCACCGAAGACGACGTTGCGGATCTTCACCGGGCTCAGCCACGAGACGTGGACGTGGGCGATGGCCTCGTCCGGGAGCAGGAGGGTGGCGTAGCCCACACACGCCCGGCCGGCGCCGATGGGGTCCACGCCCAGCGCGGAGACGGCGACAGGATCGCAGCCAGGGGGGAGCACGGAGTCGAGGATGGAGAGGTCGTGGGGGAGCAGGTCCCAGAACACGTCGATGTCGCGCTGGACGATGCCGAGGTTCATGCGCACGGAGTCGACGTACTGGATGCGGCCGAGGTTGCCGTCGGCGATCTCGCTGCGGATGCGCCGCACCGCCGGCGTGTAGCAGAAGGTGTGGTCACACATCGCGACGACGCCGGCCGCGTCGGCCGCCCGGGCGATGGTGCGGGCATCCTCGGCCGAGAGCGCCAGGGGCTTCTCGACGAGGACGTGCTTGCCCGCCTCGATGGCCGCGAGCGCGATCGGCAGGTGGGTGGCCGCCGGGGTGGCGATGGCCACGGCCTCGATGCGCTCGTCGGCGAGCACGTCGTCGAGGCGGTCCGTGACGCCGATCGACGAGTGGCGCCCGACGACCTTGGCGGCCCGGTCCCGATCGAGGTCGCAGACCGTCCACAACCAGGCGGAGGGGCAGACGAGGAAGTTCCGGACCAGGTTGGGACCCCAGTAGCCGGCCCCGATGACCGCGACCCCGACCTCATCGTCCTGCGGCGCAGGTGCGGCGTAGGACGTCACGTCGAGCGATCCTAGGCGTGCCGTCCACCCGGATCGGGGTTACCTGGGCCCGGGCGCACCCACGTAGCTCGAGCGCTGCGGGCCGGCGGCGACCTCTCGGAGCTGGTCGGCGAGTCGGAGTGCAGCGAGTGACTCCGCGAGGGGCACCGGCGGCTGCTCGTCCCCCCGGATCCACGCCACGAAGCAGGCCGTCTGGCGTTCGTGGGCCGAGGCGAGGGAGTCGATGGCGGGCTCGACCTCGGTGTCGCCGGCCTGCTCGACCTCGATGATCTCGCGGGACCAGTCGAGGCGCAGGGTGGCGTCGGTGCCGACGATCTCGAGACCCCGCCGGTAGCGGCGGCTCAGGTAGTCGTACGAGAGCGTCGCGAGGGCGCCGGCGGGTTGGCGCAGGAGCGCGGCGACCGTGTCCTCGACATCGACGTCGAGGTCACCGAGGCGGACGGCCTGCGCCGCCACGATCTCGAGGTCGGTGCCCAGCAGCCACGTGACGAGGTCGAGGTCGTGGATGGCGTCGAGGAGCGCTCCGCCTCCGAGGGCCGCACGCGCCGAGCTGGTCGCCCGGTAGTCGATGGTCGGCCGGCGATCGGGGAGGTAGCTCCCGTACCAGGACCGCACGGCGGTGATCCGGCCGGCCCGGCCGCTCCGGGCCATATCGAGGAGGCGCACGACGGGGGAGTGGAAGCGCAGGTGGTGGTCCACCATCACCCGATCATCGGCCAGCAGGAGCGACTCGGTGCCCGCGACGCTCGTGCTCACCGGGTTCTCGACGAACACCTTGGCCCCGGTCTCGAGGGCGGCGAGCACCTGGCTGAGATGGGCGCTGGGCGGCGTGGCGATGACGACCCCGTCGAACCCGTCGAGATGGGCGCTGTCGAAGGGCACGCGCTCGGCGACGCTGGTGGCGCGGGTGCGGTCGGCGCACGGGTCGGCGACGGACACCTTGGCGCCGGCCGAGTCGAGGTTGCGGGCGTGGCGGTTGCCGGCGGAGCCCGCTCCGAGGACGAGCACGGACGGCTGGCGGCGCCTCACGCGGCCCAAGCGCCTGATCCCGTCGTCCGGTCGTGCCGTGCACGAGCGGTGTCGACCGCGGCTCCCTGGCCGACCGTTCCCATGCACTCACAATCGGCACCCCCCGGGGGGACTAAACCCGAACCCGGGCGCGAATTGCGCGGTCGGTGCCCCGACGGGCGTTCAGACGATGTCGAGCATGCGCTGGAGCGCCACGCGCGCCGACGCCGCGGTGTCGGGGTCGACCGTGATGCGGTTGACCACCTCGCCGGCGACCAGCCGCTCGAGCACCCAGGCCAGGTGGGGGCCGTCGATGCGGAACATGGTGGAGCAGGGGCAGATGAGCGGGTCGAGCGACACGACCGTCTTGTCGGGCGTCTCCGCGTCCAGCCGTTGCACGAGGTGGATCTCGGTGCCCACCCCGATGGTGGTGCCCGCCGGGGCCTCGTCGACCGCCCGGATGATGAAGTCGGTGGACCCCACCTTGTCGGCGACCGCGCACACGTCGTGGGCGCACTCGGGGTGGACCACCACGAGGCCGTCGGGGTGCTCGGCCCGGAAGGCCTCGACGTGCTCGGGCCGGAAGCGCTGGTGCACCGAGCAGTGGCCCTTCCACAGCAGGAAGGTGGACTCCTTGCACTGGGCCTCGGTGAGGCCACCGAGGTCGAAGCGGGGGTTCCACACCGCCATGTCGTCCTCGGTGTAGCCCATCGCGTACCCGGTGTTGCGGCCGAGGTGCTGGTCCGGGAAGAACAGCACCTTGTCACCCCGGGCCATGGCCCACTCGAGCACGGCACGGGCGTTGGTGGAGGTGCACACCGCACCGCCGTGGTCGCCGACGAAGGCCTTCAGCGCGGCCGACGAGTTCATGTAGGTGATGGGGACGAGCCGCTCGACGTCCACGACGCCCGAGAGCTCCTCCCACGCCTCCTCGACCTGGTCGATGTCGGCCATGTCCGCCATGGAGCAGCCCGCGTTGAGGTCGGGCAGGATCACCTGCTGGTCGTCGGCGGTGAGCACGTCGGCCGACTCGGCCATGAAGTGCACGCCGCAGAACACGATGTACTTCGCCGTCGGGCGCTGCTGGGCGAGCACGGAGAGGCGGTACGAGTCGCCGCGGGCGTCGCACCACTTCATGACCTCGTCGCGCTGGTAGTGGTGACCGAGGAGGAACACCTCGTCACCGAGCGCGGCCTTGGCCGCACCGATCCACTCGTCGATCTGTTCGGGGGTTGCGTCGAGGTAGCGCTCGGGGAGCGATGTCTGGAGCCGCAGCATGTTGTCGGGACCTCCCTGGAGGGAAGCTCCGCTGAAGGGCGGTGGGGGCAGCCTGGTCGCCACGCCACGGGGATGTCGCCCACGGAGCTGATATGTCGCCGGAAACCAGGCCGGCGTGAACACAGTCTAGGCCCGGTGACGCGTCCGCACCCCGGATTCGGGGGATGATCGGGGGATGTCACCGGACGGCCGCACCGAGCTGTGGAGAGGCGTCGAGATCTTCGGCCTCTCCGGGCTGGCCGTCGCGCAGCCCCTCTACGAGGTCTTCGGCGACAGCCCGGAGGTCTTCGTCTTCGCGGACGCCGGCCGCCGCGACATCGTCGCGTTCGCCCTGGTGCTGCTGCTCGTGCCGCCGCTCGTGCTGTGGGGGATCGGCGCGCTGGTGGGGCTCGTGGCCCCCAAGGCCCGCCAACCCGTCCACCTCGCCACGCTGGGCGTCCTGGGCGGTCTGCTCGGCATGTACCTGGTCAAGCACCTGGGTTGGGAGCCCGGCCTCCTGCTCGTCGTCATCGGCGCCGCCGCCTTCGCCCTGGTCGTCTGGGCCTACCGCCGCACGCGAGCCACCGCCACGCTGTTGCACTACCTCGCCCTCGGCCCGGTGCTGTTCGTCGTCAGCTTCCTGGCGCTGTCGCCGGCGAGCGAGCTGCTCCGACCCGAGAACGCCGACGCGGCCAACCTGGACGTGGTCGCCCCGGAGGACCTGCCCCCGGTGGTGATGATCGTGTTCGACGAGTGGCCGCTGACCACCATCGTGGGCACGGACGGCGAGATCGACGCCGAGCTCTATCCGAACCTGGCCCGCCTCGCCGGCGACAGCACGTGGTACCCGAACACGACGACCGTCACGAACTCGACCCTGTTCGCGGTGCCGTCGATCCTCACCGGCCAGATGCCCGAGGACGACCTCGGCGCCGACGCCCGGTCGCACCCCGAGAACATCTTCACCCTGCTCGGCGGCGTGTACGACCTCGAGGCGGTCGAGCCGATCACCGCGCTCTGTCCCACGGCCATCTGCAACGAGCCCGAGGATCCGGCCGCCTCGGACGACGGCGGCGCGGCCTCGTTGTCCGACTCGCCCCTCGGCACCCTGCTGCGCAACGCCCGATCCGTGTACCGCACCCTCGTCAGCCCCACCGACCCCCTCGGCGGCTCGACCGACCTCGAGGACGCGGAGACCGCGGCAGCGGAGGCCGGCGCGGTGGAGGAGGGCGACGTCGAGGCCCAGGTGCGCGACGCACAGGAGGACCAGGGCGAGGCGGACATCCTCGCCGTCTTCGGGCCCCGGCCACAGGGCCTCAACGGCCTGCTCAGCACCATCGAGCCGGACGAGGGCCCGACCGTCCACTTCCTGCACCTGCTCCTGCCCCACACGCCGTACGCCCACCTGCCGACGGGGGAGCAGTACCCGTCCGACGAGGGTCTGCGCGAGGTGACCGAGGTGCGGGGCGACGACCCGTCCGGCAACCGTCGGGGCCCGTCGCAGCAGGCCGCCGACTTCGACCGCCAGCGCCTCCTGCTCCAGGTCGGCTACCTGGACGCCCTCGTCGGCGACCTGATCGACCGCCTGGAGGAGGCCGGCCTCTACGACGAGTCCTTGGTGGTGCTCACCTCGGACCACGGCATCACCTTCGAGGCGGGGGCGCCGGCCCGCGGGCTCGGCCCCGCGCCGGTCGATCCGGACACGATGCACGACCTGGCGTGGGTCCCGCTGATCGTGAAGGCGCCGGGTCAGACCGAGGGCGTCGTCGACGACCGCAACGCCCTCAACATCGACGTGGTGCCCACCATCGCCGACCTGCTCGACATCGACATCCCGTGGGAGGTCGACGGTCGCTCGCTGGCGGGCGAGCCGCGGCGGGGCGACCACAAGCCCTTCCTGCGGGCAGTCGGGCTGTCGGGCGCCAACTACCAGTTCGAAGAGCCGATCGGCGTCGAGGACCAGGCCGACCTCGACGACGTGTTTGCCGGCGGAGTGGACACGTTCCTCCCCGGGAGGCGGGGGCTGGACCGCTGGTACACGTACGGCCCCCGTCCCGACCTCGTGGGCCGGCGGGCCGCGGCGATCGGTCTCGGCCCGGTCAGCGATCTGGGGCCGGCGCAGGTGGAGACCGGCCGCCGCGTCGAGGTGGCGGCCGGCGAGGAGCTGCCCGCGCTCGTGGTGGGGCGGGTCAACGGCGACGCGCCCGACGGGACTCTCGTCGCCGTGACCGTGGACGGCACCGTGGCCGCGGTCGTGCCGATGTACACCGACCAGTTCGGCCCCGGCCGGGTCGCGGCCATGCTCCTGCGCTCGGCCCTCACCGAGGGCGAGCACGACATCGGCTTCCTCGAGGTCACCGGCGGGTCGTCGCCGACGCTGCGGCCGCTCCGGTTGCAGTGATCGCTCCTCCGATGACGGGCCGCGATCGGGCGGGATCGACGGGGTCGGCCCGCCCGTAGGCTGGGCCGACCATGGTGCAGCGACCGCCGGCGGGGACCATCCCCGACGCCCCCGGCTCCTACCAGTTCAAGGACCGCGACGGCCGCGTCATCTACGTGGGCAAGGCCAAGTCGCTGCGGTCGCGCCTTTCCAACTACTTCGTGCGCAACCTGCCGATCCGTACGGCGCAGATGGTGGCGTCGGCCGAGAGCGTCGAGTGGATCCAGGTCGACAACGACGTCGAAGCGCTGATGCTCGAGTACAGCCTCATCAAGCTGCACCGGCCCCGGTTCAACATTCGCCTGGTCGACGACAAGAGCTACCCGTTCCTCGCCGTGACCGTGGGCGACGAGTGGCCCCGGCCCATGGTCATGCGCGGTGCCAAGCGCAAGGGCGTGCGCTACTTCGGTCCCTACGGCCACGCCTACGCGATCCGCGAGACGCTCGACCTGCTCCTGCGCACCTTCCCGCTGCGCACCTGCTCGGACAACAAGTTCGGTCGCCACGAGCGACTGGGCCGCCCGTGCCTGCTGTTCCACATCGAGAAGTGCAGCGGCCCCTGCGTCGGCGAGGTCACCCAGGAGCACTACCGGACGCTGGTCGACGAACTGATCGACTTCCTCGACGGCGACACCGACACCATCCTCAAGCGCCTCGAGGTGGAGATGCGCGAGGCCGCCGACGAACTGGCCTTCGAGCGGGCGGCGCGCCTGCGGGACAAGCTGACGTCGGTCCGCAAGGCCATCGAGAAGCAGCAGATGGTGGCCGAGCGCAACGAGGACTTCGACGTGATCGGCATCGCCGACGACGACCTCGAAGCCGCCGTGCAGGTCTTCTTCGTCCGCCGGGGCCGGGTGTCCGGGCGCAAGGGCTTCATCGTCGACAAGGTCGAGGACCTCACCCCGGGCGAGCTGGTGAGCAACGTCCTCGAGGGCCTCTACTACGACGAGCCGCCCCTCGGCCTGCCCAAGACGGTGCTGGTGCCCACCGAGCCCGAGGACGTGGACCTCTACGAGCGCTGGCTGGCCGAGACCCGCGGCACGGCGGTGACGATCCGGGTGCCCCAGCGAGGCGACAAGCGGACGCTCCAGGAGACCGTCACCCGCAACGCCAAGGAGGAGCTCACCCGCCACCGCCTGCGGCGGGCCTCGGACCACAACAGCCGGGCCAGGGCACTGAACGAGCTCCAGGACCACCTCGGACTGCCCATCGCCCCGTTGCGCATCGAGTGCTACGACATGAGCCACATCCAGGGCAGCGACTACGTCGGCTCCATGGTGGTCATGGAGGACGGGCTCCCCAAGAAGAGCGAGTACCGCCGCTTCAAGATCCGCGAGGTCGACCAGAACGACGACTTCGCGGCCATGGAGGAGGTGCTCACGCGACGCCTGACCGCCTACCTGGCCGAGCGGGAGAAGCCCGCCGACGAGCGGCCGGGGCGCTTCGCCTATCCGCCCCAGCTCCTGGTGGTGGACGGTGGCAAGGGTCAGCTGTCGGTGGCCATCCGCGTCCTCGAGAACCTCGGCCTGGCCGACGAGATCCCGGTGGCCTCGCTGGCGAAGCGCTTCGAGGAGGTCTACGTGCCGGGGGAGTCGGACCCGATCCGCCTGCCCCGCCAGTCCGAGGCGCTCTACCTGCTGCAGCGGATCCGCGACGAGGCGCACCGCTTCGCCATCTCGTACCACCGCGAGCTGCGCGGCAAGCGCATGACCAAGAGCGCCCTCGACGACATCCCGGGCCTCGGCCCCACCCGAAAGAAGCGCCTCGTGAAGGAGCTCGGCGGGGTGAAAGCGGTCAAGGAGGCCGATGTGGAGACCCTGCGAGCCCTACCGTGGCTGCCCGACAAGGTGGCCGACGCCGTGTTCGACAAGCTCCACCGGGCCGGTCGGCGATGAGCGCCGAGGGCGGCCGCAGCGGGCCTGATCCGCGGGACCCGGACGACCTCTGGGAGACCCACGCCGGCTGGTGGCAGGACGGCTTCACCGAGGGCGCCGACCCGGAGTACGAAGAGCAGATCCTGCCGTTGGCGGCCGAGCACCTCGCCGGTGCCCACACCGTGCTCGACGTCGGGACGGGGGAGGGGCAGGTCGCCCGACTCGCCCTCGCCGGCGGCGCCACCCGGGTGCTGGGCGTGGATCCGACCCTGGCGCAGGTGGTCGAGGCGGCGCAGCGTGGCGGCGGGCCGACCTACGCCCGCGCCGGCGCCGACCGGCTGCCGGTGGCGTCGGGCTCGATCGACGCGGTGGTGGCCTGCCTCGTGTTCGAGCACATCGAGGCGGTGGACGAGGCCATCGCGGAGGTGGCCCGGGTCCTGGCCCCCGGCGGTCGTTTCCTGTTCTTCCTCAACCATCCGCTGCTCCAGACGCCGAACAGCGGCTGGATCGACGACCAGGTGCTCGACCCACCCGAGCAGTACTGGCGCATCGGCCCGTATCTCGTCGAGGACCGCACCATCGAGCAGGTCGAGAACGGGGTGTTCATCCCCTTCATCCACCGACCCCTCAGCCGCTACGTGAACGCGTTGGCCGCCAATGGCCTCGTCGTGACCCGCATGGAGGAGCCGGCGCCGCCGCCGGGCTTCCTGGCCCGGGCCCCGGAGTACCAGGAGGCGTCGACCATTCCCCGCCTCCTGTTCCTGCGGGCGGAGCCGCACCCCGGCTGAGGACCCCTCGGTAGGCTGGGCCCATCAGCGAGATCATCATCATCGCCGGGCTCTCCGGAGCCGGCCGCTCCCAGGCGGCCGACAACCTCGAGGACCTCGGCTGGTTCGTCATCGACAACCTGCCACCTGCACTCATGCCGAAGGTGTCCGAGCTGGCCCAGGCGCCCGGCTCGGGCTACGAGCGGGTGGGCCTGGTGGTGGGTGCGTCGGGGCCCGACCACAGCGAGGTGCTCGAGTCCCTGCGGGCGTTGCGCTCCACCGACGCGATGGTGCGGGTCCTGTTCCTCGACGCCTCCACCGAGGTGCTCGTGCGCCGCTACGAGAGCACCCGGCGCCGCCACCCGCTGGCCGACGGTGACCGATTGGCCGATGCCATCGAGCGCGAGCGCGAGCTGCTCGACCCCGTCAAGGCGGGCGCCGACGTGGTCATCGACACCACCGAGCTGAACATCCACCAGCTGAAAGCCCGCATCGGCGACCTCTTCGGCGGCGACCGGGCCGACAACGGCATGCAGATCACCGTCGAGTCGTTCGGGTTCAAGCACGGCCTGCCCCTCGACGTCGACCTCGTGCTCGACTGCCGCTTCCTGCCGAACCCCCACTGGGTGGACGAGTTGCGGCCCCTCTCGGGGCGGGACGAACCGGTCAAGGAGTACGTGCTGGGCCAGCCCGCCGCCGTCGCCTTCCTCGACCACCTCAGCAAGCTGCTCCGCCTGCTGGTGCCGGCCTACCAGCACGAAGGCAAGTCGTACCTGACCATCGCCTTCGGGTGCACCGGCGGCCGCCACCGCTCGGTCGCCATCGCCGAGGAGGTGGCGGAGCAGCTGCGCTCACGCGGGGAGCGCCCGGCGGTCAGCCATCGAGACATCGACCGTTGAAGCCGGAGGACGAGGCCGAGGCCGAGGCCGTGGACCCGGTGGGCGAGGCCCGAACCCACGAGGGGTCGGCCCGGCGAGGACCGAGCCGAGAACGGGAAGCGAGCAATGGCCTCGGCTGCGGACCCCGGGTGGCAGCCGTCGGCGGCGGTCACGGGCTCGCCGCGTCCTTGCGCGCCGCCCGCCGCTACGCCGGCGAGCTGACCGCCATCGTGGCGGTCGCCGACGACGGAGGCTCCAGCGGGCGGCTGCGCGAGAGCATCGCCCTGCCGCCGCCCGGCGACCTGCGCAAGTGCCTCGCCGCGCTCGCCGCCGAAGACTCGCTCCTGGCCCGGGCCTTCGACCACCGCTTCGACGCGGGGGAGCTGGAAGGCCACGCGCTGGGCAACCTGCTCATCACCGGCCTGGCCGACGCCGGCGGCGACTTCCAGGCCGCCCTCGACGAGGTCGGCCGTCTGCTGGGCGCGGTCGGGCGGGTCCTGCCCGCCACCACCGAGCCCGTCGTGTTGAAGGCCGAGGCCGGCGGCGACGAGGTGGCCGGTCAGGTGGCGGTGTCGAACGCAGTCGGCATCACCCGCGTGTCGCTGACGCCGCCTGATCCGCCCGTGGCACCCGGCGTCGTGGAGGCCATCGAGGGGGCGGACCAGATCGTGATCGGCCCCGGCTCCCTCTACACCAGCGTGCTGGCTGCCGCAGCGGTGCCGGGTGTGCGGGCGGCGCTGGCCCGGACGTCGGCCCGCAAGGTGTACGTCTGCAACCTGGCCCCGGAGATCCCCGAGACCGCCGGCTACGGCGTGGGTGACCACGTCGACGCCCTCCGGGCCCACGGCCTGGAGGTGGACGTCGTCGTCTGCCACGAGGGCGGCTTGCCCACCGACGGGCTCGACGTGGAGGCCGTGATGCGTCCCATCGCCCGCCCCGGCGGCCTCGCCCACGACCCCGCGCTGCTCGCCGAGGTCCTCGCCGGGCTCACGTGAGCCCCCAAAGGGCTTCCTGGAGAAGGTTGGGACCTTCGCAACTGGCACCGCGCCGCGGCGACGTGGTCGGATAGGTGCAGATCCCCGAACTCTCAACGGAGGCACACCCGCAATGACCATCCGCGTCGGCGTCAACGGCTTCGGCCGCATCGGCCGCAACTTCTTCCGTGCCGTCAAGGAGCAGGGCGCCGACATCGAGTTCGTCGCCGTCAACGACTTGGGCGACGTCGCCACGATGGCGCACCTCCTCAAGTACGACTCGGTGATGGGCACCCTCGACGCCGACGTCAAGGCCGTCGACGGTGGCATCGAGATCGACGGCAAGGCCCTGAAGGTGCTGGCCGAGCGCGATCCCGCCGCCCTGCCGTGGGGCGATCTCGGCGTCGACGTCGTGGTCGAGTCCACCGGCTTCTTCACCGACCGGACCAAGGCCGCCGCCCACCTCGAGGCCGGCGCTCCCCGCGTCATCATCTCCGCCCCCGGCAAGGACGCCGACGCCACCTTCGTGGTCGGCGTGAACGACGACACCTACGACGCCGAGGCGCACAAGGTCATCTCGAACGCCTCCTGCACCACCAACTGCTTCGTGCCCATGATCAAGGTGCTCGACGACGCCTTCGGCGTCGAGCGCGGCCTCATGACCACCGTGCACGCCTACACCGGTGACCAGTCCCTCGTGGACGGCCCCCACAGCGACCTGCGCCGGGCCCGCAGCGCCGCCATCAACATCATCCCGTCGTCGACCGGCGCCGCCCGCGCCACCGGTCTCGTCCTCGAGGCCATGCAGGGTCGCCTCGACGGCACCTCCCTGCGGGTCCCCGTGCCCGACGGCTCCATCACCGACTTCGTGGGCATCCTCGACAAGGAGGCCTCGGTGGACGAGGTGAACGCCGCCTTCGAGGCCGCCGCCTCCTCGGGCCCGCTGTCCAAGGTGCTGAAGTACTCGGACGAGCCCATCGTGTCGTCGGACATCGTGGGCACGCCCTACTCCTGCACCTTCGACAGCAAGCTCACCATGGTGTCGGGGAACCTCGTGAAGATCCTCGGCTGGTACGACAACGAGTGGGGTTACTCGAACCGCCTCGTCGACCTCGTCGAGATCGTCGCCGCCTGAGGGCGGCACGGCGACAGGCGGTCCTGACATGAGCGTGCCGGTCCTGGAGGACCTCGGCGACCTCGACGGTCGCCGGGTCCTCGTCCGCGCCGACTTCAACGTCCCGTTGGAGGACGGCGAGATCACCGACGACCTGCGCATCCGGTCGGCCCTGCCCACCCTGCGCTGGTTGCAGGAGCAGGGCGCCACGGTCACGGCGTGCAGCCACCTCGGACGACCCAAGGGGGCGCCCGACCCGGCGTTCTCGATGGACCCCGTCCGGGCGCGGCTCGCCGAGCTGGCGCCGGGGGTCGAGCTGCTCGAGAACCTGCGCTTCGACCCGGGCGAGACGGGCAACGACCCGGCCTTCGTGCAGAAGCTGATCGAAGGTCAGGACGCCTACGTCAACGACGCCTTCGGCGCGTCGCACCGGGCGCACGCCTCCATCGTGGGGCCGCCGCAGTTCCTGCCGTCGGCCGCCGGGCGCCTGCTGGCCCGTGAGGCCGAGGTGCTGCTCGGCGTCCGCACCGACCCCCGCCACCCGTTCGTGGCCATCCTCGGCGGGGCCAAGGTGAGCGACAAGCTCGGTGTCATCGAGGCGCTGCTCCAGGTGGTGGACACGCTCATCGTCGGCGGCGGCATGTGCTTCACGTTCCTGGCGGCGCAGGGCAAGAGCATCGGCTCCTCGCTGGTCGAGCCCGACCAGATCGACACCTGTGCGCGGTTGCTGTCCGAGAGCGACGCCGTCCACCTGCCCAGCGACATCACGGGCCTCGGCCCGGGGGGCAAGATCGGCGACCCGTCGGCGGGCGGCGAGGTGCGCCAGTTCGGCACCAATCTGCCCGACGGCTGGATGGGCCTCGACATCGGTCCCGGGACCGCCGCCGAGTTCCTCGACATCATCGGCGAGGCCGGCACCGTGCTCTGGAACGGCCCCATGGGTGTGTTCGAGGACGAGCGCTTCGCGGCCGGCACCCGGGCGGTGGCCGAAGCCGTGGCGGACGCCCGCGGGTTCACCGTGGTCGGCGGCGGCGACAGCGCCTCGGCGCTGGCCAAGTTCGGGTTGGCCGATCAGGTCGACTACCTTTCGACGGGTGGCGGTGCGTCGCTCGAACTGCTGGAGCAGGGGGACCTGCCCGGCCTGAAGGCCCTCCGGGAGGCCCCCAATGCCTGAGGCGCGCAAGCCGCTGATCAGCGGCAACTGGAAGATGCACCACAACCACTTCGAGGCCATCCAGACGGTTCAGAAGCTGTCGTACGCGCTCGACGCCGAGGACTACCTCGCCGTCGACGTGTCGGTGCACCCGCCCTTCACCGACATCCGCTCGGTCCAGACGGTCATCGAGTCGGACAAGATGGACATGGCCCTCGGCGCCCAGAACTGCCACTGGGAGGACAAGGGCGCCTTCACCGGCGAGGTCTCGCCGTCGATGCTGGCCAAGCTGAACGTGAAGTACGTGATCGTGGGCCACTCCGAGCGCCGTGAGCTCTTCGGCGAGACCGACGAGGACGTCAACCGCAAGGCCCGGGCCGTGCTGGCGCAGCAGATGACGCCCATCCTGTGCTGCGGCGAGACCCTCGAGGAGCGCGAGGCGGGCACCACCGAGTCGAAGGTCGAGGGCCAGGTGCGGGCCGGCCTCGCCAAGATCACCAAGGAGCAGGTCGGCGGCATGGTCGTCGCCTACGAGCCCATCTGGGCCATCGGCACCGGCCGCACGGCCAGCGCCGAGGACGCCCAGGCTGTCTGTGGGTTCATCCGCGGCGTGGTCTCATCGGTGGCCGGCGCGGAGGCTGCCGCCACCGTGCGCATCCAGTACGGCGGATCGGTGAAGCCCAACAACGCCGCCGAGCTGATGGGCCAGCCCGACATCGACGGTGCCCTCGTCGGCGGCGCCAGCCTGGACCCCGACGACTTCAGCCGCATCGTCCGCTACCGACTGGGCTGAGGTCCGCTGGTCTTAGCCATCGTCCTCGACCTCGTCCCGCGCCCGGTGTCGTGCCGTGACGGGGCCTGACCGATAGGATCCATCCTCGTGCTCACCGCCATCGTCATCGGGATCCAGGTCATCGCCAGCCTGCTGCTGATCCTGCTCGTGCTGCTGCACAGCGGCAAGGGCGGCGGCCTCTCCGACATGTTCGGTGGTGGCCTCGGCGCCACGGCGGCGGGCTCGACGGTCGTCGAGAAGAACCTCGACCGCATCACCGTGGTCGCCGCGGTGGTCTTCGGCTTCACGACCATCGCCCTCGTCCTTTTGCTCGACTGAGCGTCGGCGCCCCGCCGGCGCCCTCTCCTCGGGCCGTTCGCCACCGGCATCCTTCGGGATTCGTTGTGCACTCTTCGTCGCCATGCGACGAAACCTGCACGAAGAACCGCGCACTCGACCCGCTCGGCTGACGGCCCGGCACGTTCTTTGGACCGTTCACCGCGCTCTGCGCGGTCATCGGTCCAAGGAATCGAACCGCCCGAGCAGGTGGCAGGCCGTCGTCTCGGACCGGGAAGCGTTCCGCGGAACGCTCAGGGGTAGGGCCAGCCGTTCGGCAGGCAGCCGTCGAGGCCCTTCGTCTGCTGCTGCATGACCGGCGCCAGCTGGCCGGCGCCGCCGCACATGTCGTGGCCGTGGGCCAGGACGTGGCCGAACTCGTGGTTGACGACGTAGTGGCGGTAGTCCTCGAGGGGCCCCGTCCACACGTCGATGCCCTCGTTCCAGCGGTCGAGGTTGATCACCGCCGTGTTGCCCTGCCCGCAGGAGTAGATCCCATTGGTGCGCAGCGGGGCGCACATCGCATCGGTGGTCCCCGGCGTGGCCAGCACGATGCGGGCCGATCCCCCGGCCTCGACCCGCTGCACGCTGAGGCTGCCGTCGGCGATCCAGCTCCGGGGGTCGCTCAGGGTGCCGTCGACGAAGGTGGCGAATGCCGTCGGGTCCACGCCGGTCGCGGTCTCCACCTCGACCGTATAGGTGCGGGGCGCGCCCGTGCCCGCCGGCCAGCTCGTTCCCGGCGCGGTCACGAAGGTGCCCGGCGCCGGCGGGGGAGCGGGGACCGTGGACGCCGTGGTCGGCGTCACCGCGCTCACCGCCCGCTGCACCAACGTGGTGCCGGTGGCGTCCGTGGTGTTCGGCCCCCCGCCCGAGGCGGCATCGTCACCACCACCGCACCCCACCAGGAGCCCCGACCCCACCAGCAGGGCCGCCAGCGCGACGAGGGACAGCCGACGCCCTCGTCCGTGGGCCACGACGCCGAGGCTACGGGGCGGTGGGTTGGTCGGGGAAGCCGGTGGGTGGGGTAGAGTGTCCGTCCGCCCGCACCCCGGGTGGGCCACGTCGGAGTGGCGGAATTTGGTAGACGCGCCAGCTTGAGGGGCTGGTGCCCGCAAGGGCGTGGGGGTTCAAGTCCCCCCTCCGACACCACCTGACCAGCGCGAATGCGCTGGTCAGCGGCCTTTTTGCCCCACGTTCGGGTCGGGCGGCGGAGCCTCTCGGCATGCTTCTGAGTGCCTTCAACCACGTCGCAGTGCTGACCGGTGACACCGAGCGGTTCCTCGAGTTCTACGCCAACGTGTTCGGCGCCACGCACGAGGTGCTGGAGGACGGCGACGGCTTCCGGGCCACGCTCGTCTGGGTCACGCCGACCTCCGAGCTCAACGTGTTCGAGCTGCGGGGCAACCCCGAGCAGGAGCGCCAGGTGCCGATGTTCGGTCGGGGCCGGCTGGACCACTTGGCGTTCGAGGCGGCCTCGCTCGAGGCCTTCGACGAGATCCGTGACCGCCTGCTCGCCCGCGACGCCACGGACGGCTTCGTCACGGACTTCGGCCCACGTGCTCAGCGTGTTCTTCCGGGATCCGGACTGGTTCGAAGCGGAGGTGTGCCTGCAGAACCCCGATGCGACGCCCGGTCGGTACAACCCGCCAGGGACACCGTCTCTGCGGTACCACCCGGCGGGAACGCCGCCGCCTGAACGGCTCAGCGGGCCGCCCGACCGTCCCTGACGTCGGTCACCCGCAGGAACTCCAGCGAGCGCGGGCCCTCAGCGGGCTGCGTCCGCGAGCACCCACACCGGAACACCCTGCCGTCCTCGGGCGCAGGCACGTCGCCGTGTAGATTCGCCGCCGCCGCACCCTCCGACCACGAAGGATCGCTGTGCCTGCTGTCTCCGCCCTCCTGTTGTCCACCTTCCTTGTCGCCTCCACCGTCACTGGATCGGGCGAAGGGCAGGCCTTCACCGTCACCCCGAATCCGGCGCCCGCCGGGGCGACGGTCACGCTCGCCGGTGGATGCCCCTCGACGGCCTCGTCGTTCCCGATCAGCATCACCGACCCCGACGACAACACCATTGCATCAGGGACGGCTCCCTCCGACGGCCTGGGCGACTTCTCCGGGACCCTGCAGATCCCCGCAGACGCGACCCCCGGCGGCGGGTACATCGCGGCGGTGGAGTGCAACGACAAGGAAGAACTGGTGACCAGGTTCAGCGTCATCGCCGACCCCGGCGCGACGCCGCCCACAACGGCGCCGCCGACCGAGTTGCCCCCGCAGGCACAGCCTGCTGACGCAACTGCGATCGCACCGGCGTTCACCGGCTGACGCCCGCACCCGAAGATCAGTCACGGAGGTTTCGGGGCTGCCGTCACCGGTGATGTCCGTGGCACATTCGACCCGGCGGAGTTCGGGGCGACCTGCTCCCGCCGTCTCTTCCAGGGTGGGCGCTGGGTCTTCGACCTCGACGTGAGGTGCCATACCCTGCACTGGGGGCAGAAGTAGGCCCCTCGCTCCCGCCGTCCGGCCGATCTGTCGGACTTCCGTCGGATCGCCCGGAGAGCTGCGAGGGCATCCCACTCGGACGGGTACGGACGTTTCGTGCAATCGGCCATGTCGACCGGGCTCCTCGAGCCAAGGCACCCAGCGGCTCATATCCGCCCGAAGTACCGAGTCAGCGCCTCATAGCTCTGACCCACGGAGCACCTTCTGGGTGCAATTGCGGTGGACTGTAGCTGACGATCCGTCCTTTGTCTCGGGAGGAGGAAGGACGCGTCGGCCGCCGCCGGCCTACCGCCAGCGGTAGCGGATGGGGAGGTGCTTCACGCCGCTGACGAAGTGGCTCTGGGCCCATTCGGCGTCGCCGGCGGGCTCGAGCTCGGCGAGCTGGTCGACCAGGCGGCGGAGGAACGAGCGCAGCTCGCGGCGGGCGAACTGGGCGCCGAGGCAGAAGTGGGCGCCGACGCCGAAGGAGAGCAGGCGGTCGGCATCGGTGCGGGTGACGTCGAAGGTCATCGAGTCGGCGAAGACGTCCTCGTCACGGTTGGCCGACGGGTACGAGAGGAGCACGCCGCCGCCGTCGGGGATGTCGACGCCGCGGATGGTCGTCGGCTCCGTGGCGTACCGCATGAAGTGGCGCACGGGGGTGGTCCAGCGGATCATCTCGTCGGCCGCTCGGGCCACGGCGTCGTCGTCAGCGTCCTGGAGCGCCTCCCACTGCCCCGGGTGGGCGAGGATCGCCTCGAGCCCGCCGGAGAGCGCGAACGACGTCGTGTCATGGCCGGCGGTGGCCACGAGGATGTAGTACCAGAGCCGCTCGGCGTCACCCATGGGGCAGCCGTCGACCTGGCCATTGGCGATGACCGAGGCGAGGTCGTCGGCGGGGCAGGCCCGGCGGTCCTCCGTGACCTCGTTGAAGTACTGGATGAACGTCATCACCGATCGGGCGACCCGCATGGCGGGATCGGTGTCGTCGCCGAGGAACTCGGGGTCGTTGGCGCCGAAGATCCCCTGGGTGAGGTCCATCATCATCGGCTCGTCCGACTCGGGGACGCCGTAGATGTCCATGATGATGCGCAGCGTGTACGGCTGGGCGATGTCGACGGCGAAGTCGCACTCGCCGTCGAGGGCGCGCATCCGGTCGATGAAGTGGTCGGCGATGGCGTCGATACGGGACTGACGGGCGCCCACCGCGGCGGGCTTGAACCAGTCGTTGGTCACCTTGCGGTGCGCCGTGTGCTCGTGGTCGTCCAGCTGCACGAGCGAGCGGGGGACGAACGGGCTGGCGAGCATCTCCTCCTGGGCAGCGTCGGGGGAGAGGACCACCCGGGCCGTGCTCTTCCAGTGGTCGTCGTCGCGGGACACCGCGAACACGTCCTCGTGGCGGGTCAGCACCCAGAAGGGGCTGAACTCGTCGTCCTCGACCACCAGGATCGGCTCCGTGCGGCGGAGGTCGGCCACCTGCTCGTGCCAGTCGGCCATGTCGCCCCAGCGGGCGGGACGGTGGAAGAGCCCGCCGGCGTCGCTCGTCCGAGTGGCGACGGTCACGTTCCCCGCCCTTTTGCACTCGACCGCCTCGACCCGTCTAGTGGAGAGGCGCAACGCGGGCGACGAGGACGGGACACGGGCCAGGAACCTACAAGGCGAACGGAGGGGCAGCGGGCGGGGTAGGTCGCGAGGTGAGCAACGAGAAGGAGTGATCGACCATGTCCGAGAAGCGCCACGACTTCCACAGCCTCGCCTGGCGGGCCGGGAACGCGTTCGTCGCTCTGCTCGCCCGCTTGGGGGTGGGCCCGATCCATCTCCTGACCACGACAGGTCACAGGACGGGCCGGGAAGCGACGGTCCCCGTGGTCCCGGTCGACGACGGCGACCGTCGCTGGCTCGTCGCCCCCTACGGCGAGGTCCAGTGGGTACGCAACGTGCGCTCGACCGACCGCGTGGAGATGCGCTACGGCAGGACGAGTCGGCGGTACCGCGCCCACGAGGCGGCGCCCACGGAGGCGGGACCGGTCCTCAAGCGCTACGTGGCCATCGCGCCCAAGGCTCGTCCGGAGTTCGACGCGACCGTCGACGACCCGGTGGAAGCGTTCGTGGCCGAAGCCGACCGGCACCCGGTCTTCGAGTTGCTCGCCGCCTGAGATCCGGGCGGGCCGGCGTCGGCTCTGGGGAGTTCGACACGTCGAACCGAACCACCCACCGGGGGCGCAGGCGCCGTTTCTTGACCGCCCGGTCAAGTGCTGTGCGAGACTCGAACGACCGTCGGCCGCTGGGTGCCGCGGGCGGATCGGAGGGGACGTGTCGGTCGAGACGCTGAGGGAACGGGTCCGTCGCCAGCGCGACGAGCTGCCCGGGATGTATGGCGACATCGACTTCGACCGGGTGCCCGAGCGGCTGGCTCTCGGCCCCGACGACGAGTCGGACTACCCGACCCACATCAAGCTCTCCCGCGCCGACCTGATGGCCGACACCAGCCTCATCGAGGTGATGGCCACGGCCACCATGCTCGGCGACGTCGTCTGCGACGCCTACGTCTCGCTGATCCCCGAGCTCGGCATGCAGCGCCTCATCGAGATGGTCCGCAGCGCCTGCCGGGACGGCATCGAGGCCGTGGAGGGCGCCCCCGAGGAGCTCGTCGCCTTCATCGAGGCCATGGAGGACACCCCCGACTGGATCGACCTGGACCTGGTCGAGCGAGGCGCCCGGGTCGAGCGGGCCGGCGCCGCCCTCGCCGCCCCCTACGCGATCCGTGGTGCCTTCCTGGCCACCTTCCTCAACGAGTACGCGGCCCTGCCCATGGCCATCACCGGGTCGCTGTCGGACAAGCGGGCCGCCCGGCGGGTCAACGAGACGGCCAGCTTCTTCGCCACCACGGTCCTCCCGGGCGGGATGCGCCGCGACGGCCCGGGGTTCGAGGCCGCAGCGATGGTGCGCCTGATGCACTCGATGGTCCGCTACAACGCGCTGCGGCGGTCGGACCGCTGGGACCAGGAGCGCTTCGGCATCCCCATCCCGCAGGTCGACCAGATGCCGGCGGGGCTGATCTCGTCCTTCCTCATCGCCGCCGCGGTGGTCAAGGCGGGCCGGGACGAGTTCGACGCCGACGAGCAGGCCCAGATCGAGATGGCCCGGTATCGCTGCTTCCTGCTCGGACTACCGGAAGAGCTGCTGCCGACCGAACCGAAGGAGATGCTGGCGGTGTTCCTCGCCCGGGCTGCCACCCTGCGTAAGGGGTACGACGACGCCACCTGCGGCGAGCTCGTGCGAGCCACGATGGGCGCCTACCTGCGCCCGGACCGCTCCCTGCACAACCGGATCGGCGAGTCCTTCGAGCGCAGCTTCAGCACCGCGTTCTTCATCAAGGTGTTCCTCGAGGGCGACACGGAGCAGGCGGCGTCGATGGGCGTCTCCATGACCACCGGCGACAAGGTGCGGGTCGCGGCGGCGGCGCCGTTCATCTACGGCCGCCTGCAGGCGGTGCACCTGCTCAACCGGGTCCCGCCGCTGCGACCGGTCACCGACTCCCTCGTCACCTGGACCCTGCGCCGCCGACTGAAGGGCTACGGCCACGCCGAGTTCCGCACCGACGCCCAGACCTACACCCACGGCCGCCCGAAGGCCGCGGCGGCCTCCGAGCCCGCCGCCTGACGAGGCGCACGGGAGCGGGTCGTCAGAGCAGCAGCTCGTCGTAGGCCTGCCTGGTCCCCTCGTCGAAGCACACGAAGCGGATCTCCTCCAGGTCGGTGTCCACGCCCCGGACCGTCGACACCGCGATCTCGGCCGCGGGCCGCACGGGGTAGCCGTAGACCCCGGTGGAGATGGCGGGGAAGGCAACGCTGGCGGCGCCCACCTCGGCGGCCCGCTGGAGCGAGGTGGCGTAACACGAGGCCAGCAGCTCGGTCTCGCCCTGCTCGCCGCCTCGCCAGACCGGCCCCACGGTGTGGATGACCCACCGGACCGGGAGGCGGAAGCCGGGGGAGACCTTGGCCTCGCCCGTCGGGCAGCCGCCGAGGGTCCGGCAGTACTCGACGAGCTCCGGGCCGGCGGCCCGGTGGATCGCCCCCGTCCACGCCACCGCCACCCAGCAGCGAGGAGTTGGCGGCGTTGACGATCGCGTCGACGTCTTGCTCCGTGATGTCCCCGAGCATGACGGACAGCTGCGGTCGAGTCATCCGGCGGCCTCCGTCACCCCGGCAGATCAGACGTTGATGTCCTCATGGCCCTTCGCCGGCCGGTACCGCCTCGGCCTCGCCCCATCGGTGGGGGAGAGGAGCCCCTTCACCACCAACATGTCCAGGGTGGCGGCCACCGCCTCGTACTCGTCGCTGCGCAGGCGCTCCGACACGTCGGCCATGGTCACCGCCTCGTTCGTCAGACACAGCTCCTTGACGGCCTCGTACACGTCCAGATCGTCCACGCCGCCAGCCTAGGAGGCGGGCGGCCCACGCCCGAGGGGAACCCCACCAGCGCCTTAACATCTGTCTTGACATATATACGGCATGGCATATGCTCATGCCCGTGCCCGCCACGGAGCTGTTCGATGTGATCGCCGAACCCACGCGGCGGCGCATTCTCGATCACCTCCGTGAGCAGGAGTGCTCGGTGGGTGAGCTCGTGGAGCTCACGGGCATGCACCAGCCCGGGGTGTCACGCCACCTTCGGGTGCTCCGGGACGCCGGCCTGGTCGACGTCCGGGCCGATGCCCAGCGCCGCCTCTACCGCCTCCGCCCCGAGCCGCTGACCGAGCTCGACGAGTGGCTCGCCCCCTATCGCCGGTACTGGGCGGGCCGCCTCGACGCCCTCGAGCGGCACCTCGACCGAACCAACCCACCCTCGACCAAGGACACGCCATGACCCCCGATCCCGACGGCACCATCGAGCGCACCGACAGCGGGGGTGTGATCCGCTTCGAGCGCCGCCTGCGCCACCCGGTCGACGAGGTGTGGTCGGCCATCACCGAACCAGAGCGGCTGGGGAGTGGTGGCTGCCGTTCCCCGCCGACATCAGCCTCGATCTGCGCCCTGGTGGGCAGATCGTCATGGCCGCCGCCGGCGACGAGCCCATGGTCATGACCCTCGAGGTGCTGCGGGTCGAGCCGCCGGTGCTGCTCGAGCATACCCATGTGGACGAAGGCTCCCGGATGCTGTGGGAGCTCGAGCCCGACGGCGACGGCACCATGTTGCGCCTCAGCCACTTCGTGACCGATCCCGCCGCCGCCGTCGAGAACGGGTACGCGGTCGGCCTCCACATGTCGCTCTCACGGCTGGCCCCCGCCCTCGCCGGCACGCCCGTCCCCTGGGACTGGGACATGTTCGCAGAGCACCAGCGTCACTACGCCGCCGCCGGCCTCGCCGCCGAGCTGACCGAGGACGGCACCTCCGCCTGAGCGGCCGCTGAGATCGCCCGCTCGCCTCCGTCTCCCTCCCGTCGTCCCCGCCAAGGAGCCATCCGATGCCCACCAACGACCAGAAGCTCGTCGTCCGCTGCCTGATGATGTCGATCGACGGCTACGCCGCCGGCGAGAACCAGCGCATGGAATCGCCGTTCGGCGACAACGTCGAGGGCTTCACCGACTGGATGTTCGCCACCCGGGCCGGCAACGAGATGCTCGGCCTGGACGGGGGCGAGGAGAACGACGACGACGCCTTCGTCCGCCACAGCTTCGACGGCATCGGCGCGGTCATCCTGGGCCGCAACATGTTCACCACGTCGCGTGGGCCGTGGCCGGACGACGGCTGGGTGGGTTGGTGGGGGCCGAACCCGCCGTACCACGCGCCGACCTTCGTGCTCACCCATCACGAGAGGGACGACCTCCCCATGGAGGGCGGCACCACCTTCCACTTCGCCACCGGGGGTATCGAGGACACCCTCGAACGGGCCTTCGCCGCCGCCGAGGGCAAGGACGTCCGCCTCATGGGCGGCGCCAACGTGGTGCGCCAGTACCTCAGCGCCGGCCTGGTCGACGAGATGCACCTCGTCCAGGTGCCGATGCTCATCGGCGTCGGCGAGCGCGTCTTCCCCGAGTCCTCACCGCCCGCCGGCTACGTCTGCATCGAGCACACCGCCACCGACGCCGTCACCCACTTCCGCTTCGAACGCCCCTGAGGACAGGAACCGGCGGCCTCTCAGCTGAAGTCGATCCAATGCAAGGCGTGATCGCTGCCAGCTTCGATCGCGCCCGCGTACTCGTACCCGCCGGCGCTCGGTCGTAGGTCCGGGCTCGAGAAGATCCGGTCCATCCGATGGCTGGCGCCCGAGCTGAGCGTGTGGGAGACGGCGAGCGGTCCCTCGTGCTTCTCCGCGCGCCGGCGATCGAGCTCACCGCCCGCTTCCAGCACCGTTCGGTATGCGTCGACCAGGCCGTGTGAGGGAGTGGGGCCGATGAAGGCGTGCTCCTCGAAGAAGTCGTCGCTCGGGTCGGGATCGATGAGGTCGATCGGGTCGCGCCAGGTGTTGAGGTCGGCGCCAAGTACCAAGGGGCGTGGTGCACTGGCGAGCCACTCCGACATGGACGAGTACGCCGCCATCTTCACGGCGACACCGTCGCCTGCGGCGTTCGGTGTGTGCCACGAGACGGCCGTCACCTCCTGGCCGTCGGGACGACGCACGCGAGCCCAGAGGCTCCGCTGCGGCTTCGGCAGTCCCCCGACCACGCCGCAATCGAGGATCTCGGCGCCCCGGCGGAGCAGCACGCCGCAGCCCATCCACCCCCAGGTCGCCTCCTCGAACACCTCCTGTGAGAACACGCACGTCCCGGGGTGGGCCGCCCGCACCGCCTTGGCGACGCCACCCTTCACCTCTTGCAGCACCGTCACATCCGCGTCGACGCCAGCAAGCAGAGACGCCTTCGACCTCTTCTCCTGCAGACGGGCCCACCAATCCAGGTTCCAGGACGCGAAGCGCCAGGTGTGCCCCCGACCGTCTGATGGTGAATCCACCACAGCGTGAGCGCCAGCCGCCGCAGCGGTCAGTCGCGGAAGCCTTTTCCGGCGAGGATCTTGTCGGCGTACTTGTCGATCCGGGCTTCGCGGGTCTCGGCCTTCTTGGCGTCGCTGAAGTGGAGGTTGTACTCCCGTTGGCGGCCGGGGGTCAGGCCCTCGAAGGCCGTACGGAGGTCGGGGTCGGCCTCGAGGCGGTTCTGGAGCTCCTCGCACAGCTCGAGCCCGGGGGCGGGCTCGACCTGGAGGCCCTTGTCCTCGACGTCGATGGCGTCGGCGACGTAGTCCCTGACGATGTCCGCCTGCTCGTTCACCTGGGCGACCGAGGTGAGCTCGAGGCGGAGCGCGGAGCGGCTGTTCGGGCCCTGTGAGCGCAGCAGGCCGGCGGGGTCGTCCATCAGGGCGCCCTTGAAGAACATGAGGGACAGGAAGCCCTTCATGGGCTGGAAGATGGCGATGTTGCGCCCGTCGTGGCTGAAGCAGGGCTTGCCCCACTTGATCTCCTCGGTCAGCCCGCACTCCAGGAGCACCGGCCGCAGGGCCTCCATCTCGTCCTTCCACTGGTCCTGCCGCCCGATGAACGCATCCACCTTCGGGTTCGTCTCCATGCGCCGCAGCGTACGACCCGCGACGCCCCTGGGCGAGCGAGCACCCACCTGCGTTCGCGCCGCGCCGGCGCGACCATCCCGAGAAAACATGCAACCCCTGGTTGCGTTTCTCTGGAACCGGGTGCATACTGATGCGCAACCGATAGTTGCACATGGAGGAAGCCCCGTGGAGTTCGGATCGATCGAACGTGAAGTCCAGATCAACGCCTCGCCGGCGACGGTGTTCGAGGTCATCACCAGCCCCGCCCACCTGCGTGAGTGGTGGCCCGACGACGCGGTGCTGGAGCCCGTCCCGGGCGCCAAGGGCCACCTCGTGTTCGGTGACCCCGCATCGGGGGAGGCCCAGATCCCGCAGGTCACGGTGGTCGACGCCGTTGCGGACCGCCTGTTCTCCTTCCGCTGGACGCACCCCGAGGGAGAGGACGCCGCGGAGGGCAACTCGCTGCTCGTGACCTTCGAGCTGGCGCCGAGCGATGGCGGGACCCTCCTGCGCATGACCGAGTCCGGCTTCCGCGAGATGGGGTGGGAGGTCGCGGTCCTCGAGGAGACCTACAACGACCACGTGGCCGGTTGGGGACACTTCCTGCCCCGGCTCGTGGACTACGCCCCGACCGTCGTCGTCGCAGCATGAGCACCGCCGCCCGATCGGCCGACCCGGTCGACGACCAGCTGTGGTCCGCGGTGGGTGACCCCACCCGGCGCCGGCTGCTCGACCTGCTCCTCACCGATGGCGACGGCACCGCGACGACGTTGAGCGAGTACGTCCCCGTCACCCGCCAGGCGGTGGCCAAGCACCTGGCCGTGCTCGACCGCGCCGGCCTGGTGCACGGCGTGGCGGAAGGACGCGAACGCCGCTACCGGGTCGACGACGAGCAGCTCGCCCGGGCCGCCGCACAGCTCGCGGCGGTCGGTTCGGCGTGGGACGGCCGGCTCCGCCGCATCGCCCGCATCGCCGAGCGCATCGAGGCCGACCGCGCCGCCGACCAGCGAGGGGAGCACCCCTCGCCGCCGGGAGTGCGATGATCGTTCCGTGCCGGCGAGCCTCACCTACGACGAGTTCATCTCCGACGTCGTCAAGGTGGTCGAGGGGTTCGGCGCCGCCATCATGGTGCTGGGCGGCCTGGCCGCACTGATCGCCTACGCCGTCGCCATGACCGCGCCAGCCCGGCGGGAGGGTGCCTACGAGCAGCTCCGTGAACGGCTCGGTCGGGCCATCCTGCTCGGTCTCGAGGTGCTCATCGTGGGCGACATCGTGCGGACCATCGTCGTGGACCCGACCGTCGAGAGCGTCCTCGTGCTGGGCATGATCGTCGTCATCCGGATCGTGCTGAGCTTCTCGCTCGAGGTCGAGATCGACGGGGCGTGGCCGTGGAGCCGCTGGCGGCTCCGCCACCAGGATCCGCCCGCCGCTCAGCCCGAGTGAACCGCCGGCGCCGACCAAGCGGTTCGATCAGTCCTTGACGATCTCGGTGCCCGGGAAGTCGCCGGCGTCGCGCCACTGCTCGAGGAAGCCGGCGTAGTCGAGGATGCTCCCGGTGTACACGAGGTTGCGGGCGGTCTTCTCGTCCCGGCTGAGCTCGCTGTTGTAGTAGCCGGGCGTGCAGCTGGCCGAGTAGCCGGCGATGAGCAGGGCCTGCTCGAGCAGCACCGCCAGCCAGTCCTCCTCGGCCGAGGGGACCGACTCGATGGTCGCGACACCGTCCTCCTCGCACGTGGCGATGATCCACGCCACGTGCTTTGCCGACTCGGCCAGGAAGTGCAAGAAGTTGGTCCCGAAGCCGGCCTGGACGATCCCGATCATGCACATGTTCGGGAACCCGGAGGACAAGATGCCGTGCAGGGTGTGCGGGCCGTCGGACCAGCGCTCGGACAGACGCTGCCCGTCGCGGCCGACCGGATCGAACCCCAGCCGGCTGGCCAGCTCGGTGGTGACCTCGTAGCCGGAGGCGAACACGAGGATGTCGACGGGGTACTCCTCGCCGTTGGCCACCACGGCGCCGGCGGTGATCTGCTCGACGCCCTTGCCGTCGGTGTCGACCAGGTGGACGTTGGGCTTGTTGAACGCCGGCAGGTAGTCGTCGTGGAAGCACATCCGCTTGCAGTGCTTGCCGTACCAGGGCTTCAGCTTCTCGGCCGTCTCGGGGTCTTCGACGATGGTGTCGACCCGGTGGCGGAGCTCCTCCATCGACTCGAAGTCGGAGCGCTCGAGGGCCTCGGCCTCCTCGGGCGACGAGGCCTTCACGTGGGTGTCTTCCCACATGTACCGGGTCCATCCGTCACCGACCAGGTTCTTCTCGGGCTTGGCGCCGGTGACCGCCTGGGTGAAGTTGCGGATGCGCTCCTGCTGCCAGCCCGGCGGCTGGCTCTTGTACCACTCGACGTCGGTGGGGCCGTTGTTGCGCTCACCCACGGCCGACGGCGTGCGCTGGAAGACGTACACCTCCTTGGCCACCTCGGCGAGCTGGGGGACCACCTGCACGGCGGTGGCGCCGGTGCCGATGATGCCCACACGCTTGTCCGCGAGCTTGTCCATGCGCTCGGTGGGGCCGCCCCCGGTGACGGCGTAGTTCCAGCGACTCGTGTGGAAGGCGTCGCCCTCGAAACCCTCGATGCCGGGGATGCCGGGCAGCTTGGCCTTCGCGAGGATGCCACCGGCGGTCACGAAGAAGCGCGCCCGGAAGGTGTCGCCGTGGTTGGTGGTGACGTGCCAGCGCCCGTCCTCGTCGTCCCAGCGGGCCTCCTCGACCTCGGTGCGGAACAGGGCGTGCGGGTACAGGTCGAAATGGCGGCCCATCAGCTGGCAGTAGGCGAAGATCTCCGAGGCGCTCGCGTACTTCTCGGTGGGCATGTAGCCCGTCTCCTCCAGCAGCGGGAGATACGTGTAGCTCTCGACGTCGCACATGCAGCCGGGGTAGCGGTTCCAGTACCAGGTGCCGCCGAAGTCACCGGCCTTGTCGATGATGCGGATGTCCTCGACACCGTGCGCCTTCAGGTTGATGGTCGTGAGCATGCCGGCGAAGCCGCCGCCCACGACGAGCACCTCGTGCTCCTCGTCGACGGGCTCGCGAGTGAAACCGGGCTCGGCGAACGGGTCCCGGTCGAACTCGGCGAGATCCCCCGCGAGCTCCTTGAACTGGGCGACGCCGTCAGGCCGGATGCGCTTCGCCCGCTCGATCCGGTAGCGCTCACGGACCTCTTCGATCGAAGGGGACGGGCCGGGGGAGGACTGCGTCATCGGTTCGATCTCTCCGGTCGGGGGGCCGGGTGGCGCCCAAGGTGCGAAGGTCGCAGGTCAGCGACTGACGCTGGCATGGTCGGCCCCGGCTCACTAGGGACCAACGTCACTTTTGTAACGTGTTCCAATTCTAGGCGATCCGGTCGGCGCGTCCGTCATCGGACGCGAGGTCAGATCTCGTGGCCCGGGGAGCGGAGCTCGAGGCAGAGGTCGACGATCGCCCCCTCGTCGAGGCCCTCCTTCGATCGGACGGCCTTCTTGACGGGCAGGACGAACGAGCCCGCCTTGGTGTCCGGGAAGATCGACGTGTCCCAGGTCGTGGCGCCGACGGTGACCCGGACGGGCACCGACCCGAAGCCACGGGCCCCGGTGGCGGCTCGCTCGTCGATCTCGTCGATGTCGTCGGCCACGTCGGTGGGGAGCGTCACGAAGTACCACGCCGCCTCGCCCGTGTGCAGCCAGAGCTCGGCTCGGAACTCGAAGCGAGGCAGGGTCACCGGCCGATCATCGCGCGGCGATCAGCCGGGCAGGTGGGGCCGGTGCCCGTTCATCCACTCGACGGCGAAGTCGACCAGGGCCTGGACGCGGCACACCCGACCGGTGCCCGCACCCACCGGCCCCCTGCGCTCACCACCGGTGGCGGCGAAGGCATCGCCGATCCGCTCGAAGTCGCTCTCGTCCAGTTCGAGGTCGTCGTAGACCACCCACTCCCGCCGCCCGTCGCGCTGCACGGGTGCACCCTCCCGGATCGTCGTCTTGCCCGGCCACGACGCTCGGTGCTCGGCGAGGTGGAGGGAGGTGTCGTGCTCGTGCCCGACCCCCAGCAGCAGGACCTGCGCATCGAGGTCGTAGAGGCGGCCGAGGGGCGAGGTCTCACCCAGGCCGGGAACCAACGGGTGGCTGCCGACGATCGCCTCGGCCTGCGGTCCGCAGGCGGCGAACGACAGGGTGGGGTGGGCGCTGCGAGTCGTTGCCCGGTGCTGTCGGAAGCACTCCACGACCTGGCCCATGCCCCGGGTGGGGGTCAGGTACGGGTCGTACACCGGCAGGCCGTCGTGGAGGAGGTCGATCCACGGTTCCGGCACCGGCGGCCGGGACCAGGCCGCGGGATCGCTGAGCTGGCCGGACTGCGTGGGCATGACGACGGTGCCGTCCGGGCCGAGCACCTCGAAGAGCGCCTGCACCACCGACTGCGGCCCGCCGGCCACCCACCCGAGCGCCGACAGCGACGAGTGGACGATGGCCACGCCGCCCCGTTCGACCCCGAGCGCCTCGAGGTCGCGCACCAGGGTGGAGACGGTCGCGGGACTGGACGTCGATGCGATGACATCTGCCTCGGACGACATCAGGTCAAGGTAGCGATCACCTACGGTGGACGAGTGGCCGAGCGTGTCGACCCCGAGGAGGCGCGCCGGCGCCTCTGCATGCTCGGTGACGTGCTCCGAGACACCGTGATCGCCTCGCGAGGCATCGACATGTCGGTGATCGAGGGGAAGACCGAGGCGGACGTCATCTACGCCATCGACAAGATCACCGACGACGCGCTGGTCGACTGGTTCGACGCGAACTGGACCGACGTCGAACTCGTGTCCGAGGGCTTGGAGGAGCCGATCGTCCTCGGCGAGCCCCGGTGGACGGTCATCGTCGACACCGTGGACGGCACCCGCGGCCTGATGTACGACAAGCGGCCGGCGTGGGCGCTGGCCGCCGCCGCACCCCACGGCGGAACGCTCCGCGACATCGCCGCTGCGGCCATGACCGAGCTCCCCACCACGAAGCAGGGGCTCACCGACCAGGTCAGCGCCGTGCGGGGCGAGGGCCTCGTGTCCGAGCGCATCGACCTGCGCACCGGCGCCCGCGCCCCGTTGGCCCTGCGCCCCTCGACGGCCACCGACCTCGAGCACGGCTTCGCCCAGGTGGCGAAGTTCTTTCCCCCGGGCAAGGCCGACCTCGTGGCCATCGAGGCGGCGCTGTTCGACCACCTCGGCGCCACCGAGGTCTTCGACGACGAGTACATCTGCTCCGGGGGACAGCTCTACGAGCTGCTAGGCGGGCGGGACCGGTTCACCGCCGAGCTGCGCCCGCTGGTCGACCCCGCCGCCATCGCCTGCCACCCGTACGACCTCTGCACAGCGATGCTCCTGGAAGAGGGTGGTGGCGTCGTCACCGACCCCTGGGGCGCGCCCCTCGACGTCCCCCTCGACACCACGACCCCCGTGGCGTGGGTGGGCTTCGCCAACCCGGTCCTGGCGGCCACGGTCGGCCCCGTGCTCGCCGATGTTCTCCGCGACGCCGGCTACGGACCGCCTCGACCCTGAAACCGTGCGCTGGCGTTCACGTCAGCGCACGGAGGCCTCCACCCCTGCGTGAACGCCGTCCCGGCGTGTCGTCTCGCTCTGCCGCCACTCAATGGCCTCTGCGAGCTCAGTGAACTCGAGAACGCTTCCCTCGAGCTCCTGGAGCAGTGCCTCGACCTCTACCGGGGTGGCGTAGAAGAACTCGCGTCGCAGGTTGACGAGATTGACGCGGCGATCGGCCAGCCGCTGATGCAGCGCCGTTTCCAGGGACACGGCGTCCTCGGAGAACACGAGAGCGTGGACGTCGAAGCGGAAGGGCACCGAGGCGTCGCCGAGCTCGCGGATGCGATCCATCGGCTCGAGACGGCGCGTCATTCCGATCTTCACAACCTCCTCGCCGAAAGCACCGACGTTCGAGATGACGTAGACGTAGCCGGCTCGAATGTTCGCAGCCCGCCGTTCCACACCCTCGATCGCCGCGGTCACGTCCGCCAGACCGGCCTCGGCGAGGGCGATCTCAGATTCTGGCGCCCCTTGTTCGCGAAGGCGGTTCAGAGCACTCGCATAATGCGACTGCTCCTTCTCGAGTCGTGCGCGCTCCCGCTCGAGCTCACGCTGAGCCTTCTCCTCCTCCCGGCGTCGTTCGCGATCGGCTCTCTCTCGCTCCTTCTCCTCCTCACGCTTCGCCAGATAGTCAGCCGTCAGCCGCAGCTCCTCTAGCCGTAGCTGGTGATAGTCCCCAGCGATCGCGATGCTCATTGATCGACCCAGTCGAACAATCGAGGTTGCGGCCTTGTCGATCCTCTGCACTGCTGCACTCAGCGTGTGTGGACGGAGGGATCGAACTGCAGCATCCACCTCGTTGTTGTAGGCCCGAAGCATCAGCTTCTTGAAGTCGCCGACCATCTTGGAGCCCTCCTTGGCCGAGCCGTTGACCTGCCAAGCCACCGCACCCACGACCGCTCGGTCCGCCTTCGCAAGGCCCTTGTACTGCTCCTTCAGCCGTCTCAGCGCATCCTTGTACGCAGCTGCGTTGTCCAAGGGATGGCTGTACTCGTAGATCCCGACTTCTTGGAGCATCGCGATGTCGCGGGTCTCCACCACCTCGGCGCCGAGCGCATCACGCTCTGCCGTGAGCGCACCCACCTCGGCACGTAGTCGGTCGATCTCCGCCCTCAGGCGTTCTTGTTCACCGACGCCCATCGAATCCAGGGCCGCGCGAAGCCGAGCGTTCTCATCTGCGAGTTGGCGCTTGGCGCCCAATCCGCTCGGCGGTGGCGCGGTCACCATCGGCGACGGGGACGCTGCCGCTGGATTCGGCTGCGTGTACTCGGTCCACCGTGTCCCGTCCCACCAGCGAAGATGGGGTGCGCCGCCAGGATCGGGATACCAGTTCGGTGCTGAGTCGCTCACGCATCATCACTAGCAGTTCGGCGTGACACGGGTACTGGATCCATGAGCCGCTTGCACCTCAACCGGCTCAAGTCACGGACCCACCCGGGCACCGCCCTAAGGCCTGGCGCTCCTTCACTCATCCCGCGAGCCGGGCGGCCACGGTGGCGAGGACGTCGATGCCGCGGCGGCAGGCCTCTGGGGTGGAGTACTCGCGGGGGTTGTGGCTGATGCCCTCGTGCTCGCCGGGGACGAAGATCATCGCCGCCCGGCCGATGTGGGCCAGCTCCTGGGCATCGTGGCCCGCCCCCGAGCGCAGGGAGATCTGCCGGTAGCCGAGCTCGTCGGCAGCCGTGGCGATGGCGGCCTGGAGGCCATCGTCGAAGTCGACCGCCCGGGTGAGGGCGAGGCGCTCGACGGTCGCCGTGAGGCGGCCGTCGTGCTCGGCCTCGAGGCCAAGGAGGAAGGAAGCGAGGGCCGCCTCGGCCCGGTCCATGGCCGCGTCGTCCGGATTGCGCAGGTCCACGGTGAACGTGGCGCGACTGGGCACGACGTTGGGCAGGCCAGGGTGCAGTTGCAGGCCGCCCACCGTGGCCCGCAGCGAGCCGAACTCGCCGGAGTCGGCCATGGCCCGCAGGTGCACCACCGCCCGTGACGCAGCGAGGCCGGCGTCGGCGCGTTGCTCGGTGGGGGTGGCGCCGGCGTGGCCGGCACGGCCGTCGATGGTGACCTCCTGCCACGAGATGCCCTGCACCCCGGTGACCACGCCGATCTCCTGATCCGCCGCGTCGAGCACCGGGCCCTGCTCGATGTGGCACTCCAGGTAGGCGTGCGGCGGCGTGAGCAGGGGGTCGTCCCGCCCGTCGAAGCCGTGCCGGGCCAGCTCGGAGCCCAGCGTCACCCCGTCCCGGTCGCGCAGGCCCAGCGCGGACTCGAGATCGACCCGACCGACGGCCACGGCGCTGCCGAGCATGTCGGTGCGGAAGCGGACGCCCTCCTCCTCGGTGAAGAAGGCGACCTCGACCGGGTGGCTGGTGTCGAGACCGAGCTCGTCGAAGCGACGGATCACCTCGAGCCCACCGAGAACGCCGAGGCACCCGTCGAAGGCACCGGCCGTGGCCACCGAGTCGATGTGCGACCCGAGCATCACCGGCGGCGCGGTCGGGTCCGTGCCGGCGCGCCGCCCGTAGACGTTGCCCACGGCATCGACCCGGACGGCGAGGCCGGCCTCCTGCATCCACGCCATCACCTGGCGGCGGGCGTGTGCGTCGGCGTCGGTCAGCGCGAGGCGGTTGACCCCGACGAGGCCGGTCCGGTCGTCCGTGAACGCGCCGATGCGGGCGAGGTCCATCAGCGATCGCCACAGGCGCTCGCCGTCCACGCTGATCAGGTCATCGCCCATGCAGCCTCCGGTCCCTCGTGCCTGCACAGCATGCCGTGCCCCCGTGCGGACAGCGCGGGAGTGGCACGATGGCCCGGTGGACGGCGACGGCGACGGCGCACGGCGGTGGTGGCCGCCGGCCCAGCCGTGGGAGGTGCGACGCGACGAGCTCCTCCGCTTGCGGGCCAGCCGGTACTCGTGGCGGCTGCCCCTCCTCGGCGCCCTGCTCGTCGTG
Source organism: Acidimicrobiales bacterium (assembly GCA_016794585.1). Lineage (NCBI taxonomy): Bacteria > Bacillati > Actinomycetota > Acidimicrobiia > Acidimicrobiales > Acidimicrobiales bacterium. The sequence goes on from JAEUJM010000013.1 coordinate 131,642, forward strand.
TACCTCGTGACCACGCTGGTGCGAGGCGCGAGCCGGCTGGACCCCGTGGCCACCGTGGTGCCGTTGCTGATCGGCGCCCTCGTGGCCGTGCTCGTGGTGAAGGCGCTGGACGGGCGCGCTCATCGCAGGGAGCACACCGTCCGCGTGCTCGACGCCCCGGCCCTCCTCGCGCTCCGGGGCCGCCACGGGCTCGACCGCTTCGACGTGGCCGCGCTGCCGCCGTGGCTGGCGGCGGTGCGTGCCCTCCGGGAGCGAGCGGACGGCGAACGGCTCCAGGTGGTGGCCGCGCTGCGACGCGGCCACGAGCTCGTGGTGGCGCTCGTGGCGGGGGAGGAGGACCACGGGGTCGGCCCGCGTGACCTCCTCGTGGTCCAGCGCCTGCCGGTCGAGGTCGACACCTTCCACGCGACCCCCCGACGCCCGTCGGCCACGCGGGTGGTCACCGACGTCGAAGACCTGTACCGGCTCGAGCCCGGTCCTGACGAGCTGCCCGCCGGCGTGGCGCGGTGGCTGCTCCACGAGCGCCCGGATGCGCGTCTCGAGGCCACGGGCGAGTGGCTGGTGGTCCACCCACCCGGCGATGGCCCACCGCTGGAGGCCGGCGAGCTCGCGAGCGTGCTCGACGAGCTCATCGAGATCGCCCGGCAGCTGGTCGCCGTCCTGACGCGCTGAGGACGCCCTGGACGGGGCCGGAAGTTCTTCGAAAAGGCCCTTGCTCCTCACGTCGCGTGAGGCCGTACGGTCGCTCCATGAGCCAAACCGCCAGCGATCGCCTCCTCCGGGTGGGGGAGCTCGCCGAAGCAACCGGCGTCACCGTGCGGGCCCTGCACCACTACGAGGACATCGCGCTCGTGGCACCGACCGCACGCTCCGACGCGGGCCACCGCCTCTACGGTCCCGAGGCCGTCGATCGCCTCTACCGGGTGTCATTGCTGCGCCGGCTGGGGCTATCGCTCGACCAGATCGGCGCCGCCCTCGCCGGCGACCAGTGGGGTCTGGCCGACGCCCTGCGCCGGCACGCGAGCCGCCTCGACGACGAGATCGTCCGGGCGACCGAGCTGCGCCGATCCGTGTCGGCAGCCCTCGGCGCCACCACCGACCACCACGACCCGACCAACGACCTGCTGGAGGTACTGCACGCCATGGACCAGACCGAGCACGGCATCCGCCGGAGGATCTCCATCCTCGTGTACCGGGACCTCGCGGCCGCCCACGACGAGCTCGTGGACGTCTTCGGCCTCGCCCCGGGCGAGATCACCCTCGACCCGTCCGGCAACGCGGTCCACGCCGAGGTGTACGCCGGCGACGGCGTCGTGTGGCTCCATCCCGAGACCGACGCGTTCGGCCTGGCGTCGCCCTCGGCCCTCGGGGCGGCGACGGCCACCATGGCCGTGATGGTCGACGACGTCGACGAGCACCACCGCCTGGTCGCCGCCAAGGGGGCCGAGATCGTCTACGAGCCCGTCGATCAGCCCTACGGCTATCGGGAGTACAGCGCCCGGGACCGCGAGGGCCACCTCTGGTCGTTCATGAAGGAGCTTGCCCAAACCGCGTGACCGGCAACCACGGCGGCGCTTCGGCGCGAGGTCAGGCGCCGCCGGTGGGGAGCTCGAGGATGCTGGCGGCGAGGGCGGCGATGGGGCTGCGCTCGGACCGGGACAGCGTCACGTGGGCGAAGAGGGGGTCGCCGGTGAGGGCGCTGATGACCGACATCACGCCGTCGTAGCGCCCGACACGCAGATTGTCGCGCTGGGCGATGTCGTGGGTGAGCACCACGCGGCTGCCCTGGCCGAGCCGGCTGAGCGCGGTGACGAGCACCGGCCGCTCGTACTGCTGGGCCTCGTCGAGGATCACCCACGTGTCGACGAGGGTGCGGCCCCGGATGTGGGTGAGGGGCAGGACCTCGATCAGGTCGTTGCTGACGACCCGGTCCATCATCGCCGGTGAGGTGATCGACTCGAGCGCGTCCATCACCGCCGCCCCCCAGGGCGCCATCTTCTCGCTCTCGCTCCCGGGCAGGTAGCCGAGGTCCTGGCCGCCGACCGCGAACAGGGGCCGGAAGACCACGATGCGCTTGTGGGTGCGACGGTTCATCACCGCGTCGAGCCCGGCGGCCAGGGCCAGGACGGACTTGCCCGTACCGGCCGGGCCGCCCAGCGACACGATGCCGACCTCGGGGTCGTCGAGCAGGTCGAGGGCGACCCGCTGCTCGGCCGAGCGACCCATGACCCCGAAGAGCCCGTGACCCGAGTGCAAAAGGCGCGCCCGCTTGTCGGGGTGCAGCCGGGCCAGCGCCGAGCTGCCGCCGCACCGAAGCACCAGGCCGGCGTGCACGGGCAGCTCCCCGGCCTGGTCGAGGTCCACCACGCCCTCGGCGTAGAGCTCGTCGATGACGGACGGGGACACGTCGAGGTCGACCATGCCGGTCCATTCGTCCCGGGGAGCGAGCTCGTTGCGGTACTCCTCGGCGCCGAGTCCCAGGATCGAGGCCTTGAGGCGCAGCGGCAGGTCCTTGGTGACCACCACGACGTCGAGGCCTTCGCGGGCGAGGCTGTCGGCCACGGCCAGGATGCGGGCGTCGTTGGAGCTGTCCCGCATCGGTCCCGGCAGGGCGGCGCCGTCGACGTGGTTGAGCTCGATGCGCAGCGTGCCCCCGTGGTCGAGGGGCATCGGCTCGGTGAGCGACCCGTACCGGGTGCGGAGCCCTTCGAGGTAGCGCAGGGCGGCCCTGGCCATGTAGCCCAGCTCGCCGTGGTGGCGCTTGTCCTCCAGCTCGGAGAGCACGACCAGCGGGAGCACCACGTCATGGCCGTCGAAGCGCTCGAGCGCCATGGCATCGGCGAGGAGCACCGACGTGTCCAGCACGTACGTCCGGCGTTGCTCCGCGTGGGCCGTGGGCTCGGTCATGGGCGATCTCCGGGGGTCGGTGCGAGAAGACGCCCATTGTCGGACCACGTGGACCGCCGCGCGCGGATGCCAGGGGCCGCGGGGTGACGATGACGGCCACCTTTCACCGCCCGTTGGCCGCGGCGACATCTGGTCGCGGCTCAGCGCCCCTCGTCGACCGCGGCCCGCACCCCCGCCGCCATGGACAGCTCCTCGCGGGCCACGACCACGAGCGCGTCCACGCTCGAGCCGGTCGCGCCGATGATGCCGTCACGGCCGACCGCTTCGGCGTTTGCCTGCGGATCGACCCCGGCACCGAGGAAGGCCAGGCCCTCCAGGGCGCGGGCGCGCACGACGGGGGAGTGCTCCCCGACCCCGCCGGTGAAGACGAACGCGTCGACCCCGCCCAGCGACGCCACCATCGCGGCCATGGCGGCCCGGAGGCGGTGCAGGTACACGTCGAGAGCGAGCGAGCAGCGCTCGTCGCCGGCCTCGACGCCGTCCAGGACCTCGCGCAGGTCGCCGGACCGACCAGAGAGCGCGAGCAGGCCGCTTTCGTGGTCCAGGGCGTGCTCCATGTCGTCGGGGGAGAGGCCGGCGTGGCGTTGCACCCAGAGCAGCGCCCCCGGGTCGACCGCCCCCGAGCGGGTGGCCATGACGAGGCCGTCGAGGGGCGTGAAGCCCATCGTGGTGTCGACCGAGCGGCCACCGTCGACGGCGGCGAGGGAGGCACCCGCGCCGAGGTGGCACACCACGATCCGGAGCTCCTCGACGGGCCGGTCCAGCATCTCCGCCCCCCGCCGGGTGGCCCACTGGTGGCTCAGTCCGTGGAACCCGTAGCGGCGGATGCCGAGCCCGCTGGTCCACTCCCAGGGCACGGCCCAGACCGCCGCCGCCTCGGGGAGGGTGTGGTGGAACGACGTGTCGAAGCACGCCACCACGGGGGTGTCGGGCAGGACCCGCCGTACCGCCGAGATCAGGGCGCGCGCCGGTGGGTTGTGCAGCGGTGCCAGCTCGTCGAGGTCGGCCAGCGCGCGGGCGACCTCCTCGTCGACCACGACCGGCGAGCGGAAGCGTGCCCCACCGTGCACCACACGCACGCCGACGGCGCGGACCGGCGGCGCCTCTTCCAGGAAGGAGGAGAGCACGTCGTCGACGTCGTCGCCGGGCGCGGGGCCGTCTGTCGTTGCCAGGATTCGGTCACCGGTCCCCACGACCCGCAGCTTGAGGCTGCTGGATCCGGGATTGACGATCAGCACCTGGTCATCCACCGTTCGCACTCCCGAGGTTCGGCCGTCAACTCCGCAGGGTAGGACGAGGGCATGGTCGACACCGCTGGCCCTGCTGCCCTGTCCAACCACACCGCCGATGGTCGCACAGGCCCGAGTCCCACCGACGACGAGCTCGCCCTGCTCGACGCCCACTGGCGGGCGGCCAACTACCTCTCCGTGGGCCAGATCTACCTGCTCGACAACCCGCTGCTGACCGAGGCGTTGCGCCCCGAGCACACGAAGCCGCGGCTGCTCGGCCACTGGGGCACCACGCCGGGCCTCAACCTGCTCTACACCCATCTGAACCGGGTGATCCGCGACCGTGACCTCGACATGATCTTCCTCTGCGGTCCCGGCCACGGTGGGCCGGCGGTGGTGGCGCAGACCTACCTCGAGGGCACCTACTCGGAGGTGTACCCCGACATCGGCCAGGACGCAGAGGGCCTGCGCCGGCTGTTCCGCCAATTCTCGTTCCCCGGCGGCATCCCGAGCCACGCCAGCCCGGAGACGCCCGGGTCGATCCACGAGGGCGGTGAGCTGGGCTACAGCCTCTCGCACGCCTTCGGGGCGGCCTTCGACAACCCCGACCTCGTGGTGGCCTGTGTGATCGGCGACGGCGAGGCCGAGACCGGCGCACTGGCCACGTCGTGGCACGGCAACAAGTTCCTCGATCCCGCCACCGACGGGGCGGTGCTGCCCATCCTCCACCTCAACGGGTACAAGATCGCCAACCCCACGCTGCTGGCGCGCATCCCTCGGGAGGAGCTCGAGTCGCTCCTGCTCGGGTACGGATGGCAGCCCCACTTCGTCTCCGGGAACGAGCCTTCGGAGGTCCATCGGCGCCTGGCGGTCACCCTCGACGCGGTCCACGACCAGATCGCCGAGCTCCAACGACGGGCCCGGGTCGACGGCGTGGTCGAGCGGTTCCGCTGGCCGATGATCGTGCTCGAGACGCCGAAGGGGTGGACCGGGCCGAAGGAGGTCGACGGGCTCGAGGTCGAGGGCAGCTGGCGCTCGCACCAGGTGCCGGTCAACGAGGTCCGCACCAACCCCGAGCACCTCGCCATCCTCGAGGACTGGCTGCGTAGCTACCGACCGGAGGAGCTGTTCGACGAAGGAGGGGCGCTGCGACCGGAGCTCGCGGCACTCGCCCCCGAGGGCAGTCGTCGCATGGGCGCCAACCCCCACGCCAACGGCGGCCTCCTCCTGCGCGATCTCGACCTGCCGGACTTCCGTGCGTACGGGATCGAGGTGCCCTCCCCGGGAGGCGCCACCGCGGAGGCGACCAGGGTCCTGGGCGGGTTCCTGCGCGACGTCGTGCGCGACAACCCCGACAACTTCCGGGTGATGGGACCCGACGAGACGGCATCGAACCGCCTCGACGCCGTGTACGAGGCGACCAACAAGGTGTGGATGGCCGAGATCGAGCCCACGGACGAGCACCTCGCGCCGTCGGGCCGGGTGATGGAGGTGCTCTCGGAGCAGAACTGCCAGGGTTGGCTGGAGGGGTACCTCCTCACCGGCCGGCACGGATGGTTCCCCTGCTACGAGGCCTTCATCCACATCGTCGACTCGATGTTCAACCAGCACGCGAAGTGGCTGAAGGTGAGCGCGGAGCTGCCGTGGCGCCGACCGATCGCGTCGCTCAACTACCTGCTGACGTCGCACGTCTGGCGCCAGGACCACAACGGCTTCAGCCACCAGGACCCGGGCTTCATCGACCACGTCGTGAACAAGAAGGCCTCGGTCGTGCGGGTGTACCTGCCTCCCGATGCCAACTGCCTGCTGTCGGTGGCCGACCACTGCCTGCGCAGCCGGGACTACGTGAACGTGATCGTGGCCGGCAAGCAGCCCGACCAGCAGTGGCTGGACATGGACGCCGCCGTGCGCCACTGCACCAAGGGCGTCGGCATCTGGGAGTGGGCGTCGTCGGACCAGGGGGGCGAGCCCGACGTGGTGATGGCCTGCGCCGGCGACACACCGACGATCGAGACCCTCGCGGCGGTGTCGATCCTGCGCGAGGAGCTACCGGACCTCAAGGTGCGGGTGGTCAACGTCGTGGACCTGATGACGCTCCAGCCGAGCGACGAGCACCCCCACGGCCTGTCCGACGCCCACTTCGACAGCCTCTTCACCACCGACCGGCCCATCGTGATCGCGTTCCACGGCTACCCGTGGCTCATCCACCGCCTGACCTACCGGCGGACGAACCACCCGAACCTCCACGTGCGCGGGTACAAGGAGGAGGGATCCACGAGCACGCCGTTCGACATGGTCGTGCGCAACGACCTCGATCGCTTCCACCTCGTGCTCGACGTGCTCGAGCGGGTGCCGGGCCTGGCCGAGTCCACCGGGGGCCTGGCCGAGCGCCTCCGGGACCGCCTCATCGACCACCACCACCACGTCCGTGCCCATGGTGAGGACCTCCCCGAGGTCCGTGACTGGGCCTGGTCGGGCTGACCGGCGCCGCGCTCAGATCTCGTCGGGCACGTCGTAGCGGGCCTGGTAGCGGGAGAAGCGCGCCCGCTCGGCGGTGGGATCGAGCCCGAAGTCGGTGAGCGAGTACCGGTGCTCCCCGTGGGCGCCTTTCGGGCGCTCGGCGAGGTGGCGCTCGACCGCGCCTCCGAGCCCCTCGGGCACCGGGCGGTCGAGGCGCTCGTAGACGTCGAGCACGGTCGCGGCAGGGGACGCCATGAGGTCGGCGTAGCGCACGTCCACGAACTGTCCGTCGGGCAGCGCACCCGACGCCCTGGCGTCGAGGGTGTCGTCCAACATGAGCGAGTACCCCAGCGAGATGAGCGGAGCGAGGCCGTCGACGTCGACCTGCTCACAGCGCATCGAGCGGATCGTGCCCATGAGGCTCACCGTGGACGGGACGGTCTTCAGCGGGTCGCGGTGCAACTGGATCACCCGGGCATCGGGGTACACGGCGAAGAGCGTGCGGAGCTGACTGAGATGGCTCGGGGCCTTGCACACCCATCCGGCGCCGGCGGGGGCACGCCGCTCGAGGGTCTGGAGCACCCGACGGTGATAGCGGTAGGCCTCGGTCTGGTCGGCGCTCACGAGGTGGCCCGAGTAGGTGGGGACCTCGTAGGTGCCGCCCCACTGGTCCGACAGGAACTCGAGCATCGTGGCGAGGATGCACTCGTTGGGCTCGTCGCCGGCGTTGTGGTGCATGGTGGCGTACGCGGGCTGGAAGTCGGCCCAGGCACGGTGCACCTCGTCGCCCGCCCGTCGGGCCGCGGCCTGTTCGTCCTCGGTGCCGACCGCCTCACCCGGGTGGAGCAGCTCCCAGGTGAGGGGCACCCGGTTGGCCGGGTCGAGGGCCAACAGCTCGTGCAGGATCGACGTGCCCGATCGTCCGGTGCCGACCACGAACACCGGCGCGACCACGGGCGTGGCCAGGATCGACGGGTCGTCGGCCCAGCGGTGGGCGAGGAGCAGGCGCTGGCGCAACGCCCGCAGCAGCTCGGTGCGGGCCAGCAGCCGTCCCACCGTGGTGAGACGGGCCTCGTGTTCAAGAGCGGCCACCAGCACGTCGAAATGGGGCCGCCAGGAGTCACCGCCGAAGTCATCGAGGCCGGTGCTGGCCCGTGCCGCGGCGAGGAGGTCGTCCGGGTCGAGTGACAGCAGGAAGTCGGCGCCCCCCACGGCTCGACCGTGGGCGTCGATCCGCTCGACCCACTCGGGACGCGGCGGGGGGCTCCAACCCACGGTCAGCCCCACCGGGCCTGGGCGGCCAGACGCCGCGCCGCGAGGGTCCGCCGGCGGGTGGCGTCGTCGACGACGGGGTGGTCGGCGGGCAGCGTCGAGCGCAGGTCGGACAGGCGCACCACCCGGGCCTGCGGGTGAGGCTTCGTCCGCGCGCCGACGTAGCGGTACACGGCCATGCCCATCGCCTGACCCTCGGGATCGAGCCAGTTCGGTGTCCCTGGGTCGGCGGCCGACACCACCACCCGCACGACGCCGTCCGCGTCCACATGGGCCTGCGCCCCGTTGAGGCTGGTCGGGCGCTCGTGGAACGCGCCCGAGTCGAACCAGTGCAGGTGGTGGATCGACCAGTTCCAGTAGTGGGCGTCGGGCTCGTCGTGCTCGATGAGCAGGACCTCGTCCGGGCCCAGCTCGAAGCAGCCGCCGCCGTAGGCGATGCTCGGGGCGCCGCCGGGCGGGGTGTTGGGCGCGGTGAAGGTGTTGTGCTCGAGCAGGTCCCGACTGGCTGCCGCATAGGCCGCCCAGAAGGTGATGGACTCCTCGACCCAGCGCGCGGCGCGCTCCAGCGCACCCACCACGTCGGCCGGCTCGGGTGGGGGAGCGGGCACACCGGCGAGGTCGACCCGCTCGACGGAGAACGACCCCACGCGATCTCCCGTCCAGTCGTACAGGTACTGGCGGATGAGCAGCATGCGGGTGGCCGGATCGGAGACCAGGGTGACGCCGGGGGTGCCCCGCGGACCGATCAGCAGCTCGAGTGCCCCGCTGTCGGCGTGCAGGTCGATGAGGTCGGTGAGGGCCACCTCGGCGTGCACGCCGTTCTCGCCGAGGTGCATGTCGCCCTCGACGAGGGAGAACAGGGCCTCGTGGACGCCGTCGACCCGACCCCGGAGGACGTAGGTGGCGGTCGGGTCGATGGCGCAGCGCTCGTACACGTTGTCGGGGTTGGGCGCCCCCCATTGGGACCAGGGCTGCTCGTAGCGATGCAGGGTCGGATGGCGCGGATCGGCGTGCTCGAGCTCGCCTTGGAGCGCCAGCGCCACCTGGCGGGTCAGATGGCGCACCGCGATCGCCCGGGTCGCCGGATCGGTGGGGTACCCGGCCTCGTCCAGGCGATCGAACAACGCCGCGGTCCGTTCGGCCCATCCGCGCCACGCGTCCCCGAGATCGGGAACAGGCTCGTTCGACTCGCCCATCGTCGCCCCCTCAGCCCACGACGCCGAGGCCGTCGCCGATCAGCTTCGCCCCGATCAACAGGAGGATCACCATCATGATGGCGGCGTTGTGGGTGGCCATGTACTGCTTGAGCTCGTCGAGGACCCGCGTCGCCCTGCTCCCACCCACGAAGTAGAGCAGCACCGCACCGACCGTGGTCAGCGAAGCGATCACCACGAACACGCCGACGGCGATGGCCTCCTCTCCCGTGGTGATCCCCGGGACGGAGGCGACCGAGGCGGCCGCAGCCATGGTCAAGATCAGGTTCTTTGGGTTGAGGCCCGACAGCAGCACGCCGGCGCCCAGGGCCTGACCGGGTGGCAGCTGGTCGATCTTCGCCATCCAGGCCGGGAGCGGCGGCTCGACCCCGGGCCTCGGCCGCTTCTCCCACTGGCGCTTGGCCATCAGCAGCAGCACGCCTCCGAGACCCACCTTCATCCAGTTGATCGAGTCCGAGGTGCTGCTCCCCGGTGTGGACGCGTCACCGGCGGCCCCGGTGAGCCCGATGACGGCGATCGAGACCATCGTGAGGCCGAGCACCCAGCCGAGCGCGAAGGCGGGCCCGTCCGTCCGAGCGCGCGGTGTGCCGAGCATGAGGATCACCGCGACGATGGGGATCGGGCTCAGGGCGACACCAAGGGCCGACGGCAGCGCCGCGCCGATGGCCTGGGTCAGGGCGGAGGCGATCATGGCCGGAGTTCTACCGCACGCGATCGCCGACCGCCCTCCGATCGAACGCCTACGCTCGTGCAACCGAAGCATCACTCACCAGGGGGGAATGGTCATGGAGGCACAGGCAAGCGCGGGCCTGAGGGTCGGGGACGCGATCTCCTACGGCTGGGCGGCGTTCAAGAAGACGCCGGGGCCGCTCGTGGTGATCGCGCTCGTGGTGCTCGTCGTCGGCGCGCTGACCTCGGGCATCGGCAACGCCGTCAGCCGGGAGTCGGCCGTGTTCGGCGTCATCGTCCAGATCGCCGGCTACGTGGTGTCGATGATCCTGTCGCTCGGTCTCATCCGCGTGGCCCTCAAGGTGACCCGCGGCGAGGAGGTCGACGTCGCCGACCTGTTCAAGACCGACCAGTTGGGCCCGTACATCGTCGCCTCGATCCTCTTCGGGATCATGGTCGCCGTCGGGCTCATCTTCTGCATCGTCCCGGGCGTCATCCTCGCGGTCATCTACGGCTTCTACGGCTACGTGATCCTCGGGCGCGGCGTTGGTGTGGGCGAAGGGTTCTCACACGCCGCCGAGATCACGAAAGGCCAGCGCGGCACCGTGTTCCTGCTCGGCCTCGCCTTCATGGGCATCAACCTGCTGGGTGCACTGGCGTGCGGCGCGGGCCTTCTCGTGTCCTACCCGATCACCATCGTCGCCGGCGGCTACGCGTACCGGGTGCTGTCCAACGAGGCGGTGGCCCCGATCGCGCCCTGAGGCCGAGGCCCGCCGGGGTCAGTCGCCGGCGCCTTCGCGCACCACGATCACCGGGCACGGTGCGTGGTTGACGAGGTGCGTGCTCACCGAGCCCAGGAGGGCCCGGCGGATGGCTCCGTGGCCCCGCGACGCCACCACCACGACGTCGACCCCCTGCTCCTCGGCGACGGCGCACAGCGTGGGTCCGATGTCGCCGTTCTCGATGAGGGTCTCGACCGTGGCCGCCGTGTCGAGCCCGGCGACGGTCCGCTCGAGCGCGTCGGCGGCACCGGCGTTGGCCGCTCCCCAGGCCGCGTCGATCTCCTCGGGCGCGGCGACCCCGCCGGCGAAGCCGGACTCGAAGCCCTCGGCGGCGATGGCCGGCGGTTCGGCGACGCACACCACGAGGACGGTGTCGGGCGCGGCGAGGAGAGGCAGGGACCGCCGGGCGGCGTCGATCGCGGCCTCGGAGCCGTCGGTGCCGATCAGGACCTTCATGGGTGCTCCTCGGGTCGGGGGTGCGTCCCTCAGCATCGCGCGTGGCCCTGTGTCGAACGCTGCGGCGAGCGCGGCCGCGCCGGTAGGTTGGCGCTCATGGTCGCGCCGGATGCCTCCGCCGTGACGGCGGAGGCGGGTGCCGTCGCCGCCGGCGAGGGGGTGGTCAAGCGCTTCGGCACCACGACGGCGCTGTCGTCGGCCACCTTCGGGATCGGCCACGGCGTGACCGGTTTGCTCGGCCCCAACGGGGCCGGCAAGACCACCCTCATCGGCCTCCTGCTCGGCCTCCACCGCGCCGACGCCGGCCGGGTCAGCGTCCTCGGACTCGACCCCGGACGGCTCGGCACGGCGGTCCGCGAGCGGGTCGGCTACGCGCCCGAGCACCACCGCCTGCCGCCGGACGTGAAGGCACAGGACTTCGTCCGCCACTTGTGCGAGGTGCACGGCCTGCCCACGCGGGAGGCCGCCGCCAGGGCCAGCGACGCCCTCTGGCAGGTGGGCCTCGGCGAGGAGCGGTTCCGGCCGCTCGGCACCCTGTCCACCGGGCAACGCCAACGGGTGAAGATGGCGCAGGCCGTGGCCCACGACCCCGCGCTCGTGCTGCTCGACGAGCCCACGGACGGCCTCGACCCCGTCCAACGCGACCAGATGCTCGCCCTCATCCGACGGGTGTCCGACGAGTTCGGCATCGACGTCATCCTCTCGTCGCACCTCCTCGACGAGGTCGAGCGGATCTGCGACGCGGCGGTGATCCTGAGCGGTGGCACCGTCGTCGCCGCGGGGTCACTCGACGAGCTGCGAGGGGACAGCGAGGGCCTCGTGGTGGAGCTGACCGAGGGTGCCGAGCCGTTCGCCGCGTGGCTCCGCCAGGCCGGGTGCGACATCGCCCCCGATGGGCACCGGCTGGTCGTGACGCGGGGCCGCGCCGCGGTCGACCACGACCTCGCCGACCTGGTGCGGGACGCGGCGGCCGCGAGCGGGGCCCACCTGCGGCGACTCGTGCCCCAGACGGTCACCCTCGAAGAGGTCTTCCTGGACGTGTCCGCATGAGTGCGCGCGACGCGGGCGGGGCCCGCATCCTCGAAGGTGGCTACCGCCGCTACGACGGCGAGCGCTCGGGTTCCGCCGGAGCGATCGAGAGCGTGGCCGTCCACACCACCCAGCGCGCCCTCGGCCTGCGCCGGGCGGCGCGCTTCAAGATCCTGCCGATCCTCGCCTGTGCCCTGGCTTACGTCCCGGCCATCGTCTACGCCGGTCTCGCCGTGCTGATCCCCGACGAGCTCGGACGCAACCAGATCCTGCCGACCTACGCCGAGTACTACTTCTTCATCACCGCGGCCATCGTGGTCTTCACCGCGTTCGTGGCCCCGGAAGTGCTGTGCACGGACCGGCGCACCGGCATGCTCGGGCTCTATCTGGCGTCACCGCTCACGCGGACGACCTACCTCGCCGCGAAGGCGGCCGCGGTCCTGGGGGTGCTCGCCATCGTCACGTTGGGCCCGCCGCTGTTCCTGCTGGTGGCCTATGTGCTCGTGGGGAGCGGCCCGGACGGCCCGGCCGACGTCGCCCTGTTCGGCCTGCGCATCCTCCTCGCCGGCGCGCTGCTCTCGGCCTTCTTCGGTTCGCTCTCGATGGCGGTGTCGAGCATCACCGACCGCAAGGCGGCCGCCTCCGCGGCCATCGTCCTGCTGCTCCTGCTGTCGGCCGCGGTGGCCGGGACCCTGGTCGAGGCCGCCGGCGCGTCCCACCTGCTCATGCTGGCCGATCTCTTCGGGCTTCCCTTCGAAGCGGTCGTCCGTATCTTCGGCGAGCCCTCGCAGAACCCGTCCATGGACGACATCGCCAGTGCTGCGGTGATCGCGGCGGCCGTCGGCTGGACGCTGGTGGCCTCCAGCATCGTCTGGCTCCGCTACCGGGCCCTCGAGGTGACGCGATGAGCGCCGGCGGCGAGGCCGCGATGCCTCCTCCTCCTCCTCCTCCTCCTCCTCCTCCTCCTCCCGCGCCACCCGCCGCGGCGCCGCCGCTGCGGCTGGTCGGCGCGTCGAAGTGGTTCGGCGACGTGGTGGCGGTGTCCGACGTCTCGTGCACCGTCGGCCCCGGGGTCACCGCGTTGTTGGGGCCCAACGGGGCGGGGAAGTCGACGGTGCTGCGGCTCCTCTGCGGGCTCACCCCGCCGTCGCGCGGCGAGGTCCAGATCTTCGGGGCCGACCCCCGCGCCGACCTCGGGCTGTTCGGTCTCATCGGGCTCGTCCCCCAGCAGGAGTCCGTGTTCGAGTTCCAGCGGGCCCTCGAGTTCGTGCGCTTCTCGGCCGTGCTCCAGGGCGTCCCCGACGCCGACGCCGCCGCCCGTCGGGCCCTCGCCGTGGTCGACCTCGATCCCGGTCTCGCCCGGAAGGTGGGAGCGTTCTCCAAGGGCATGCGCCAGCGGGTCAAGGTGGCAGCCGCACTCGTGCACGACCCGCCCATCGTGATCCTCGACGAGCCCCTGACCGGGCTCGACCCCCGACAGCGCATCGCCATGATCGAGCTCCTCCAGCGCCTCGGCGACGAGGGCCGGTGCGTGCTGGCATCGAGTCACGTGCTGGACGAGGTCGAACGCTTCGGCTCGCGGGTGCTCGTGATCGCCCGCGGTCGCCTGGTGGCCGAGGGCGACTTCCACGCCATCCGGGCACTGATGGACGACCGCCCGCACCGGATCCGGGTGCGCACGGACGACCCTCGGGGCCTCGCCACGGGTCTGATCGCCGCTGGTGCAGCCGTCGGCGTGCGCCTCGACGCCGGCGCGGTGATCGTCGACACCGACGACGTGGCGACCTTCCGGCGGGTCATCGCCCCCGTCGCCCGCCAGGCGGGGGCCCGCCTCGAGGAGGTCGCCCCCCTCGACGACGACCTGGAATCGGTGTTCCGCTACCTGGTGGGCACGACGTGACCCCGAGCCGCGCCGACGGCGCCGACCGAGACGCCCGAGCGGCCCGGAGCGGGACCGGCCCGGAGCGGGAGCCATGAGCGCCGAGCCGGCCTCCGAGCGGGCGCCCGGCCGGCCGCCCGTGGCGCCGACCGTGCGATCGGTGTCGGTGTTCCCCGCCATCTACCGCGTGCTGCTCACCAGCCAGGTGACCCTCGCACGCGTGCTCGCGCTCGGCGCGCTGGGTGTGGCCGCGATCCTGGTGGCGTGGGCCATCGGCCAGTCCGACCCGGTGGACGCCACCGCGACCGGCGCCCGCTTCGTGAACGTGTTCGGCCTCTCGCTCACCGTCCCCGTGACCGCGCTCGTGTTCGCCAGCGCCGCCCTCGGCGACCTCACCGACGACGGCACCCTGGTGTACCTGTGGCTGCGTCCGGTGCGCCGGGCCACCGTCGTCCTGGCGGCCTTCGCCGCGGCCCTCACGGTCACCATTCCCCTGGTCGTCGTCCCCCTCGTGATCGCGGCGTCGCTCACCGGCGGGGGAGCGGACCTGGTGAAGGGGACCGCCCTCGCCGCCGCGCTCGGCGCAGTCGCCTACGCCGGCCTGTTCACGGCGCTGGGGCTCCGGGTGCGTCGGGCCCTGATCTGGGGGCTGCTCTACATCTTCATCTGGGAGGGCTTCGTGGCGCGGGGTGGCGACAACGCCGCCCGGCTGGCGGTCCGGTCGGTCACGGCGACGATCCTTCAGGCGTGGTCGGGCACCGAGCTGCGCCTCGGCGTGCTGGCGACGGGCACCGCCTATCTGGCGCCCTTCGTGGTGGCTGCCCTCGCGCTCGGCTACGCCACCTGGCGGCTCGACCGCCAGGACGTTGACTGAACCGGGCGGTCAGACCGGGACGGGGACGTCCTGCATGCCGTCGAGCAGGTCGCCCATCACCTCCTCGAGGAACTGCACCACCTCGGGGGTGGCTCCGCCCGGCACGCCGCCGTAGATCGCCCCGGACAACGGCTGGTCGGTGGGCGGGTTCTTGGCGTAGGCGACACCCTCGGTGAGGTCCGCAGCGAAGGCGTCGACCACGCCGGGCTGCGTCTGGGGGCGCGTGACGCACATGTGGATCGCGTTCGGGTACTGCTGGCCGTTGAAGCGCCACCCCTTCTGCGACATCGAGTCGTTGACGTGGTAGATGTCGAACTCGTCGGAGCGGAACGAGAAGCACCAGGTGGGCGCGCCCATGACGAGCAGCTCGGGATGGGAGCGCACGGCGTCCTGCATGGCGAACGAGGTGTCGAAGATCGAACGGGCGTAGCGCAGGTAGCCCTCGCGGCCGAGGCTCACCATGGACGCCCAGGTGGCGGCGATGAGGCCACCTGACCGACTGCCCGCCATGCCCGGGGACATGTACTTGCCCCCGACCCACTCGGGGGTCATGAAGTAGGCGTGCTGGCGCAGGGCCTTCGTCCGGTAGGACAGCACCGAGGTGCCCTTCAGGCCGTAGCCGTACTTGTGGGTGTCGGCCGAGATGGTGGTGACGCCGGGCAGGCGGAAGTCGAACATCGGGATGTCGATGCCGAGCTGTTGGCCCCACGGGAGGATGAAGCCGCCGAGGCACCCGTCGACGTGCAGGCCGATGCCGCGCTCGAGGGCGAGGTCGGAGAGCGCGGCGATGTCGTCGATGGTGCCGTAGGGGTAGTTGCCGGCTGAACCGACGAGGGCGACGGTGTTGGCGTCGATGTGGTCGGCCACCCAACCCACGTCGACCAGCGTGGTCTCGGGGTCGATGGGGGCCTTGCGCACCTCCATGCCGAACAGGTGGCCCGCCTTGTCGAAGGCGGGGTGGGCCGTGGTGGGCATGATGAAGTTCGGCGCGGTGATGCCCCGGTCGGCTCTGGCCTGGTCGCGGTAGACCAGCATCGCGGTGAGGATCGAGTCGGTGCCGCCCCCGGTGATGGAGCCGCAGGGGTCCTCGGCCGCCTCGCCGTGGAAGAGGTCGAGGGTCATGGCGGTGATCTCGGCCTCGAACTTGGTGATGCTCGGGCAGATGTCGCGCTGCAGCGCGTTGACGTGGGAGAAGGCTGCGAACACCTGGTTCAGGAACGCGTAGTGCTCGACGTCCCCGCAGTACATCGTCCCGGAGCAGTGACCCTGGTTCCACGACCGGTCCTCCTGCTCGCCCATCCACCGGACGTCGGCGAGGATCTCGTCACGAGGGCGGCCGTGCTCGGGCAGGCCGCGGATGATGTCGAAGCGGTCCTCGTACGGGTAGCTCATGGCGGCGACGCTACCGCAGGCGACGGACCGGCCCCGGGGTCGCCGACGCGCCCCGCCCATCGTTGGCAGGATCTGTGGGAGCCCCGTCATTGCTGCCAGATCGAGGTGACCGTACGGTGTCGGGGTGGAGCCCCGCCCCGTCGTCATCGTCGCTTTCCCCGAGGTGCAGGGGCTCGACGTCACGGGGCCCTTCGACGTGTTCTCGGGCGCCAACGACGCACTCGGCACCGAGGCGTACGAGGTCACGCTGGCCGCAGCCGCTCCCGGTCCCGTTCGGACCACCAGTGGCATGGCCGTGGTGGCCGAGCGCCACCTGGCCGAGCCCTTCGAGGTCGACACCCTCCTCGTCCCCGGTGGCCGCGGAGTCCACGCCGCCCGCCTCGAACCGGCCACGCTCGACGCGGTCGCCCGCCACGCTCGGGCCGCCCGGCGGGTGGCGTCGGTGTGCACGGGCACCTTCCTGCTGGCCTCCGCAGGCGTCCTCCGCGAGGGGCCGGTGACCACGCACTGGGCCCACGCCGACCGCCTCGCCGACGAGTTCCCCGGCCTGGTCGTGGAGCGGGACCCCCTCTGGGTCCGCAACGGCCGCTGCTGGACCTCCGCCGGAGTGACCGCCGGCATCGACCTCGCCCTCGCGCTGGTCGAGGACGACCACGGCGCCGAGGTGGCGCAGCTCATCGCCCGGCACCTCGTCATGTTCCTGCGCCGTCCCGGCGGCCAGAGCCAGTTCGCCACCGCGGTCTGGGCACCCGCCGCCGACCCTGGGCCCATCCGCGCCGCGCAGGACCACATCCACGCCCACCCGGACGCCGACCTGTCGGTCGATCGCCTTGCGGCCCTCGTCGCCCTCAGCCCCCGCCACTTCCAGCGTGAGTTCGTGCGCCGGGTGGGGGAGACCCCGGGCCGCTACGTCGAGCGCGTGCGGGTCGAGGCCGCCCGCCAGGCCCTGGAGGCCTCGCCCGAGGTACCGGTGAGCGCGGTCGCCGAGCGGTCCGGCTTCGGCAGCGCCGAGACCCTGCGGCGGTCGTTCGTGCGCCACGTCGGGGTGCCGCCCGACCACTACCGCCGGCGCTTCGCCACCGCTCCCACCCCCTGAACCGCGGCCCGACCCACCCACCAGCCGACCCACCCACCAGCCGACCCACCGAAAGGCACCACCGTGCAGATCGCCATCCCCCTCTTCGCGCAGTTCACCGCCCTCGACGGGATCGGTCCCTACGAGGTGCTCCAGCGCATCCCCGAGTTCGACATCACGTTCGTCGGCCATGAGCGGGGAGAGGTCCGGAGCGAGAACGGCTTCCTCGGCGTCACCGTCGACGCCACCTTCGAGGAGCTGCCCGAGCCGGACGTGGTGGTCTTCCCCGGTGGCGTCGGCACCCGGCCCCTCGTCCACGACGAGCGGGTCCTCGACTGGGTGCGTCACGCCCACCAGACCACGAGGTTCACCACGTCGGTGTGCACGGGCTCGCTCGTGCTGGCGGCCGCCGGCCTGCTCGACGGGTTGACCGCGACCACCCACTGGTCCGTGCTCGAGGAGCTCCGCTCGCTCGGAGCCGAGCCCACCTCGGACCGTGTGGTCGAGCACCTCGACCAGCGCCTCATCACCGCCGCCGGCGTGTCCTCCGGCATCGACATGGCCCTGCGCCTCGTCGAGCTGCTCGTCGACGACACCGCGGCCAAGGCGGCGCAGCTGATGATCGAGTACGACCCGCAGCCCCCCTTCGACGCCGGCGCCCTCGACAAGGTCGACGAGGTCGTCGTGACCCGGGTGATCGAGTACGCCGCAGTACGCCAATAGCACCTTCGTCGGGCGCCGTCACGTCACCGGCGGGTCAGCTCCGCGAGAGCGGGCGGACATCAGAACGTCACCGACGTAACCGAGAGGTTGCTGCAGGTTGTCGGCCCGGAGGGTGCTACGTTGCCGCGCGACTGAGGGACCGCCCCGGGAGGGAAAGCCGGGTCCGGCGCTCCTCAGGACCACAGCTACCGACCCACAAGGGGGGTCCCGTGACCCGTAAGACATTGGCAGGCCGCCTACTGGCGCTGCTCGTCGCCCTGATGCTCGTCGCCGCCGCATGCGGCAGCGACAGCGACAGCGGAGACGACGCCAGCAGCGACACGACGGCGGGTGAGTCCTCGGACGACACCGCCGCACCCGACACCCAGGCCGGAGGCGAGTTCGTCGACCTCGGCACGTTCGTGGGCGATCCGCCGGAGCACATCGATCCGGCGCTGAACGTGACCCTTGACGCGTACCAGGTGATCAGCGCCCTCTACGACGGGCTCACCGACATCGACGCGAGCGACCCGGCCAACCCGGTCATCGTGCCCGACGTCGCCGAGTCCTACGAGGTCAACGACGACGCCACGGTGTGGACCTTCAAGATCCGCGAGGGCGAGGTGTTCTCGAACGGCGAGGAGATCACGCCGACCACGTTCGTCGACTCGTGGAACCGCGCCGCGCAGCTCGCCGGTGACTACAGCTACCTGATGGGCTTCATCGAGGGCGGCATCGAGGTCGTCGAAGGCGACGCCGAGGAGATCTCCGGCGTCGTGGCCGACGACGACGCGATGACCCTCGAGGTCACGCTCTCCGAGCCCTACTCCAACTTCGATGCGGTCGCCGGCTTCCAGCTGTTCTTCCCGATGCCGTCCGAGGCCATGGGCCCGGACGCCGCGGACTACGAGAACGGCGTGATGGTCGGCAACGGCCCGTTCGGGATGGCCGAGCCCCGCACCGACGAGCAGATCGTGCTCACCAAGAACGATCAGTGGGACGGGAACTTCGAAGGCGAGACCTTCCCCGACCGGCTCGACCAGATCACCTTCGTGACCACGGCCGACCCGGACACCGCCTACAACTCGTTCGAGGCCGGTGAGGGCGACGACGCCAACATCCCGCCCGCCCGCACCACGGAGGCGCAGGAGAACTACGGCACCACGCTCGACGTGCCGATCCTCGGCTCCTACCACTTCAACTTCAACCTCGAGGACCCGACGGTCGGCGGCGAGGAGAACCTGCTGTTCCGCCAGGCCGTCTCGCAGGCCATCGACCGTGAGGAGATCAACGAGGCCGTCTACAGCGGCAGCCGCACGACCTCCACGGGCGTCACCCCCGAGGGCATCCCCGGCTTCCAGGCCGACCTCTGCGACTACTGCTCCTACGATCCCGAGGCCGCCGAGGCGGCGTTCAACGAGTGGACCGACGCGGGCAACGAGCAGAGCGAGCCGATGCCCATCCAGTTCAACCGTGACGCCGGCCACGAGCCCGTGGCCCAGATCATGGTGGACAACCTCGCCGCCATCGGCATCGAGGCCGTCGCCGAGCCGATGGACTCCGAGACCTACTTCTCGGACCTCGCCGAGGGCGCGTGCGTCTTCTGCCGGGCCGGCTGGTTCGCCGACTACCCGACGTACGACAACTTCATGTACGACCTGTTCCACTCCGACTCGCTCGGCGGGAACAACTACGGGTTCGACAACGAGGAGTTCGACTCCCTCGTCGACGAGGCCAAGGCCACGACGGACAAGGACGCCCAGGCGGACCTGTTCGTGCAGGCCGAGCAGATCCTGCTCAACGACGCGATCGGCGTGGTGCCCATCAACTGGTACCGCGGCGATTACGCCTACGGCAACGACGTCGCCGTGTTCCCGCAGAGCAACTTCGGTCTGATCGCCTGGGAGCAGGTGGCCTTCGCGGCCGAGTAGTCCTGCTCGCTTGATCCCGGAGTAACGGGGCGGGGCCCAGGGTTCCCCGGGGCCCCCGCCCCCGCTCCTCGCCACCACGAACCGCTGAGAGGATCGGGTCGCTGTGTTCGCGTACATCGTGCGGCGTCTGCTGCTGGTCATCCCGACCGTCTTCTTCGCGCTGTCGTTCCTCTTCCTGTTGTTCTTCGCCCTCCCGGGCGACCCCGCGACGCTCCTCGCCGGCGGCGGTGACCGCAACATCGATGCCGGCGTGGTCGAGCGGGCGCGCGAGCGCTACGGCCTGGACGACTCCATCCCGCAGCAGTTCGTCGACTACTGGCAGCGCACGGTCCAGTGGGACCTCGGTGAGTCGTTCAAGTCGGGGCGCAGCGTCAACGACATCCTCGGCGAGAAGGCCGTCAACAGCCTCCGCCTGGCCATCTGGGCCATCATCATCGAGATCATCATCGGCATCTCGGTCGGCGTGCTCTCGGCCATCCGAAGATACTCACTGGCCGACAAGCTGACGACCATAGGAACGGCGGCCGCGTCCGCCATCCCCGTGTTCGTGCTGGGCTTCATCCTCCAGTACCTGTTCGCCGTGGTGCCCAACAAGCAGGGGTGGCCCGAGTGGACCCACCTGCGCACCCAGGGCCTCGGGCCCAACACCTGGACGCTCTTCTTCATCCCCACCGGCGAGCAGTGGCGCTACCTGGTCCTGCCCGCGGTCACCCTCGCCTGCGTCTCCACCGCCCTCGCCGCCCGTATGACACGCGGCTCGATGCTCGAGGTGCTGCGGGCCGACTACATGCGCACCGCACGGGCCAAAGGCCTGAGCGAGCGCAAGGTCGTCACCGGGCACGGCCTGCGCAACGCCATGTTGCCGGTGGTGACCCTCATCGGCCTCGACTTCGGCACCGTGATCGGTGCGGCCATCCTCACCGAGACCGTGTTCTCCTGGCCCGGGCTGGGGTCGGCCATCGCCGACGCGGTCGCCGAGCGCGATCTCCCCGTGCTCCTCGGCCTCACCCTCGCGGTGACCATCGCCTTCGCCCTGGTCAACCTCCTGGTCGACCTCTCGTACGCGTGGTTCGACCCGCGCATCCGCCTCGGCAAGGACGGGGAGGCCTGACATGAGCGAAGCGGAGAGCCGCGGCCTGCGTGGCCGGAACGCACGAGGAGCGGCCCGTCGACGAAGTCGACAGGAGCGGGAAGCATGAGCGGACTGGACCCACTCAGCGCCGGCGTCGGCCTCGAGGACGCCGACGAGATCGAAGGCGACGAAGAGCTCGCGCCGAAGCCGCTGCGCGCCGACGTGTGGCGTCGCTTCCGCGAGAACAAGCTGGCGCTGATCGGCCTGATCTTCATCGTGGCGCTCATCCTCGTGGCCGTCTTCGCCCCGTGGATCGCCCCCTACGGCCCCGCCGAGCGCACCCCCGGAGCCTTCCGGGAGCCCCCGTCCTCGGCGCACTGGTTCGGCACGGACACCATCGGCCTCGACGTGTTCTCCCGGGTGGTCTACGGGGCCCGCATCTCGCTGCGGGTAGGAATCATCGCCACCCTCATGACGGTGGTCATCGGCCTGATCCTGGGCGCCGTCGCCGGCTACTTCGGGGGCAAGACCGACGGCCTGATCATGCGCATCACCGACGTCTTCCTGGCCATCCCCTACATCGTGCTGGCCGTGTCCATCGCCACCATCTTCGGCAAGAGCGTCAACTCCGTGATCCTCGTGCTCGGCCTCACCGGCTGGCTGGGGCTCTGTCGCATCGTGCGGGCCAGCTTCCTGTCCCTCAACCGCTTGGAGTACGTCGAAGCGGCCAGATCGCTGGGCTTCGGCAACACGCGGATCATCTTCCGCCACATGCTGCCCAACGCCCTCCAACCGGTGATCGTCTACGCCACCATCGAGGTGGGCACCATCATCCTGGCCGAGGCGGCGCTGTCGTTCCTGGGGGTGGGCCCGACGCCACCGACGCCGGCCTGGGGACTCATGGTCTCCGAGGCCAAGTCGACCCTGGCGGTGGCGCCCCACATGTTGTTCTTCCCGGGCATGGCCATCTTCCTCACGGTGCTGGCCTTCGTGTTCGTGGGTGACGGCCTGCGCGACGCACTGGACCCGAAGCTCAAGTGACCACCACCGCCGAGGTCCTGCTCTCCGTCCGCGACCTGCGGGGCGGCTTCGACACGTCCGACGGACGGGTCAAGGCCATGGACGGCCTCAACTTCGACATCTCGCGGGGTGAGCTGTTCGCCGTCGTGGGGGAGTCGGGCTCGGGCAAGTCCGTCACCGCCATGGCCATCATGGGGTTGCTGCCGACGCTGGTCATCGAGTCCGGGCAGATCCTCTGGAAGGGAGAGGACCTCCTCCTCATGGACGAGGCCCGCCGCCAGAAGATCCGAGGCGGCGAGATCGCCATGATCTTCCAAGATCCGCTCAGCGCCTTGAACCCCGTGCACACCGTGGGCCGACAGATCGGCGAGATGGCCCGCATCCACGAGGGTCTCTCGAAGAAGGCGGCGATGGCCCGGGCCGTGGACATGTTGAAGCTCGTCGGCATCCCGGAGGCCTCGAAGCGGGCCGACATGTATCCGCACGAGTTCTCGGGCGGCATGCGTCAGCGGGCCATGATCGCCATGGCCATCACCTGCAACCCCGACCTGCTGATCGCGGACGAGCCCACCACCGCCCTCGACGTGACCGTGCAGGCGCAGGTCCTCCAGGTGCTCGTGGACATCAAGGACGAGATCGACTCGGGCATCATGCTCATCACCCACGACCTCGGTGTGGTGGCGGGCCTCGCCGACAACGTCAACGTCATGTACGCCGGCCGTCAGGCCGAGGTGGGCACGGTCGACGAGATCTTCTACGAGAGCCGCCACCCGTACACGATCGGCCTGCTGGCATCGATGCCCCGCCTCGACGACACCGGTGAGGAGGCCCTGGTGCCCATCGCCGGCCAGCCGCCGTCGCTCATCCACGTGCCGCCGGGTTGCCCGTTCCATCCCCGCTGCCGCTTCGCCCGCCCCGACGTGTGCGCGACCACCGTGCCCGCGCTGATGCCCGTCGCCGCCGGCACCCGCCACGCGTCGGCCTGCCTCTTCCTCGACGAGCTGAGCGAGGTCGACGTCAGCGAGCTGCGACGGTCCGTGGACGAGGAGGACCTGTTGGTGGCGGACACCGCCCTCGACGCCGCCCCGTCCTCCGATCTGGCGCGGTCCGCCCGTGCGTTGACCGACGAGACCCCCGACGACGATCTCGACTCCATCTTCAAGCCATGACCGACACCGCCACCGCCACCGATCGCAACGACCAGCCACGTGGCGACGGGCAGCCCCTGCTCGTCGCCCGCGACCTGGTCAAGGACTTCCCCATCCGCGAGGGCGTGTTCAGCCGGACGGTGGGCCACGTGTCCGCCGTGTCGGGCGTGTCCCTGACCGTCGACCGGGGTGAGACCCTCGGCCTCGTCGGTGAGTCCGGCTGTGGCAAGTCGACCACGGGTCGCCTGCTCCTGCACCTGCTCACCCCCACCGCGGGGTCGGTCACCTTCGACGGGCTCGAGCTGAAGTCCCTACGGGGGAAGCAGCTGGCCGAGGCCCGGCGTCGATTCCAGATCGTCTTCCAGGACCCCTATTCGGCCCTGAACCCCCGCATGACCATCGGGAGCATCCTCTCCGAGCCGCTCAAGGTGCACCACGCCTGGCCCGCCGACAAGCGCCAGGAGCGGGTGGCCGAGCTCCTCCAGATCGTCGGCTTGGCGCCCGAGCACGCCAACCGCTTCCCCCACGAGTTCTCCGGGGGGCAGCGCCAAAGGGTCGGCATCGCCCGGGCCCTGGCCCTCGAACCGGACCTGATCGTCCTGGACGAGCCGGTGTCGGCCCTCGACGTCTCCATCCAGGCCGGCGTGGTGAACCTGCTCACCCAGCTGCAGCGCGACATGGGCCTGGCCTACGTGTTCATCGCCCACGACCTGTCGGTCGTGCGCCACATCTCCCACCGGGTGGCGGTGATGTACCTCGGCAAGCTGGTCGAGGTCGCCGACCGCGAGACGCTGTACAACCGGGCCGTCCACCCCTACACCCAGGCCCTGCTCTCTGCCGTGCCGTTGCCCGACCCCCGCCAGGAGCGCGCCCGGGAGCGCATCCTCCTCGAAGGCGACGTACCCAGCCCCGCCGACCCACCGTCGGGGTGCCGGTTCCGGACCCGCTGTTGGCGCAAGCAGCAGCTCGAGGCCGACGGTCAGGACACCTCAGCCTGCAGTGGGGACGTGCCGGCACTGGTCGGGGTCGGTGAGGGCCACGAGGTGGCCTGCCACTTCCCGCCCCCGCCACGCGGCGCCTGAACGGCGCGGGCCCGCGGCTCAGGCGAGACAGCGCAGCGGACCGCCGCCGTTGAGCTCGAGCATGTCGGAGAACGCGGTCAGGTAGTCGATGGCCTCGCCGGGCGGAGTGCCCGCCTGCTCGGCATAGGCGCGGTGCAGGTTGGCGACCAGCCGCTCGGGGTCGGTGAGACCGGCGAAGGGACCGAGGTCGGCGCGGCGCGCCAGGTCGAGGGGGGTGGTTCCATCGGCCGCGCCCTCGGCGGCGAGGTCGGCCACGAAGCGGAAGTAGGCCTCGACGCCGTCGAGCGCCTCGATGCCGCACACCGGCCCGTGGCCGGGCACGATCACCTCGGGCTCGAACGAGCGCAGCCAGTCGAGCGACGCAAGGGAGCCGGCGATCGAGCCCATCACCACGAAGGGCGTGCCCCCGTGGAACACGAGGTCACCGGTGAAGAGCACCCGGCGCGAGGGCAGCCAGGCCACGACGTCGTTGGTGGTGTGGGCCGGCTCGCCGAAGGCCCGCACCTGGACGACCTCGTCGCCGACCGTGAGGTCGATGCCGTCGTCGAAGGTGAGGTCGGGGGAGCGGAGCTCGAGGTCGCCCCAGCCGACCTCGCCCCAGACCGAGTCGAGGGTCATGATCCCCATCCGTTCGACCTCTTCCCGACAGCGCCGGTGGCCGACGATGGTGGCGTCGGTGCACAGGTAGTTGCCGTGGGTGTGGTCGCCGTGGTGGTGGGTGTTGACCACGATCCGCACCGGAGCGTCGGTGACCGCCGCCACCGCGTCGAGCAGGGCCCGCGTGCGGGCCTCGGTGGCGCAGGTGTCGATCAGCGCGACGTGGTCGTCGCCTACGACGAAGCCGGCGTTGTTGATGAACCAGGTGCCGTCGGGCTGCACGAAGGCGTAGGTGCGCTCGGCGACCTCGACGGTCTCCGGTGGGGCGAGGGTGCCGCTCACGGTGATCCCTTCCGGCGTTGTGCCTCGTTGACGAGCTTGGCCAGCTTCTTCTCGTAGCGCCTGCGCTCGTGGGGGGAGGCCCGCACGGCCGCGGCCTCGGCCTCCGCCTCCAGCAGGCGCCAGCGCATCAGGCGGTCCTCGTCGAGCTCGCCGGCGGCGACGGCCGCGTTGACGGCGCAACCGGGCTCGGTCTCGTGGGCGCAGTCGTTGAACCGGCAGCCCGCGGCCAGCTCGTCGATGTCGGCGAAGGTCTCGGCCACCGCCCGGGAGTCCTCGTCCACCCAGAGGCCGATCGAGCGGATCCCCGGGGTGTCGATGAGGGTGCCCCCGGTGGGCAGAACGTACAGCGAGCGGTTGGTGGTGGTGTGGCGCCCCTTGGAGTCGCCCGTCCGCACCCGCCCCTCCGCGGCGGTGTCGTCGCCCAGCAGGGCGTTGACGATGCTGGACTTGCCCGCCCCCGACTCGCCCAGCAGCACGACGGTGCGCCCGGCGATGAGCGACTCGAGGTCCTCCAAGCCGATGCCCTCCTTGGCCGAGGTGACCACCACGTCGATGCCCGGCTGGGCGGCCTCGGCCAGGGCCACCGCCTCGGCGATGTCGGCGGTCGCGCCCGGGCGGTGGGCCTTGGTGAGCACGACGCCCGGCTCCGCGCCCGCCTCCCTCGCGAGGGCCACGCCGCGCTGGATGCGACCCTGCTTCACCGGACGGTCGAGGCCGCACACGATGAGCACCAGGTCGACGTTGGCGGCCAGCACCTGCTGGGAGTCGGTGCGGTCGTCACGGCGGCGCAGCAACGACGTTCGGTCCAGCACCGCGGCCGGGCGCCCCTCACGGAGCACGATCCAGTCGCCGACGGTCGGCGGAGGCTCCACCCGCTCCACCAGCGGGGCGGCCTGCACCCCCTCCGCGGTGGCCACGATCAGGCCGGCGCCGTCGTGGCGCACCACCCGAGCGGGCTCACCGCCCTCGTGGTCGGACGCGTCGAAGCGCGCCGCCCAGGCCGCGTCCCAGCCATAGGGCACCAGCGCAGCCTGGCCCAACCGCTCGTCGTTCACGGCGCGAAGGCTAGAAGAGGGGAGCAGGGCGACGATGCGCCATTCTGGTGCGGTGATCCCCGGGGTGACCGCCGAGACCATCGCCGAGTACCGCCGCGACGGCGCCGTCGTGGTACGCGGCGCCTTCTCGACGAACGAGGTCGCCCTCGCCGCCGCCGGCATCGAAGCCGTCCTGCGGGATCTGGGCCCCGTGGCCAAACGGGCCAGCGCCGCCGAGGACGGCGCCTTCGTGGAGGACTTCTGCCGCTGGCAGGAGGTGCCCGAGATCGAGCAGTTCGCCCGCTCCAGCGCCGCTGCGTCGATCGCCGGCGCCCTCACCGGGTCCCGCACCATCCGGCTGTACCACGACCACGTCCTGGTGAAGGAAGCAGGTACCCGCCAGCGCACCCCCTGGCACCAGGACCTGCCCTACTACAACGTCGAGGGCACCCAGCAGACGAGCATCTGGCTGCCCGTGGACCCCGTGCCCGTCGAGGCCAGCCTCCAGGTGGTGGCCGGCACGCACCAGGGCCCGATGTACCTGCCCCGCACGTTCCTCGACGGCAAGGCCAAGTGGTTCCCCGAGGGCACGCTCGCCGACCTGCCCGACATCGAGGGCGACCCGGGGCAGTTCCCGATCCGGGCCTGGGCGCTCGAGCCCGGCGATGCGGTGTTCTTCGACATGCTCGCCCTGCACGGTGCGCCGGGGTTCCCCGGGCCGGGCCGCCGGCGGGTGCTGTCGCTGCGCTTCCTGGGCGACGACATGGTGCACGCCCCCCGCCCGTGGGTGACCTCGCCGCCTTTCCCCGGTCTCGCCGACGAGCTGGCGGCGGGGGCTCCCCTCGACCACCCCCTGTTCCCGGTCCTCTGGCGCGGCGCCGACTGACGCCACCAGCGGGAAAAGAAGGCTAGGTGCCCCGCGACGACTCGAAGCGGGTGATGATGGGCTCGATCTGCTGGTTCATGCGGGCGCCGCGGGGCCAGCCGAGGTAGTGGGTGAGGAAGATCACGATCTCCCGGAGGTCGTCGGGCGTCAGCTCGCCGTTGCCCAGCGCCGCGGGCAACTGGATGTCGAGCACGTCCTCCTGGCCCGAGCCGGCGAGGGCGCCGATGAGCAGCAGGCGCCGGTCCCGGTTGGACAGGCCCTCCCGGTTCCAGATCTCGGCGAAGAGGTGCTCGACGGTGAGGCCGTAGAAGTCGTCGGGACCGCCGCCGTCGTCGGTGACCTCCCAGCCGTAGACCTCGCTCATCTTGTCGAGGCCCCGCTGGCGTCGCTCGCTGGTCATGCGCCCTCCTCGGGCTCGTCGGCTCGATGCGGCACGCCGAGGCTGGCGGCGAAGTCGCGCAGGGCGAGCTGGGCCAACGGGGCGTCGACCCCGACCGCGTCGGCGAGCTCGAGGGCCAGGGTCAGGTCCTTCTCGCCCAGAGTCCGGGTGTGCACCAGGATGTCGTAGAAGTCGTCACCGGGGTGCAGCTCGTCGACGCTGCCGCGGAACATGATGGCGCCGGGGCCACCGGTCACGGCGTCCGTGTGGCGGACGATGGCGCCGAGCTGGGTGAGGTCCACGCCGCACGCCTCGGCGAGACGCTGGGCCTCGCCGGCGGCGGTGTAGGCCACGAAGTGCATCATGTTGCGGGCCAGCTTGGCCCGGGTGCCGTTGCCGACCGGCCCCAGGTGGACGACCATCGCCGCCCAGTGCTCGAACACCGGTCGGCACGTGGCGACGGCGTCGTCGTCCCCGCCGACCATCGTGGCCAAGGTGCCCTCGGCCGCCCCCATGAAGCCCCCGGACACCGGGGCGTCCACGACGGCCACCCCCCGCTCGGCGGCGAGGGCGTGGAGCTCGACGGCGGTCTCGGCGCGGATGGTGGAGTGCAGGGCGATGACGGTGCCCGGCGCTGCGGTCTCGAGCAGACCGCCGGCGCCCGCGACCACGTCTCGGCTCTGGGCGTCGTCGAGCACCATGACCGAGATCACGCCGCACGTGGCGGCGAGCTCCGCGGGTGTCGCTGCCGCGGCGGCGCCTTTCTCGACGAGTGGCGCCATCGCCTCCTCGCGGAGGTCGCAGACGACCAGTCCGTCCGGGTGGTCCACCAGGCGACCCGCCATCAGCGAGCCGATCTGGCCGAGGCCGATGAAGCCGATCCCCTTTCCCCGCTCTGAGGGGCCGCTCGGGCCCGCCGGCGGCATCAGGGCCAGATCCCGACCGGCGCCTCGCCGATGGGGTACCGGCAGGGCTGGGGCTCACCGGACGCAGCTGAGTCGAGCCGGCGCTTCATGCCGTCGGACAGGGTGCCGTCGCGGAACATCTTGATGAACAGCGCCGTGGCGTTGCCGACGTCGAACCAGTCACGCTGCCAGGCCCACTGGAAGTTCCCGGCGTAGCCGAACCAGCTCCCGCCGATGCCGGCCACCTCCTCGGTCCCGCCGTCGGGGAGCGTGGCGACCTGCTTCCAGAGGCCGATCACCTCGCCCTGCTGATCGTCGATGAGTACCCGCTGGTACGGGTACTCCCAGCCGTCGAGGCCGCCCATCTCGACGCCGAGGGCGACGTCGCGGATCTCGTCACGGCCGACGCACATGAAGTCCTCGCCGGCGCCGTAGTTCCAGCCGTAGGTGGCGTCCTCGGCGTAGAGGGTGGCCATCGTCTTCCAGTCGCCGGCGGCTTCGGCGTCGCGGTTGGCCTGGAGCCAACGCTCGACCATCTCCTCGAGCTCGGCACGGGGGTAAGCGGGCATCAGGTGCTCCTGTCAGTCGTCGAGGGAAAGGGCATGGGTGGGGCAGTACTTCACGGCCGCCTTCACGGCGTCGCGCTGGTCGTCGGGGGGTGCGGGGTCGACGATGACGACCTGGCGGTCCTCACCCACGGTGAAGACCGCCGGTGCCTCGGACTCGCACACCCCGTGACCCTGGCACAGGTCTCGGTCCACGGAGATGGTCACGACGACACCTCCCGCCGGCGGTAGCGCACCCGGCAGGGCTGCTGGAGCTGCACGACCATCTTCGAGTGGTCGTTGACGTAGGTGTCCGGAGGCTGGGCCAGCTCGAACTCCCAGTCCTGGAGCAGCACCGAGAAAATCGCCTTGAGCTGCATCAGGGCGAAGGCGGCGCCGACGCACCGGTGGCGCCCCGCGCCGAACGGGATCCAGTTCCACGGGTTGGCGAGGTCCTCCTCGCGGGGCTCGAGGTACCGCTGGGGGTCGAAGTCCTCGGCCCGCTCGAAGGCCTCGGGGATGCGGTTCGACACGGCCGGGCTGGCGGCGATGAGCTTGCCCTGGGCGAGGCGGAACCCGCCGTACTCCTGGTCGGACATGGCGACCCGCATGAGGATGATGAGGGGCGGGTGCAGGCGCAGGGCCTCCTTGATGCTCGACTCCAGCAACGGGATCTCCCGCAGCGCCTGGTAGCTCACCGCGGAGCCATCGGCGTACAGATCGTCGATCTCACGGGTGACCGCGGCCATGACGTCGGGGTGGCGCAGCCACTCGATGAGGGTCCAGGAGGCCGTGCCGGAGGTGGTGTGGTGCCCGGCGAACATCATCGAGATGAACATGCCGGTGACGATCCCGGCGCTGAAGCGCTCGGCGCCGTCGTCGTCCTTGATGGACATGAGCACGTCGAGGAGGTCCTTCTCCTCGGGCGCTTCTTCGCCACGGCGGCGCTCCATGATCCCGCCGACCAGCTCCACGAGTGCCTCACGGGCGGCGTCGCGGCGGCGGAAGCTCTCGATGTCCATGTACGGGTCGACGTAGGCCAGGGCGTCGGTGCCCTTCTCGAGGTCGTGGTACAGCTCGGCGAAGCGGCGGTCGAGCTCCTCCCGGAAGCGTTTGCCGATCAGACAGGCCGACGACGTGTAGATGGTCAGCTCGGCGAACCAGTCGAGCAGGTCGATCTCGCCCTCGTCGTCCCACGCCGCCACCATGCGCTCGACCTCGTCGGAGATGGTCTGGGCGTGGCCGCGCATGAAGCTGTCCCGCAGGGCCTGGTTGTGCAGCATCTCGCGTCGACGTTCGGGGGAGGCGTCGAACACGACGCCCTCACCGAACACCGGGGTCATGAAGGGGTAGGCCTCGGCCTGGTCGAGGTCCTCCTCGGGCGCCCGGAAGAACCACTCGTTGGCGTCGGCGCCGGTCAGCAGGACGACCGTCTTGTCGGCGAGGACGAACTCGCCGACGTCGCCGCACTCCTCCCGGACCCTGGCCATCAGCGCGATGGGGTCCGTGCGCAGCTCTTCCAGGTGCCCGGTCTCGCCTTCACCGCCCGACACGCGGGGCGGCTCGCGGAGCGCTGTCTCGGTGGTGGTCATCAGGTGTCCTTTCCGCGGACGGGTGCTTCGGGTTCGACTTCGACGAGGGCGAGGTGCACGCCCTTGGGGGCGGTGGCCACGGTGACGATGACGCCGGCCACGTCGTCGGGGGTGAGGTAGTGCTCGCCGTGGATGAGCCCCCGCTCCACCCAGGTGGCGATGGACGACTCCACGAGCTCGGGCTCCCAGGTCATGCCCATGCCGGTGAGGGTGGGGCCGGGGCGCACGGTGGACACCCGCACGCCGGTGCCCTCCAGCTCCATGCGCATGACCCGGCCGAGGGTGTCGAGCCCGGCCTTCGCCGTGGCGTAGGCGGCCATGCCGGGGACCGGGACTCGCAGGATCGACGAGCTGACGAGCACGACGTCGCCGTGGCCCCGCTCGACCATGGCCGGGACGAGGGCGTTGCACAGCCGCTGGGCGCCCAGGAAGTTCACCGTGATGTCCTGGGCGAAGGCGTCGGGGTCGGTGCCGATGGACGTGCCCGGCACGACGTCGCCGGCGTTGGACACCACGATGTCGACCTCGCCGTAGGCGGCGACGGCCCCCGCGGCGAAGGCCGAGACCGACGCCGGGTCGGCCATGTCGAGGCGCAGCGCCGTGGCCTCCCCGCCGGCGTGGCGGATCGCGGCCGCCTCCTCCTCGCACCGCTCGAGGCGCCGGGCGCCGAGCACGACCGGGTGGCCGGCGGCGGCCAAGAGGCGGGCCGTGGCGGCGCCGATGCCGGACGAGGCGCCGGTGACGACCGCCGGGCGGCGCTCGGCGTGGGCGACGAAGCTCACGCGGCCTGCGCCTCCGCCGTCGGGTTCATCGAGGGGTCACCACCATCGGCACCTCGGCGAACCCGCGGACGTTGACGGAGTGGACTCTGCGGACGCCCGCGGCGTCGACGTGGTAGCCGGCACACCCCGCCACCAGGGCCCGCAGGGCGATGGCGGCCTCGAGGCGGGCCAGCGAGGCGCCCATGCAGTAGTGGCGGCCGACGCCGAACGAGAGCTTGTCGGTGTCGATGGCCTTCGTGGTGTCCCGCTCGATGTCGTAGCGGTCGGGCTCGGGGAACACGTCGCCGTCGCGGTTGGCCGAGCCGATGAGCAGCAGCACCCGGTCACCCTCGGGGATGGTGCCGTGCGGGGTCTCGATGGCCTCGGCGGCCCGGCGGGCGACCATCTGCGAGGAGTTGTCGTAGCGGAGGGTCTCCTCGATCCACCCCGGGATGAGGCTCGGGTCGGCCCAGACCCGCTCCGCGGTGCCCGGGTTGCGCCACGCCCAGTAGAGGGCGTTGGCCAGCAGCTTCGTGGTGGTCTCGTTGCCCGCCACCACGAGCAGGAACAGGAAGCTGATGACCTCGGCGTCGGTCAGCCCTTCCCCGTCGATTTCGGACTCGATCAGCGCCGTGGTGAGGTCGGCGGTGGGCCGGCGGCGCCGCTCGGCCACCATGTCGCCGTAGTAGCCGTAGAGGGCGAGGGCGGCCTCGATGCCCGCCGGGGGCACGTCGAGCACGCCCTCCTCGCGGTGGACCAGGAGGTCGGCGAGGCGGCGGACCTCGGCCCGGTCGGACTCGGGCACCCCGACGAGCTCGCTGATGACGTCCATGGGCAGCTTGCCGGCGAAGTCGGCGACCAGGTCGAAGCTGCCCGACTCGAGCGCCGGGCCCAGGTAGTGCGCGGTGAGGGCCTCGATGCGGGGGACGAGGTCCTGCACCCGCCTGGGCGTGAAGCCACGCGAGACGAGCGCCCGCATGCGGGTGTGGCGCGGCGGGTCGAGGGCGAGGAACGACATGGTCTTGTGGGCGTCCGGGCCCCACGCGAGCTCGTCGAGGGTGACGCCGTAGGCGCTGGAGAACCGGGTGGTGTCGCGGAATGCGGCGCTCACGTCGGCGTAGCGCGACAGCGCCCAGAAACCGAGCTCGTCGTTGCGGTAGAGCGGCGCCTCGGCCCGCAGGCGGGCGTACGTGGGGTACGGGTCGTCGTGGACCTCGTAGTCGTAGGGGCTGTAGTGGACCGCGGTGGCCTTCACCGATCGGCGCTCCCGAGGAGCAGCTCGGCAGCTTCGGCCAGGGTCCCGGGCAGGTCCTCGTACGACAGGTGACCCATGCCCGCCTGCAGCATGGTCCCCGAGATGATGATGCCCAGCAGGCGCACCACCGCGGGATCGGCATCGGCACCGAGGGCGTCGGTCACCCGCTGCTGCAACGCCGCACCGATGCGATCGCGAACCCGTCGAACCTCGGGATCGGACGCCAGCATCGCCGTGGTGACGGCGCCGGCGACGGACGACTCGCCGACCAGCATCGCGGCGACAGGGGAGAGCGCAGCGGCGACTCGAGTGGCCGGAGGATCCGCCTGGTCGACGTCGACGCCCGGCACCTCACGGAGGCGGCGCCAGAACACCTCGGCGATGAGGTGGTCCTTCGAGGCGAAGTACGTGTAGGCGGTGGCGGGGGCGACGCCGGCAGCCGACGCCACGGTGCGCACGGTCAGCCCGTCGTACCCGCCGGCGACCAGCACCCCGTGGGCGGTCTCGACCAGGCGCGCCACGGTCTCGGCCTGCCGCTCCGTGAGCGACCCCCGTGCCGCCGTTCCGACCCCCGAACTGGACATGTGTCCAGAAAGTAGCACACCCCTCCCGGGCGGGGGAGGGGTGTGCTGACGGGTGACGTGGCGGAGCGGAGCCGCTCAGCGGACGAACCGGATGCCGAAGGCGCCCGACGGAGGGTGACGTGGCGGAGCGGAGCGGAGCCGCTCAGCGGACGAACCGGATGCCGAAGGCGCCCGACGGAGGAGGGCTAATCCGACAGGTAGTAGTCCATGCCCAGGTGGGTGATGGGGTCCTCGCCCTGGATCCAGCGGAGGGTGTTCTTCAGCTTGGTGAGCTGGATGAACAGGTCGTGCTCGGGGTACAGGCCGGGCGCCACCTGGGGCGATTTGAAGTAGAAGCTCAGCCACTCCTGGATGCCGCCGAGGCCGGCACGCTGGGCCAGGTCGAGGAAGATCACCAGGTCGAGGGCGAGGGGTGCGGCGAGGATCGAGTCGCGGCAGAGGAAGTCGACCTTCATCTGCATGGGGTAGCCGAGCCAACCGAACAGGTCGATGTTGTCCCAGCCCTCCTTGTTGTCGCCCCGGGGCGGGTAGTAGTTGATGCGGACCTTGTGGTACACGTCGCCGTAGAGCTCGGGGAAGCGCTCGGGCTCGAGCACGTCCTCCAGAACGCCCAGCTTCGACTGCTCCTTGGTCTTGAAGTTCTCGGGGTCGTCGAGCACCTCGCCGTCCCGGTTGCCCAGGATGTTGGTCGAGTACCAGCCGCTGAGGCCGAGCATGCGGGCCTTCAGCATGGGGGCGAGGACCGTCTTCAGCATGGTCTGGCCGGTCTTGAAGTCCTTGCCGCAGATCGGCACCTTGTGCTCGTCGGCGTACATGCGCAGCGCCGGCGTGTCGACGGCGAGGTTGGGGGCTCCGTTGGCGAACGGCACGCCCTCCTGGAGGGCGGCGTAGGCGTAGAGCATCGACGGGGCGATGGCCGGGTCGTTGGCGTCGATGGCGGCCTCGAAGGCCTCGATGGTGGCGTGGGCCGGGCCTGGCTCGATGAAGATCTCGGTGGAGCCACACCAGATCATCACGAGGCGGTCGCACAGGTTCTCGTCCCGGAAGGCCGCGATGTCGGCCTTGATCTGGTCGAGCATGGCCCGCTTGTCGGTGGAGGCCATGACGTTGGTGCCCTCGAGGCGCTTGACGTAGGACGGGTCGAACGCCGCGGGCATGGGCTTGATGGCGCGGAGCGCGTCGGCGATGCCCTCGAGGTGACGGCCCTGATCGAGCACACCGGCCCGGCTGGCGGCGGTGTAGGCGTCGTCCGGGTACGGGTCCCAGGCGCCGAACACGATCTGGTCCAGTGACGCCAGCGGCACGAAGTCCTTGATCTTGGGGACGTTGTCGTCGGTGCGCTTGCCGATGCGGATGGTGCCCATCTGGGTGAGCGAGCCCACCGGGTCGCCCTCGCCACGCTTGGCCAGCTCGACGCCGGCGATGAGCGTGGTGGTGACGGCGCCGAGGCCCACGCAGAGGACGCCGAGACGGCCGTCGGCGGGAGCGACGGTGGGGGAGGGAGGGACGTCGGATGCCATGGGCAGACCCTAAGCGATCGTGAACGAACTGTAGTGACAGTGAAGCAAGACCGAAGCTATGATCGGAGGTCGTGAAGGATCCCGCCCAGCCGCCACTGCCCAACGTGTCGGTGCAGCAGCTCGACTACCTGGTGGCCGCGGTGGAGGCGCCGACCTTCGCCGAGGCGGCCGGCCGCCTCGGGGTGTCCGCCTCGGCGCTGTCGCAGGGGCTGGCGGAGCTGGAGCGCCGGGTGGGCATCGACCTGTTCGAGGCCGACGGCCGGCGCCGGGTGCTCCGCCCCCAGGCCGAGGAGGTGCTGCGCTACGCGGAGCGGGTGCTCGGCCAGACCGCCGACCTCGCCCGCTGGGCCCAGGCGCAGCGGGAGGGTCGCACCGGGCCCCTCCGGGTCGGCCTCATCGACGTCGCCGCCGTCGAGCACCATCCCCAGGCCCTCCGGGCGTTCCGGCGGGCGCGCCCCGACGTCGACCTGCGCCTCACGGTCGCCCCTTCCGGCGAGCTCCTCGACCGCCTCGCCCGCGGCTCGCTCGACCTCGCCGTCTGCGTCGACCCGGCCCGCGAGGGCTTCGACGCCCGCCCTCTGCTCGACGAGCCCATGGCCGTCTACGCCCCCGACGATGCCGCCATCGGGCCGCCCGAGCGGTGGGGGCCCTGGGTCACGTTCCCGCCCGGCTCGCAGACCCGTGCCCTCATCGCGTCGGCGCTGCGCGCCCGGGGTGCCCCGTTCGAGGTCGTCGCCGACTCCCACCAGCCCGAGGTGCTGTGCGAGATGGTGCGCCTCGGCATCGGTTGGACGGTGCTGCCCGTCGTCCAGGCCGAGAAGCCGCCGGCGGCGCTGCGACGGGCCCTTCCGGAGGTCCTCGTCCACCGGCGCCTCGCGGCGGTGCGCCGAGCCGACCGTCCCCCCGACCCGGCCGCCGACGCGCTCGTGGACACGCTGCTCGAGCTCGGTCCCGCCCCGCCGCTGGGCGGCGCCGCGTAGCCTCGGGACGTGCCCGACGACCGGAACTGGCTGGCGACGGTGGACGAGCCGTGCGACGAATGCGGGTTCGACGCGTCTGCCATCGCCGAGTCCGAGCTCGCCGACGCGGTCCGGGCCCTCGGCGACGCGTGGCGGGGCGGATTCGTGCTCGCCGCGCCCAGCATCACCGATCGTCCGGACGACGTCACCTGGTCAGCGCTCGAGTACGCCTGCCACACCCGGGACGTGCTGTCGGTCTTCGCCAGCCGGGTCACCCTCACGCTCGCTGAGGACGACCCCGAGCTGGGCTGGTGGGACCACGAGGCCGCCGCCGTCGACGAGGCCTACAACCAGCAGGACCCGGGCGCGGTCCTGGCCGACCTCGACCTCAACGCCGCGCACCTCGCCGACGTGCTCGACGCCGTTCCCGGCGACGCGTGGGGTCGGGCCGCCACCCGGCGGGGCACCGAGCGCTTCACCATCGCCGGGATGGCGCGCTTCTGCCTCCACGAGGGCCACCACCACCTGCGCGACGCCCGCCTCGCCGCCGCCCCCGCCAACTGACCCGAGGCGTCTGGCGGCCTCGCGCCCCAGCGCCCGTTCCGCCAGCACCAACCTGTTCTGCACGACACGCTGGTGCTGGCAGAACGGTAGGGCGGCGTCAGGTCGGGGGGAGGGGCTCCAGCTCGACGACGGGATCGAGGCGGTGGGCGAAGCGACGCAGGCTGGCCAGCACGGCCACGCCGGTGACGGCGATGAGCACGGCGTTGGCCAGCGCGCCGGCGGCGTCCCACCCGAGGCTGGTGAGCACGTAGAACGACCAGTACCGGTCGAGGGTCTCGGGCAGGGTGAGGCCCGGGTGCCAGGCGAGGTCGCCGTCGCCGAGGGCGAAGGGCCAGAACCAGAGGTTCATGATCGCCCCGTACAGGAAGCCCCACACCCAGCCGTACACGGCGAGGACGCCGACCTCGCCGGCCGGCGGGAGGCGACGCGTCAGCCGGCCGATCCCGCCCGCTCCCGCCCCCATCCACCCCAGCGCCAGCATCTGGAACGGCAACCACGGCCCGATGCCAC
Source organism: Acidimicrobiales bacterium (assembly GCA_016794585.1). NCBI lineage: Bacteria > Bacillati > Actinomycetota > Acidimicrobiia > Acidimicrobiales > Acidimicrobiales bacterium. Next base: position 168,268 of record JAEUJM010000013.1, read on the forward strand.
CGGTGATCACCGCCGAGATCGCCATGGAGCAGATACCGAGCAGCAGACCGAACCGCGGACCGAAGGCGGCGCCGGCCAGGACGATCAGGAAGAAGATCCCGCTGCCGCCTCCCGGCAGGTCGAGCAGCCGTAGCAGGCCGGACGCAGCCGAGAGCACCCCGAGCAGTGCGACGGTACTGCCGTTCATGGTGCCCCGGCGCACCTCCAAGGTGACGGCGGCGACGACGAGGGCGCCCACGAGTGCGGCGACCAGGGGCGCGTCGCCGGCGTGGGCCTGGTCGGGCAGCGACTCACTCGGCAGCCAGAACGGGTACAGGAAGGCGGCCACGCCGAGCACCAGCATCAACAGATAGACGCCCACGGGCTGCGCCCGGGCCGCCCACCGCCGGGCGGGGTCCGCGAGCGGGGGCGGCCGCACCCCCGCCGATGTGTCGGTGCTCACGGCCGGGCCTCCGCGGCCCGGGCGGCCGCCACCTCGTCGACGGTGAGGAAGGGCGGCAGCACCCGCAGCACCTGCGGGGCGAACAGCGAGCCCGAGAGCACCTCGCGGGCCGGGCCGTCAGCCACGACCTCGCCCTGGCCCAGGACGAGGACGCGGGTGGCACAGCGGGCGGCGAGCTCGATGTCATGGGTGGCCAGGACCACCGCTCCGCCGTCAGCGACGTGTTCGCGCATCGCGGCTTCGAGTGCGTGGCGCGACGGCGCGTCGATGCCCCGCGTGGGCTCGTCCAGCAGCAGGACGTCGGCGCCGCCGACCGCGATCGCGGCGACGGCCACCCGCTGGCGCTCCCCGGACGACAACGACCGGGGATGACGCTCGGCGAGGCCCTCGATGCGCAACGCGTCCAGCCAGTGGTCCACCCGGCCGTCGTCGGGGAGGCCCCGGAGCCGGAGCGTCTCCTCGAGCTCGCCCCGCACCGTGGGCGAGAACAGCAGCACGCTGGGGTCCTGGGGGACGTAGGAGACCGAGCCCGGCCCGCCGACGGTGCCGCGGTCGGGCGACTGGAGGCCGCCGAGTGCCCGCAGCAGGGTGGTCTTTCCTGCCCCGTTGCGCCCGAGCAGGGCGACGATCTCGCCGGCGTGCACGTCCACTGCGTCGGCCCGCAGCGCGACCCGGCCGCCGTGCCGCACCTCGAGGCCGCGGGCGGAGCGCAGGACGTCGCCAGGGCTGGGCGGCGCCGGGAAGGCGGCGGTGAGCTCGGGACGCCCCTCGTCCGCTCGGGCGCGCACCTGGGCGTCGCGCACGGTCAGAGGCAGGGGGGACCACCCCAGGAGGCGGCCCAGGTGGGTGACCGGCGGGGCCCCGTCGTAGTCCACGACCACGTCGGCCGGCTCGCCGTCCCCCACGATGCGGCCTCCTTCGAGGCGCAGGGCGCGGTGGGCCAGGGCAGCCACCCGCTCGAGGCGGTGCTCGGCCAGCAGCACGGTGGTGCCGAGATCGGCGTTCAGGCGACTGACCGCGGCGAGAACGTCCTCCGCGCCCTGCGGGTCGAGCTCGGAGGTGGGCTCGTCGAGCACGAGCACCTCGGGGGCGGAGGCCAGTGCCCCGGCGATGGCGCACCGTTGACGCTCGCCCCCCGACAGCGTGGTGGGGGACCGGTCACGGAGGTGGGCGATCCCCAGTGCGTCGAGCACCTCCTCCACGCGGCGACGCATCGTCTGGGCGTCCGTGCCGAGGTTCTCGAGCACGAAGGCCAGGTCGTGCTCGACATGGTCCACCACGAACTGGGCCTCGGGGTCCTGGTGGACGAAGCCCACGACGTCGGCGAGATCGCGGGGCGGGTGGTCCCGGGTCGAGCGCCCGAGAACCGACACCTCCCCGCGGAACCGTCCTCCGCTGGTGTGGGGGACCAGGCCGTTCACCGTGCGCAGGAAGGTGCTCTTGCCCGAGCCCGACGAGCCCACCACCACGGCCACGTCGCCGGCGGCGAGGGTGAGCTCCACGTCGTCGAGGGTGCGGTCCCGGTCGGGGTAGGCGAAGCCCACGCCCCGCCAGGTGACGGCGTCGCTCACGGGACGTCCTCGTCGCCGCGCTGCTGCGGGAACGCGGCGGGAACGCCGAGCAGCAGGATCACCACGGCCACCGCGGGCGAGAAGTCGGGGAACGACGGCGGGTTGGTGACCCAGCGCAGCACGGGGTCGCTGACGCGGTCGAGCACCACGAGGCCGAGCGGGGCCGACCAGACCAGAAGGGCGACAGCACCGTCGGTCGTGGTGAGGCGGCGTGGCCGGTACCGGGTGAGACGACTGGCCTGGGAGGCCAGGACGATGGCCCCCACGAGGAGGAGCACGCCGAGCCCGCCGAGCAGCGACGCGGTGCGCGGCGACCGGCCGACGAGGGCGACGAAGCAGGCGGCCAGGCTGAGCAGGGCGGCGAGGCCGCACCACCCGGCGGCCCGCTCGCGCGGGCCGCCGCGGGCTCTGGCGAACCCCCGGGAGTCCATCGACTCGGCCAGGTGCACGGCCCGCTCCATGCCGCTCTCGAGTACCGGCAGGAGCTGGCGGACCATCCGTCGGCGGCCCACCCGGTGCCCACCGGTACGGGCGAGGTCGGCCTCGCGCGTCTGTTGGATGGCGAGCATCGTCGACGGGACGAACGCCAGCCCGACCGTGGCGATGAGCCCTGGCTCGTGGAAGGCCCGAGGGGTCGCCTGCACGAGCTCGTGGTGGGAGACGACGGCGTTGAACGCACCGAACACCGCGAGCACCCCCACCACGGCGAGCCCTTCCGACGCCGCCTGGAGGACCACCGGCGCCTCCACCGTGCCTCCGACGGTGAAGCCGCCGAGGATCTGCGGCAGCGTGCCCTCGGGCGTGGTGAACAGGACGTGCCCGACCCCGTGGGTGGTGAGCGCGGTCAGAACCACCCGGAGCAGTGCGAACGCGACGCCGAGACCGAGCAGCAGCGGAAAGGCCCGGGCCATCGCCGAGTCGAGGCGGTGCACCTCCACGACGAGCGCGGCGAGGCCGATCACCAGCGCCACGTAGACGGGGCTGGGGGCCAACTGCACGGTGGCAGCGCCGGCCAGGGCCCAGAGGAGCCACGTGACGGCGTGGAAGCGGGAGGAGGTGCGCACAACGAGGCCCCCAGCATGACAGGGTGGAGGCATGGTCATACGCCCCCGACGGGGCGACGGGCACCGGCCACCACGACGGGCACACCGGTCGGTGGCGTCCGCCCTCGCCGCTCTCGCCGTGGGTGCGCTCGCGCTCGTGCCCTTCCCGGCGGCGGGCGCCGGCGGCCCCGACGACGGCGATCCTGCGGTCGGAGCGGTTTCCTTCCTGAACTCGCAGCAGGCCCCGGACGGGGGCTTCGGCCCTGGTCCGCTCACCCCGAACGCCGTGTCGGCCATCGCCCAGCAGGCGCAGACGACCACCACCTGGAGCGCGAAGGAGGCCATCGACGCGGTCTCGGCGGTCGAGACCGACGACGGGGCGACCCCCTTGGACGCCCTCGATGCCCTCGCCGAGGACGACCCCTCAGCGGACCTGGCCGCCCAGATGATCAGCCGGGCCGTCGTCGCCATGGGCCTCGACCCCGAGAACTTCGACCCTGCCGGCGACGGCACCCCGGTCGACCTGGTGCGCGAGGTGGCCGGTGCCCGCCGCGAGGACGGCTCCTACGGCTCGCTCACGGCGACGGCCGAGGCCGTGCTGGCGCTGGTGCTGGTCGACCGTCCGGTCAACGAGGCCACCCTGACGCTGCTCCAGGAGGCCCAACAGGGCAACGGCGGCTGGAACGGCGACGGCGACCCCGACGGCGACTTCGTCGACCCGGCCACCACGGGGCTGGTCGTCGAGGCCCTCGTCGCCGCCGGCGTCGCCGCTGAGGGCACGACCCCCGTCACCGATGCGCTGGCCTTCCTCGCCCGCACCCAGGACGGGTCCGGGGGCTGGCCCGCCGACCGCGGCGGGGCGGTCGACCCCGATGCGACGTCCTGGGCCATGGGCGCCCTCCGGGCTGCCGGCTACTCGCCGGCCGAGGGCTGCTGGCGCCCGGAGGACGACGGTGCGTACGCCGACCCGACCACCGCCCTCGTCGAGCTCCAGGATCCCGACGGGGCCATCACGGGCGGGCTCGACCCGGTCACGTCCACGGCGCTCGCGGTCCAGGCCATCGAGGGGCGTTGGCTGCCCGTGGCGCGCGCCGCCGCGGTCGACTGCACCCCACCGGGTTCGTCGCTGTCGGTCCCCCCGTCGCTGGTGGTCCTCGTGGTCGTCGCGCTGGTCCTCGTCGTGGGCTCCGTCGTGATCATGCGCCGCAGCGCCAACTGACCGGTGCTTGCCCGGCCCGGCACCCTGCCGTAGGCTGCGCGCCAGCAACGGTCATCCACGGCCCGGACGTCGTGGATGGACCGCCGAGGTGGGCTCGCCCGCCGACGCGGTAGGGGAAGCCGGTGAGAGACCGGCGCTGTCCCGCAACTGTGAGCGGCCCTCGGGCCGTGAGCCAGATGACCTGCCGTCGCTCCACCGGGCCACCGGTGGTACCGCAGACGAGCCGCCTACCCGGCCGCTCCCTACAGAGGGCCCTCGTGGAACGGGGCCCGCGGAGGTCACCATGACCCATCGTTTCCGGCTGGCGTCGTCCAGCATCCTCGCCCTCCTGGTCGCAGGCGCGCTCGTCGTGCCTCCGGCGGGCGCCGACACCACCAGCCAGGCGGCCGTGGACTGGGTGGTCCAGCGCCAGGAAGCCGACGGCGGCTTCGAGGTCGCCGACTTCCCGGCCTTCGAGACCCCCGACGCCATCCTCGCCATCGCCGAGAACGCCCAGACCGGCGCCACCTGGGACACGCAGGCCGCGTTCGACGCCGTGCAGTCGCACGATGCCAACGGCGATGCACCCGGCGGCACCCCGCTCGACTGGGTCGACGACTACCTCACCGAGACGCCGCCGGACGCCGGCATCGCCGCCAAGTTCATCGTGTTGATCGCCGGTCCGCTCGGCCTCGACCCCGCGGTGTTCGACCCCGCCGGCGACGGCGATCCCGTGAACCTCGTGGCGGTCATGGACGCCGGCGAGGACGTCGACAGCCACTCCTACGGCGACGGGTTCCTCAACTACACCCTGTTCGCGCTGCTGGCGCACCCGATCCTCGAGCGCCCGGCGCCGGCCGACACCCTCGGCTATCTCCGTGGTGCCCAGCAGGCGAGCGGCGGCTGGAGCTACGACGGTGCGCCCAGCGGCACCGACGTCGACGTCGACAGCACCGCACGGGCGGTCAACGCGCTGCTGGCCAACGGCGTCCCCCTGGGCGACGCGGCCGTGGCCCGAGGCATGAAGTACCTGGCCGACCAGCACCAGTCCAGCGGGGCGTGGCAGTTCTTCGGAGCCGACGACACGAACACCACGGCCATGGGCCTGATCGGCATCACCGCCGCCGGCTGGCGGCCGGGGTCGTCGTGCTGGCGCACGTCGTCGAGCAGCGCCGCGTCGGGGGCCTACGTCAACCCGGCGGCGTGGCTGCGCACGCAGCAGGTCACGACCGGCGACGCTGAGGACCTGGGCCGCTTCCTGAGCCCGAACGACGGCTTCGGTCCCGAGCCCAACACATCGGCGACGTCACAGGCCGTCCAGGCGCTCCTGCGCGGGTGGCAGCCCGTCGCCCCGGCCGAGGCCCCTCGCACCGAGGGCTTCGCCGACGTGCCCGCCTGCGCCTGGTACACGCAGGGTGTGGCCTGGATGGCGGCGAACGGCGTCACCCGCAACATCACCGGCAACTTCGGGCCCAAGAGCGGCATCACCAACGGGCAACTCGCCCTCCTGCTGTGGAACACGATGGATGCACCGTCCGGCCTGACCGACCACACCTTCACCGACATCCCCACCAACGCGGCGTACAACGACGCGGTGGACTGGATGGTCGACACCGGCCTGGTGGGCGACGGCGGCACGTTCAGCCCGAAGCGCCAGGTGAACCGGGGGCGGGTGGCGAACCTCCTCTGGCAGCTCGCCGGATCGCCGGCGGCGCCGGACCTCACCATCCCGGACGTGTCGGAGGCGGCCCCGTTCGCGGACGCCGTGGACTGGGCGGTCGCACACGGCATCATCACCCCACAGGCGAACGGCAACGTCCTGCCCCGCAACAAGGTCACCCGGGCGCAGGCCGCGGTGATGCTCCACCGGTTGGCCAGCACCGCGCCGGCCTGGGGCGACGTGACCCTGCCCTCGACCGTGGAGTTCTGACCCATGCGACTGCGCAGCGCCCTCCTCGCCGCGGGACTCATCGTCGCCTGCCTCCTGGCCGCGCTCGTGGGGCCCATCGCCCCCGAAGCCATCGCCAGCGGCCCCAACCGGGCGGTCGTCGTGGCCGACTCGGGCACGGGGGTGATCGTCCGCGGCATCGAGTTCGAGGCCGACTCGATCTCGGGCATCGAGGCCCTCCAGCTGGCCGGGCTCGCCCCGGTCGTGCAGGGCTTCCAGGGCGAGGGCGGGGCGGTCTGCGCGGTCGCCGGCGTGGGGTGCCCGTCGGACGGCAGCTGCCTCACGTGTGACGCCCGGGGCTACTACTGGGCCTACCACCGCGCCCCGGCGGGCACCGGAGGCTACGCCTACTCCCGGGTGGGCGCCGGAGCCACCCGGGTTCACGACGGTGACGTCGAGGGGTGGAAGTGGGGCACGGGCAGTGCCCCGGCGTACCACTCGTTCGATTCCGTGTTCCCGCCGGCACCGGTGACCACCGCGCCGCCGGCCGGGGGCACACCGGGGGGCGGCGGGCCCGGCGTCACGACGGCGCCCGGGCCGGGAGGCGGCTCGCCCGACGCGGGAGCCGCTCCGGGCACGGGCACGGACTCGGCGGGTGCCGGCGAGCCGGCGACCACGACCTCGGTGGCCGACCCGGCCACCACGACCTCGGTGGCGGCGGCCGCCGGCGCGACCACCACCTCGGTGGCCGCAGCCGACACGGCCGACGCCGACGAGATCGCCTTCCAGGCGGCTCAGTCGTCCCGGCCCGACGAGAGCGGTTCCCGCAGGGGCACGGTGGCCTCGGCGGCGCTGTTCCTCGTCACCCTCGGGGGCATCGCCGCTCTCGTGGTGCGGAGCCGGCGGCGCCGAGCCGCCACTGCGCTGGACTAGCGGGCGCTGATCCCGGGCCGCGGCCACCGGCCGCGGCCCGGGGATCAGCGACGGCCGATCAGGGCGTGACGTTCAGCGCCTCGGTGCACTCGGTGATGCGCTCGAGCTCTTCGGGCGTGGCCGTCGCGGTCAACGCCGCTGCCTGCTCGGAGAGCTCCGCGCTCAGCTCGGTGATCTGCTGGGGGTCGGCGTTGAAGGGATCGTCGATCGCGTCCTGGAGCAGCGCGCCGAGCTCCTCGGCGCTCGCGCAGAACGCCTCGATCGTGGCCGGCCCCCCGGAGGGCTCACCTCCGGGGCTGGTCGGCGCCGCCTCGGTCGTGGGTGGGGCAACGGTGTCGGGGACCTCGGTCACGGGCGGCAGCGTGGTCGGCGCCTCGGGCACCGTTCCCAAGGTGACGGGGGGCGTCGCCTCGTCGTCATCGCCCCCGAGCACGGCGGCGAGGGCGAAGCCGAGCCCGACGAGCACCACCAGGAGCACGACACCGAGCCCGACGAGGATCGCCACGTTGCGACGACCGCCGCCGCCGCTGCTCGGCGCCCCGGCGACGAACTCGGGCGGCGGGCCGCTCATCGGGGGCGGGGGAGGGGGGACGCTGCCGTAGCCGTCGGCCAGGGGTGGGCTCGGGGGCAGGGCCGCGCCCGGGGCGGGGAGTCCCTCGGGAACCGTGGGGGAGTCCGGGGTTTCGTGGGTCGACGACGGCGCGCCGACCTGGGCACCGCACTCGCCGCAGAACTGGGCAGCAGGGGGGAGCGGTCGCCCGCAGGACTGGCAGAGCATCGCGATCGGCCTCCGGGAGGGTCGAGACGGGGAACGGGGGAGAGGGGAAGAGAGAGGAGTGAGGAAGGCTCAGGAGACGCGAGACGGGGCGGCGCCGAAGCGCCGCCCCGTTCCCGAACGTGTGTTCGTTGGTGTTACGGCGTCACCGACAGGAGGGCGGCGCACTCGTTGATGCGGTCCACGTCGTCGGGGTTGGCCGAGGTGAGCTCCGCCGCGGCAGCGGAGAGCTCCGAGGCCTGCTGCGTGATCTCGGCGGCGTCGGCGCTGGTCGGGTCGTCGACGGCGGCCTGCAGCTGCTCACCGAGGTCCTCGGCCTGCGTGCAGAACTCCTCGACATCAGGGTTCGAGCTGGCGTCGCCGCTGTCGCCGCTGTCGGCGGCGGTGGTCTCGGTGGTGTCGCCGCTGTCGCCGCCGTCGTCGTCGGAGCTGCAGGCGGCAGCGGTGCCGGCGAAGAGCAGGCCGACCAGCATGAGGCCGAGGAACTTGCGCATGGAGGGGGATCCTTCCGTCATGTACCGGTCGCCGCGGATCGGGTGACCGTGGAAGCAGTCTCGCGTAGCGCCAGGGCCGTGTCGTGAGTATCGGCTACTCATTCGCCGCTCGGCGCGCTACTCACCTTGGCGAAGCCGGCGCGACCATCCGCCGCCGAGCGTCGACGCGGGATTAGTTTCGTCACGTGACGAAACCACCCCGATGTGGCTGGTGCGGGGCACCGGTGGTCGATCAGCCCGCAGTGGGCCGCAAGCGGCGCTACTGCCGCCAGAGCTGTCGCCAGCAGGCCTACCTGGCCCGCAAGCTGGCCGGCGCCCACGACCTGGCGCCCGACGAGGTCGTCGTACGTCGTGACGAGCTCACCGACCTGCAGGACCGCGTGTACGCGTTGCAGGCCGCCCTCGAGGACGTCGCCGGCGACCTGGCCGAGGCGGACGGTCCCGCCGACGTCCGCCGGGCCCTGGACTGGCTGGTGGCGCATGCCACCCCCGTGGCGGAGCTGTGGATAACGCCGGTCTCGGATCGAGACCCCTGACTTTACATAACGGAGATTCTGGGCGTTCTGTGGGTACGTTGCCGTGGTGTCCGGTGGGGTTGCTTTCGGGCGCTGCCCCCTCGGGCCGATAGCTTGGTGGCCCCATGTCTCGTCGCATCGACATCGAACTCACCAGCGAGCGCCCGGACGGTGTCTGGACCTGGCGCGCCGCCGGAGCCAAGCAGCCCAAGGGCGAGCTGGACGGAACCCTTCTCTTCGCCGGGGCCAAGGTCGGTGACGTCGTGCGCGCCGACGCCGACTTCGACATCGACGGCATCAACGTCACCGCGGTGCTGCCCCCGAAAGGTGCCCGACGAGAGCCCGAGCGCCTCGAGATCATCGGCACGCCCACCAAGCTCGAGCCCGTCACCACGACGCTCGCCAAGCGGGGCAAGGGCGACCGTGGTGACCGGGGTGAGCGTGGCGGCCGCCGTGACCGTGGTGAACGGGGTGACCGGGGTGACCGTGGCCCTCGCTCCCGTGACGGGCGACCCGATCGGGCCAAGCGCGAGCGCAAGCCCCGCGCCGAGGGCGACGGCTCCAGGCGCCCCCCTCGTCCGCCGCGCCCCGAGGTCGAGGCCAAGCCCAAGCCCAAGCGCCTCAAGGCCGGCCGTACCCACCGCAACGCCGTCCTCGCCGACCTGCCCCCCGAGCAGCGTCCGGTGGCCGAGCAGGTCCTGAAGGGCGGCATCCCCGCGGTCCGCCAGGCCGTCCAGAAGCAGAACGAGGCCGCCGAGGCCGAGGGGAAGCCGCCGGTCAAGGCCGAGGCGCTCGTGGCCCTCGCCGAGGGGATGCTCCCCCGCCTGCGTAGCGCGGAGTGGCGGGACAAGGCCGAGGCGGCCCTGGCCGACATCGAAGAGCTCGACCTGCGTGACCTGCGCTCGGTCATCGTGGCCGCCGACACCGGCGCGCGCGACGAGGAGAGCCGGGCCCTCGCCGACCAGCTGCGCGCCGCGCTCAACCGGCGGGTCGAGCAGGAGCACGCCGCCTGGCTGGCCGAGATCGCCGCCAACCTGGCCGAGGGCCGCAGCGTGCGGGCCCTGCGGCTGAGCTCCCGTCCGCCCAAGGCCGGCGCCCCGCTCCCGGCGGACATGGCCGCTCGCCTCGCCGAGGCCACCGCTGCGTCCCTGACCTCCGAGGTCACCCAGGACCGCTGGGCCACGGTCCTCGACGCCTTGGCCTTCTCACCCGTGCGCCTCAACGTCGTGCCCGAGAGCCTCCCGGCCGTCCCTTCGGACGAGCTCCTGAAGGAAGTCGCCCGCCTCGCCACCCAGATCCCCCAGATCGCCGCCGTGTTCGGCGTCGAGCCGGCCCCGTCGGGCAAGCGCCCCCGTCCCCGTCCGCCCCGCCCGCCCAAGGCCGCCGCGAAGAAGGTCCCGCCGCCGCCCAAGGGCGACAAGGCCGACAAGCCCGGCAAGGACGAGGCCAAGACGGACGAGGCCAAGACGGACGAGGCCAAGACGGACGAGGCGGACACGAACCAGGCCGAGAAGGCCACCGAGGTGACCGAGGACGCCCCTACCGAGGCGACTCCCAGCGACGAGTCCACCCCGACCGAGGGCGCCGAGACCACTCCCCCGGCGGAAGAGGCCGCCGTCGACGCGCCGGCCCCCGACGAGCCTGAAGGGGCCGCGACCCCGGACCCCGCTCCCCCATCGGAGGACACCGACGTCCCGAACGCGGCGCCCGTCGACGAGCCCCAGCCTGAGAGCGCAGCCGACAACTCGCCGCCGGCCGACACCGCGGCCGAGGACGTCCCTGCAGAGGACGCGCCGGCCGTCGACGATGCCCCTCCCCCGGTCGAGGCGACGGTCGACGACGCGCCCGCTGAGGACGCACCGGTAGAGGACGCCTCCGACGGCGACGCGCCATCGGAGGATGCGTCGACCGAGGAGAGCGTGCCGGCAGACGAGGCCCCGGTGGCCGACGACGCCACCCCCGAGGACGAGGCCGGCGCCTAGCTCGGCCCCTCAGCCGTCGAGGAGGGCGTGCAGCTCCGCAGGAGCGGCCAGCACCTCGTCGCCCGGGGTCGGTGTCGCCCGGGGGTTCCAACCCGCCCAGGCGAAGCGACAACCGACCTCCACGGCGCAGCGGCGGTCGTGCTCGGTGTCGCCGACGAACACGATCTCATCGGCGCGCAGCTCCATCGCCGTGAGCACCGGACCCAGCGACTTCCCGGCGAAGTCGAACGCGTCGGCGAAGAGGGCGACCTCGGGCTCCCACCCGAGACGGGCGAGTTCGGGCACGCCGCCACTCGGGTGCTTGTTCGAGCACACCGCCCAGCGCGGGAGGCCGGCGACCAACTCGTGGGTGCCGGGAAAGGGCAGGGCGGCATCCACGTCGTAGTGACCGAGGTAGTCGTCCACCGAGAGGCCCAGACGGGCGCACTCCGCCGCCAGCGTGTGGCCGAAGGTGATGTCCTCCTCGGGCACCCCCAGGGCCACGAAGGGCGCCACGAGGGCCGCATCGGAGTCCAACAGGGTGCCGTCGAGGTCGAACACGGGCACGAGTCGAGGCACCCGGCGATTCTCCCCGGCCCACGGCCCCGACGGCCAAACGGGCGTCGCGCCACCGGTAGGGTGCGGGCATGATCGACTACGAGCTGCGCGGCCACGTCGCCGTCATCACCATCAACCGCCCCGAGGCCCGCAACGCCGTCAACGGTGAGGTGGCCAACGGCATCGAAGCCGCCATCGACCGCCTCGAGGCCGACGACGACGTCTGGCTGGGCGTGCTCTGCGGCGAAGGCTCGGTGTTCTGTGCCGGCGCCGACCTGAAGGCCATCAACGAGGGCCGGGGCGGCGAGCTCCAGACCGAGCGGGGCGGCTTCGGCGGCATCGTGCAGCGCGAGCGCACCAAGCCCATCATCGCCGCGGTGGACGGTCCCGCCCTCGCCGGCGGCACCGAGATCGTCCTCGCCTGCGACCTCGTGGTCGCCTCCTCCGAGGCCCGCTTCGGCATCCCCGAGGTGAAGCGCTCCCTCGTGGCCGCCGCCGGTGGGCTGTTCCGCCTCCCCAAGCGGCTTCCCCCCAACGTCGCCATGGAGCTCGCACTCACCGGTGACCCCATCGACGCCGAGCGGGCCCACCACTTCGGTCTCGTCAACGAGCTGTGCGAGCCCGGGACGGCCCTCGAGCGGGCCCTCGATCTCGCGTCCCGCATCGAGGCCAATGCCCCCGTGGCCGTTCGTGAGAGCCGCCGCCTGATGCTCCTGTCCGACGACCTCGACGTCGACGCCGGCATCCACGAGTCCAACAAGGCCCTGATGGGCCTCACCTCCAGCGCCGACTTCTCCGAGGGCCTCATGGCCTTCATCGAGAAGCGCCCGCCGAACTGGCAGGGCAAGTAAGCCACCCGCCACCTCGGCATCCCACCACCCAGCCGCCGTGTCGGCGGGGTCTCAGACGATGGTCGTGAGGATCTCGTGGTCGTGGAGGAACTCGGCCAGGCCCGGCGCCAGGTTCATCTCGGCCACGTCCCACAGCGGCACCCAACGGGCCTCGGTGGCGTCGTCACCGGCGATCGGCTCGGCGGCCTCGAGCAGGGTCACCGCGAAGTCGAGGATCACCGCGTGGCGGCCGTCGTCGATGCGCTCGGCCCAGCCGATGAGCTCACCGCAGACGCCCTCGATGCCCGTCTCCTCGAGGAGCTCGCGCACCACGGCCTCCTGGACGGTCTCGCCGGCCTCGATGCGCCCTCCCGGCACCGACCAGGTGCCGGCCGCGGGGCCGTGCCCCCGCCGGACGAGGAGAAGGCGCTCGTCGTCGACGACGACGGCACCCACGCAGGCCTCAGGGCGTGCCGTCGTCATCGCCCGGGCCCGGGACGCCGTCCGCGCCATCCCCGTCCTCGGACGCCTCGTCGTCGACCGTGAAGGCCTTGTGCACCACGATGGCACGGGCCACCAGCCCGAAGCTCTCGAAGAAGTTCTTGGTGGGTCGGTTGCCCGGGAGCGCGACCGAGTCGACCCCGAAGCACCCCTGCTCCTCGCACCAGTCGACGAGCAGGTTCATCATGGTCTCGCCCACCCCGACCCCACGGAAGTCGGGCTCGACGAACAGGTCGCCGATGACCCCGAGGCGCCCGCCGTCACGGAGCTCGTTGAAGCGGGCGACGCCGTAGCCCACCACGGCATCGTCCACCGACCCGACGACCACCAGGTGGTCGTGGTCGGTGAGGGCTGCCCGTAGGGCCTCGTCGACCGGCTCGGCCCGACCCGCGGTGCGGGCCCAGACGTCGCCGCCCTTGGTGGGGCGCAGCTCCTCGATGGCCTCGCGGGCCAGTTCCACCAACCGCTGCAGGTCGGTGGCGTTGGCCACACGGGCGGTCTCCATGGTCTCAGGATGCCTGGAGCTGGGCGATCTTGTTCAGGATGGTCTGGCGGCCGCGGGTCTCGCGCTCGTACGCCCGCACGGCTTCGAGCTCGTCGGGGCCGAGACCCTCGAGGCGGGGCATGACCTGGAAGGCCGAGAGGGTGTCGTAGCCGGGGATGGCGAGATCGCTGCTGTCGGCCCGCTCGGGCTCGGGCACGAGGCGGAGATCGGCCGGCTCGGTGATGTCGAGGTCGTCCTCGACGGCGATGGGGTCGGCGGCCTCGGGGTCGTCGTCCTCGGGGCGAAGACCGGCGATGTTGAGCAGCCCGAGGACGAGGCCCTGGGCGTCCGCCAGGGTCTGGGCCGCGCGTTCCTCACCGCGACGGACCGCGAACTTGCCCACCACCCGGGTGAACTGCACCTGGCGCCGGCCGCGGTCGACGAGGTCGGGGAAGAGGCGTCGGCCTTCGAGGGCGAGCCCCAGGGGGGCGTACACCACGACGTCGGCCACCTTGGCCACGACCGGTCGCTCGTCGGTCATGGCCTCAGACGCAGTCCAGGCAGAGCTGGTTGGCCTCGTCGGCCAGCTGGCTGGGGTGCTTGACCAGGAAGCAGGACTGGCAGACGAACTCACCAGGGCGCTTCGGCTGGATGCGCCCCCCGCCCTCGGCCCCGTCGGCCTCGGGCACGACCTGCTCCTCTTCCTCGTCGTCTTCCTCGTCGTCGGAGGCCGCGATCCGGTCCTTCAAGATGGCGTCGAGATCGGCCTCGACGTCGTCGGGGTCGGGCTCGTCGTCGTCTTCCTCGTCGGTGTCGGCCTTCGCGGAGGTGGCCGGCTTGTCCCCGGCGACGTCGTCCTCGTCCTCGTCGTCGTCGACGACCACGTCGTCGTCGATGTCGTCGGCGAGGTCGTCGCCCACCGCGAGGTCGTCGTCGACCAGGTCCTCGTCGTCGAGGTCCTCCTCGAGGTCCTCCGCGATGAAGTCCTCGTCCTCAATGATCTCGTCTACGTCGTCAGCCATGTCGTCCTAGCAGGGGTTCGTCGCCACGCACCGGAAGATGTCGCGGCCGGGATGATAGGCACACCGAGCGCCAGTCGCGCGCGTCGCGTGCGATGGCGTGTGGCACACCCGGTGGAGGAGCGTCGTCATGACGCTCAGATGCGACCGAGGCGGCGCTCCTCGGCACGGCGCTCGGATTGGAGGCGCTCGAGTTCGGCCTCCTCGGAATGGTCGACGAAGCGCATCATCTCGGCGATGGCGTGGTGGCCAGCCTCCTCCGCGATGAGCCGGTGCATCTCCTGGCCGACCAGGCGGTACGCCGGGTGCCCCTGTGGGGTCGTGCGCAGCTCGATCAGGTGCATGGCGGCCCGCGCGTTCAGGTTGATCATGAAGCGCACCTTGTACGCCAGCGACACCGCGTACGAGGCCTGATCGGGGAACGGCCCGGCCAGATCGTCGTAGAGGGCCGCGGAGCGCTCCATGGCCTCGTCGAACGCGGGCGCCGCCCCGGCCTCGTCGACCGCGCCGGGCCGGGTATAGCCGTGGTGCGGGGTGAGGCGCTGCCACTCGATGGTGAGCATCCGGTGGCGCTGGAGGTCGCGGAACGCGCCGTAGTCGGCCAGCACGTCGAACCGGTAGAACGGCCGCTCCAGCGCTCGCCCGGGCTTGTGGCGCCGGTTGGCCCGCTCCCCCACGTAGGCCCGCACCACGGCGAGGCGCTCGTCGGTGGTGAGGTCACGGACCCGGTCCTCGATCTGTCGCTCGGGGAGGTCGAGGTGGGAGTAGAGCATCGACGCGACGACCTTGACCTCGGCGTCGGGGTCGAAGTCGGTGAGGCTGACCACGGGGGCCGGGTCGGCCGAAGTCCCGTCGGGGAACAGTCGCCCGGCGATGTCCTCCATGGCGTCATGGGTGGACGACAGGTAGCGGCTCCACGCCACGCCCCGGTCGTCGAGGTCCACGCGCTTCAGGAACGACGGGATCACCTTGCGGAGCTCGGTGAGCATCATGTCGGCGTAGGACCGGGCCTCGGGCAGGGGGTGCGACCGCATGCGCAGGAGGAGTTGCTCGTAGGCCTGCCCCGTGCCGTAGATGCCGACGTTGGACAGCGAGGCTGCGGGCAGGATGCCGCGGAGGGCGTCGAAGGCCTTGGCCCGCACGGCCTGTCGGTACACGAAGTCCGAGTCGTCGGGGTCCTTGGGGTACTGGTCGCGGAACCAGTCCTGGAGCACCGGGAGCAGCTCGCCGTAGGTGTCGAAGAGCCGATCCATGTCGCCGACGTAGCGGGTGCCCAGCGACGAGCCGAGGACCTCCGGGTCGCGGTAGAAGCGGTAGCGGCCGCCGATGCGGGCGTCGTAGGCGATGTAGCGGGTGGACTGCTCGAGGTAGGCCATGAGGCGGCCCCACTCGAGCACCTTCGTGAGCAGGTTGGAGGCCTGCTCACACGCCAGGTGGACCCCACCGAGCTGGGCCACGGAGTCGTCGCCGTAGTCGAAGAAGACCCGGTCGTAGAGGTCTTCCGCCCGCCGCAGGCCGACCGTGGCGTCGATGGAGATGTCGCCGCTGATGTCGAGATCGCCGACGAACTCGTCGAGGAACAGCCGGCGCAGGCTCTTGGGCGAGCGGGAGTAGCGGGCGAAAAGGGCCCCCTTGACCACCTCGGGGAGGTTGACGAGGGCGAAGACCGGCCCGTCGAGGTTGGTGAAGTAGCGCCGCAGGATGTCGGCCTCTTCGGGCTCGTAGTCCTCGGCGACGTACACGCTCACGCGGGCTGCTGCTCCCAGGGTCGCTCCACGACGGCCGAGGTTACGGCGCGCGCGGTCGTCGGTCGGGTATCCCCCGCCCGCGCCCTCAAGTGCCGTGGGCGGCGGCGAACTCGGCCTTGGCCGCGTCGACCAGCTCGGGCTGCAACCAGAGGTCGGCCACGGTCATGGCCATGGCCTTGGCGCCGTCGAGCACGGCCTTGTCGCCTGCCTCGGAGCCCGCGTACGCGGTGAACTCGGGCGAGTGGATGGAGATGTTCGGGGGCGAGACCGCGATCATCGGGTGGATCGACGGCACCAGGTGGCTCACGTTGCCCATGTCGGTGCTGCCGACCACGCCCGGCACGTCGGCGGGGTCGAGCAGGGTGCGGCCCGTGGCCGCGGCGTTGGCCGTGTAGAGGTCGACCAGGGTGGCGCTGTCGGCCATGTCGGCGTACGCGGGGTACTCCCAATGGTGGGTCATGGTGCACCCGGCGGCGTCCGCGCCGGCCTGGAGGCAGGCGAGAACCCGCTCCTTCAGCGGTTCGAGGGTGCGCAGGGAGCGCGAGCGGACGTACCAGTGCGCCGCCGCTTCCTTCGGGACGATGTTGGGCTTGTCGCCCGCCTTGGTGAACACGCCGTGCACCCGCTCGTCGGGGCGGATGTGCTGGCGCAGGGCGGCGACATTCATGTAGCCGAGCACCGCCGCGTCCAGTGCGTTGCGCCCCCGGTGCGGGTAGGCGGCGGCGTGGGCGGCCTCGCCCTCGTACTCCACGAAGACCTGCTGGATGGCGATGGCGTTCATCGAGATCAGGTCCCCGCCGGCGGGGTGCACCATCATCGCCGCGTCGATGCCCTCGAAGGCCCCCTGGTCGGCCATCAGGACCTTGCCTCCGCCTCCCTCCTCCGCCGGGGTGCCGAGGATCACCACCCGGCCGCCGAGCTCGTCGGCCAGCGCCGCGGCGGCGAGGCCTGCCCCGAGACCCGCGGTGCCGATGATGTTGTGGCCGCAGGCGTGGCCCACGCCCGGGAGCGCGTCGTACTCGCACAGCACCGCGATGGTGGGGCCATCGCTGCCGGCACGCGCCGCGAACGCCGTGTCGAGGCCGTAGGCGTGGCGCTCCACGTCGAGGCCATCGGCCTCGAGGATGCCCGTGAGCAGCTCGTGGGCGAAGTGCTCCTCGAAGGCCAGCTCGGGGTGCTCGTGCAACTGGTGGGACGCGTCGATCAGCAGGTCGGCCCGCCGGTCGACCTCCGCCGTGATGCGTTCCTTCGCCGTGGCCAGGTCCATGCGCCGCACCCTAGCGACACGGCCTCGCTAGACGACGACGGTGAGGGCGTCGGCCTCGATGCGCACGGAGAGCGTGCGGGCGGTTCCGGGGAGGCGCTCACCGTCGAGCCACACCGCCGTGCGCGGAGGGAGGTCCATCTGGACGGCCGCCACCCGCCGCTCGACGATGTCCGGGTGGGGCACGTGCGTCCCCTGGGGCAGTCGCCGCCACGCCTTCGTCCGGTCTCGCAGGGAGAGCTCGGCGGTGAGCAGGTCCAGGCGGCCGTCGTTGGGATGGGACCGTGGGGCGACGTCCCAGTGCTCGAGCCACTGGGCGTTCATGGCCGCCAGGACCGGGCCGTGCCACCAGGACCGCCGGGCGATCAGGTGGGCCACGAACCAGTGCTGACGACCGTCGACCAGGACCGAGCCGAGGTCGACGACCGCGCGGGTGGCGTCGTCGGAGCGGAGGTGGCCCTCGTCCCCCCGTCCTCCCAGCGTGCGGCAGAGGTCACCTCCGAGCAGGCCGAGCGGCGGCGGCTCCTCCCCCGCCCGTCTCGCCCGCTCGACGACGGCGCGCGCCTCGGCATCGGTGTGCACCACCACGCCCTCGGACGGCAGCGGCCCGGACGATCCCCAGGCCTCACCTCGGCGGATGGTCACGGCGGGGTCACCTCGCCGACCACCGAGGAGGCCGAGACCACCCCCCGGAAGAGCTCGTCCGCGGCGATCCGGGCCGTCCGGGCCGTGTCCGGGTCGGGGGCGACGTCCGCCACCTGGCGCAGGAGGTCGATGAGCTGCTTGGCGTTGCGCACGAAGTCACCCCCGGAGAGGTCCTCGTCGTCGAGGACGTCGTCGAGGGCCTCGCCGGCCGCCCAGGCGTGGGCGAGGGCGAAGAAACCGGGCTCGGGGGCCCGGGTCAGGGGAAGGGCCGCCCGGCGCTCGGCGCCGTTGAGCGTGGCGGCCAGCCGCTCCAGCCCGTCGAAGCGCTCACGGAGCTTCGCCGACGGGAACCACGGGGTCGGCGGCGGCGCCGGGCTCCGGTGCTCGTAGGTGAAGCAGGACACGAGTCCGGCGAGCGAAGCCGGGTCCAGGCCGTCGAGCAGGCCCTCGGTGAGCGACTCGGCGATGAGCAGGTCGCACTCGTGGTAGATGCGGGCGAGGACCGCACCGCGCCACGTGAGCGACCACCCGGACAGGTGGCCGCGGTCTTCGAGCACCTCGAGGACGCGGTCGAACTGCCGGGCGAGGGACTCGGTGCGACCCCGCACCTGGCGCTCGAGGTCTCCGACCTCCCGGGCGAGACGGTCGGCCCGTCGGGCCGCGGCGACGTGGGCCTCGGCGTCGGGGCAGGACGCGACGGGGTGATCGACGAGGGCGGCGCCCTCTTCGTGGCCCGACGCCGCGGGCACGGCTGCGTCGGCGCCGCCTCCGACGACGCTGCGGCGCAGGCGGTCCACCGCGGCCCGCCGGAACTTGTCGTTGTTGGGGGCGTAGGGCTCCGGGAGCTCGACCCGGGTCATCACCGCCGGCGGCGAGCGGAAGTCGGGCGCGCCCAGGGTGAGCACCTTGCGGTTGGTGGTGATGGCACGGACCCGCACGGCACCGCGCTGGCGGTGCGCCACCGAGAGCACGAGCACCCGCTCCTGGCCGTCGGCGGGGATCACGTCACCGGGCTGCAGCCCCGCGAGGGCGGCCTCGACCACGCCCCGGGGTGCCGCCACGGATCGGCGGGCCTCCCGGTTCGGCAGCAGGGATCGGTACTCCTCGACGTCACCCCGATCGCAGGTGGCCGCCGCCTGCTGCTCGGCCAGCGCCTCCCGGCGACCGGCGAGGCGGCGTTCCAGACGGACGACGTCGCGGTCGGCCCGGTACTGGGCGAAGGACAGGTTGAGGAGGTGGTGGGCACGCTCCGGCGGGTAGCGGTGCACCAGGTTGGCGGCCATGTTGTAGGTCGGCCGGAACGCCGACGAGAGCTCGAAGGTGCGACTGGCGGCGAGACCGGCCACCTGCCCGAACGTGGTGAACGGCGACCACAGGACCACGGCGTGGCCGATGGGATCGATGCCCCGCCGGCCCGCCCGGCCGGTGATCTGGGTGTACTGCCCCGGGGTCAGCAGCTCGTGGTGGTCGCCGGTGAACTTCGAGAGCTTCTCGATCACCACGGTGCGCGCCGGCATGTTGATCCCGAGCGCGAGGGTCTCGGTGGCGAACACCACCTTCACCAGCCCCTCGACGAAACAGGCCTCGACGGCCTCCTTGAAGGGCGGCACCATGCCGGCGTGGTGCGCGGCCACGCCGGCCTCGATCCCCGCCCGGAAGCGGGCGTAGCCCAGCACCTCGAGATCGCTGTCGCTGAGGGGGGCCATCCGTTGATCCACGATCTCGCCGATGCGCTCCCGCTCGGCGGCGGTCGTGAGGCGCAGTCCGGCGTCGAGCAGCTGGCGGGCGGCGTCATCGCAGGCGTTGCGGCTGAAGATGAAGTAGATGGCCGGCAGCAGCTCGCGGGCGACCAGCTCGTCGACCACCTCGAGGCGGCGGGGCGTGTACCAGCGCCGACGAGGTCGACCCCGCTGCGGTCCCGGGCGGCGGCGCTCGACGTCGAAGCGCTCGCCCTCGGGGTTGGGCCTGCCGTCGACCAGCGTCGGCACCAGGGCGAGCGACGACGACTCGCGGTCACCCACCAGGAAGAGGTTGGCCAGCTCCACGGGACGCTCGTGCTCGATGACCGTGGTGGTGGGCCCGCGGATCGTGGCGATCCAGTCGGCCAGTTCGTGGGCGTTGGACACCGTGGCCGACAGGCAGACGAGGCGCACCTCGGGCGGCAGGTGGATCATCACCTCCTCCCACACGGGGCCCCGGTAGGCGTCCTGGAGGTAGTGCACCTCGTCGAGGACGACGAAGCGGAGCCGTTCGAGCGCCGGCGAGGCCCCGTAGATCATGTTGCGCAGGACCTCGGTCGTCATCACCACCACCGGGGCGTCACCGTTGACGGCGTTGTCCCCGGTCAGCAGCCCCACGGCGTCCGCGCCGTGGCGGCGCACGAGATCGGCGTACTTCTGGTTCGACAGGGCCTTGATGGGCGTCGTGTAGAACACCCGGGAGCCGTCACCCCGCGCCAGCGCCACGGTCACGGCGTGCTCGGCCACCACGGTCTTGCCGGACCCCGTCGGGGCGGCGACGAGCACCGACTGGCCGGCGTCGAGGGCGTCGATGGCCTCGCGCTGGAACGGGTCGAGGTCGAACTCGTAGGGAGCGGGGTGCTCGGTGGGGTCGCCCGGTGCGGCGGCCACGTCAGGCGGCAGCCGCCGCGGCCGCCTTGTTCTTGCGCCTGCGCATCAGCTTCCCGACGATGATGGCGGCCTCGTAGAACAGGACCATCGGCAGCGAGAGCATGATCTGGCTGTAGGGATCGCCGCTCGGGGTGAGGACGGCAACGGCGACGAAGATGATGACGATGGCCCAGCGGCGGCCGGCGGCGAGCTGCTCCGGGGTCACCAGCCCGGCCATCTGGGCGAAGATCAACACGATGGGGAACTCGAAGCCGAGACCGAAGGCCAGCATCATGTACAGGATCAGGGTGATGTACTTCACCGGCGAGTAGATCTCGGTGAGCTCGCTGCCACCCACGTCTCGCAGGAAGCCGAGGGCCTTGGGCAGCGTGAGGTAGGCCAGGCCGGCACCCAGGGCGAACAGCACGAGGGCCGACGCCACGAAGGGGATGGCCATGCGGCGCTCGTGCTTGTAGAGGCCGGGGGTGATGAACCGCCAGAACTGCCAGAGGATGACGGGCATGGCCAAGGCGATGCCGCCGTAGCCCGCCACCTTGAGACGGACGGTGAAGCCCTCGAGCGGGTCGGTGACGTAGAGCGAGCAGGCGCCGTCGGCGATGTCGCAGTAGGGCTGGAGCAGGAACTCGAGGATCTGGTTGTAGAAGACCCAGCACAGGACGCCGCCGATGGCCACGGCGATGATGCACCGGAACAGGCGGGTGCGCAGCTCTGCGAGGTGCTCCACCAGCGTCATGCGGGTGTGCTCGTGCTCGCCTGACGCCTCGCCGTCGTCGTCGTCCAGGGTGGTCCCTGTGTCGCTCACGTCGGCCACGGTGCCTGCTCAGGCCTCGTCATCGGTGGCCGCGGCGCCGGTGTCCGCGGCGCTGATGTCCGGGGCGCTCGGGTCCGCGACGCCGGCCGTACCGTTCGCGGTCGGGCCCGGGTCGGTCACCTCGGCGCCGTCGTCGGCGTTGCCGTCGGTCGCGGGCTCATCGGCGTCGGTGCTGTCGGCCTCGATGACCGTGGGCCCGCCCGGAGATTTCGGCTTCTCGGCCGGCGGCTTCTTGGGAGCCATCGCCAGGGGGTCGTCCATGGCCGACTTGAGCTCGTTCTGGAAGCCGTCGGCGATGCGTCGGAACTCGCCGAGGAAGTGGCCGACCTGGCGAGCGGCCTGGGGCAGCTTGTTGGGCCCGAGCACGAGCAGGGCGACGAGCAGGATGACGAGGAGCTCGGCGCCGCCGATGTTGAACACCTGCAAACCCTACCGGCGAGTGGGGCGCGCGGCAGCGGCGCGAACGGCGTCGATGCGGCCCTGGACGGGCCCGATGGCGGCACGGGCCTCGGCCAGTGCGGCCCGTTGGACCTGGAGCTCGCGCCGGGCCGATTCGAGCGACCCGATGGCGACGAGTGCGGCCAGGGACCCGACGATCAGCACGAGGGGAACGGCCAGCCACACCACCCGGCGAGACTACCGCTGTCGAGCCGAGGGCCCGGGAGGGGCGCTGCCGGTTCTACCGGTCGGTGTCGGTGGCCGCCTCGGACGCCAGCGCGTGGAACCAGTCGTCGTCGCGCTGCAGGAGATCGTGGAAGTCGAGCAGGTCGTCGTGGGTGATGGGAGCGCCGTCACCGTGCTCGGCGAGCTCGGCCGGCAGCGGGTTGGTCGCCTGCTCGACGCCGGAGGCGAGCAGGAGGTCGATCGTGCGGGGCTCGGCGGACTTCACCACGGTCACCACACACCCCGGGCACCGGAACGAGTAGGTGCCGGAGCCGTCCGGCGCGCTGATGCGCACCTGCACGTCCGCCGTCGTGAACTCCACATCGCCGCAATCGGGGCAGCTGGCCCGGATGGTTGCCATCGTTTCGCCCCTCCTCTCTCAACTCCCCCGAGCCATCGGCAGCCTGCGTACCCGCCTTGAGGGGGTTCTCGGAACAAGCCGGAGAGCCGCCCTCCCGCGCGAGACTCCCGCCATGGCGACCCGCCTCCCCTCGCTGCGCCCCGAGCCGATCGGATTCGCCCATCGGGGCGGGCGCGCCCACGCCCCCGAGAACACCCTCGACGCCTTCGCGCTCGCCCTGCGCCTCGGCGCGACCGGCCTGGAGTCCGACGCCTGGATCACCGCCGACGGCCACGTCGCCCTCGACCACGACGGCGTGATCGGGCGGTTCCGGCGGAGGGCCCTTTCGCTCGTGGAGCGCCACCACCTGCCCGACCACATCCCGACGCTGGACGAGCTGTACGCCACCTGCGGCACGGACTTCGAGCTCTCCCTGGACGTGAAGGACCCCGAGGCGGCGCCCGCCATCGTCGAGGCCGCCCGGTCCGCCGGCGGCGGCGCGCTCGGACGCCTGTGGCTCTGCCACCCCGACTGGAAGCGGGTCGCCTCCTGGCGGCCGCTGGCGCCCGAGGTGCGACTCGTCGACTCGACCCGGCTCCGACGCATCAAGGAGGGCCCCGAGCGCCGCGCTGCGCTGCTGGCGGACGTCGGCATCGACGCCATCAACCTGCACCACTCCGACTGGACCGGCGGGCTGACCACCCTGTTCCACCGCTTCGAGCGCTACTGCCTCGGCTGGGACGCGCAGCACGACCGGCCGCTCGCGGCGCTGATCGACATGGGCATCGACGGCGTGTTCTCCGACCACGTCGACCGCATGGTCGACGCGCTGGCCGCCGCCCGCCGCTGAGCGGGCGCGCGTCTACAGCGTGGAGATGTCGCCGAGGGGCCAGACCCGGAAGAAGGCCCGCCCCACGATGGTCTCCTCCGCGATGGGCCCGAAGAACCGGCTGTCGCGGGAGTCACCCCGATTGTCGCCCATCATGAAGAGGTGGCCCTCCGGTACCTCGACCGGATCGAAGTCCCCGGTGGTGACGCCCTCGTCGAGGTAGGGCTCGTCGAGGGGCTCGCCGTTGATCAGCACCTGGCCGTTCTGACCTTCGACGGTGTCGCCGGGCAGCCCGATGACCCGCTTGATGAGGTCCTGGATCTGGCTGTCGGCCTCGCCCTCGGGGCGCTCGAACACGATGATGTCGCCGCGGTTGACCTCGTGGAGCCGGTAGCTCAGCTTGTTCACGAGCACCCGGTCACCGATGTTCAGGGTCGACACCATCGACGAGGACGGGATGAAGAAGGCCTGGAGGAGGAAGGTCTTGATGACCAGGGCGATGATGAGCGCACCGCCGACGACAACGACCCACTCGATCAGGCTGCGGACGCCGGAGGCCCCCGCCGCCTCGGGAGGCTCGACAGGGTGGCCGGGGTCGTCGAGCCCGAGGAAGGGCGGTTCGGAGCTGGTCACGTGGCTCGCAGGCTACTGCACGCTCGTGCGGTTCCCGTAGCGCTCGAGCACCCGTGCCGCGGCCGCGGCGCGGACGCCGTCGCCACCCAGTCGGTCGTCCACCTCGACCAACCGGGCGTCGGGCCCGAGGCTCAACAACAGGCGCTCGAGCCAAGGGCGCGCGGTCACCGCCAAGGTGACGCGCAGGCGGCCGTCGCCGAGGTCCTCGACGTGCTCGTAGGGGTAGTGCTCGGCCACCCAACGGGCCTCGGCCTCGAGGTCGAGCACGACCTGGGGTGCGTCGGGGCCCGGTCGGAAGGTGCCCACCCGGTCGAGGGCCGCCGGCGGGTCGAAGCCCGCGTCGAGCACCGTCGCCTTCCCGATGCGATCCACCCGGAACACGCGCTCGCCCTCGGCCCGGTGGCACCAGGCCGCCACGTACCACCGGCCTTGGTCGGCGAACACCTGGTAGGGGTCGATCTCCCGCTCGGTGTGCTCGTCCCGGGCGAACGAGTAGTAGTCGATGGCCACCCGCCGCCGCTCGTGCGCCGCCGACCGCAGCCTGGCCAACAGCTCCGGGTCGACCTCGTCGGCGAGTCGGACGTCCACCGCCCCCTCGTCGGCGATGCCGAGCGACCGGGCCAGCTTCGACAGGCCGCGTGCGAGCGAACCGTCGGCGTCGACCCCCGGGGCGCCGACCATCGAACGCCCGGCCGCGACGAGCGCGAGGCCCTCCTCCGGCGTGAGACGCAGCGGTCGTCCGAACGGCTGGGCGAGGTGCAGCCAGACGCAGCCCTCCTCGAGGACGACGTCGATCAGCGCGTCGGGGCTGAAGGGGTGGACCCCTACGAACTGGAGGAGGTCGAATGCCCGGAGCAGGTCCGGCTCGCTGATGGCGAACCGAGCGCACACCTCGCGGACCGGCGCGCCCGGATGATCGACGATCCAGGGGACGATCGACAGGAGCCGCTGGAGCCGCTCGCTCGCGGCGAGGCGACTCATCGCGGGTTCGCCTGGGCGTCGAGCCATGCCACCAGCTCGGCCCGCAGGTCGGCGGGGCCCAGCACCTCGGCGTGGTCGAGGTAGCCGAGGACCAGGGAGCGGAACCCGGCCCGGTTGGTGACCGGCACCGAGAACACGACCGACCCGTCCGGGCGCTCCTCGGCCACGGTCGACGAGCCCAGCTCGTGGCGGGCGAGGGCGACGTGATCGGCGTCGACGAGCAGCTCGGCCACGACGGGCTCACCCTCCCCGAGCTGCCATGCGGCCCGTTCCACCCCGGGCACCGCCCCGACGGGTCGCTCGAACGAGCGGGGGGCACCGGCGGCGACCGTCCCGTCGATGCGGTCGAAGCGGAAGTTGCGCTCGTCACCCCGGAGGTGGTCGAACCCCGTGAGGTACCAGCGGCCGAGCTGGAAGTCGAGCCGGTAGGGGTCGACGGTGCGCTCGTCGCCCCGGTAGCCGAAGCGCACGACCCGGCGCTCGGCGACGGCCTGGAAGACCGTGGCGAGGTTGGCGTCGATGGGGAGCTGGGCGAGCGGGGTGACGTCCCCCTCCCCCTCCCCCGCCATCGCCTCGGCCTCCACCCCGCCCAGCTTCCAGAGACCGCCGAGGCCGTGGGCGCCGTCGAGGTGCACGGCGGTGGCGGCCAGGTTCAACGCCGCCAGCTCGTCGGGCTCGAGGCCCGGGTCCCGCAGGTAGTACTCGTCCCGTGGGATGCGGTAGCCCGTGAGGGGCGGATCGCTGCCGGGCACGGTCTCGACCCGCAGCGGAACGCCCATCTCGCGCAGGTCGTCCTTGTCGCGCTCGAAGGCCCGCCGGAAGGTGGCCCCTTTGTCCTCGGGGTAGCCGGGCACCTTCTCGTGGATCTCCTCGGCGCTCATCGCCCGCGGGGTCTCCAGGAGGGCGGCGATGAGGTTCAACAACCGCTCGAGCTTGTCCATCTACCTTGCGCCTCCTTCGTCGGCGCCCCTTCGGGATCCGGTTCGTCCGTTGTGCTGCTCCGCTCCGCTCCGCAACGTCACCGCCCCGTCGGCGCCCCTTCGGGATCCGGTTCGTCCGTTGCGCTGCTCCGCTCCGCTCCGCAACGTCACCGCCCCGTCAGCGCCCCTTCGGGATCCGCCTCGCCCGCGGGTCACTTCAGCAACTGGGCAGCGAGGGCGCCGGCGGCGCCGGCGGCCTGGAAGAAGGCCCGGTCCTCGTCGGGGCCCCGGCCCATCGTGGTGACCCGCAGGCCGCGGGCCTCGAGCAGGGCGGGGGTGTCCGGCTCGTCCACCTCGATGGCGTCCACCCGTCCCCGGGCGCCGAGGAGGGCGTGGGCCGCGACGGTGACCGGGGCGTGCACGAGGTCGAGCACCGTGCGGGAGTGGTGGCTGACCCCCCGGTGGCGCTCGCGATGGTCGCCCTCGGACACGCGCAGGCACATCACCGGACGGCCCCCGAGGGCGGCGGTGGTGTCGAGGATCGTGGCGACCTCGATGGCCGTCGTGCCGAGCGTCGTGTCGGTGCCGACCACGCCAGGCCCCATGGCCACCACGACGACATCGGCGTGGAGCTGGTGGCGGGCCAGGGCGAGCGCGGAGGGCACCGTGACGGCCTCGAGGTCGCCACCGAAGGCGTGGCCGGCGGTGACGGTGGCGTCGAGCAGGCCCTGCCCGCGCAGCTCGGCCACGAGGTCGGAGAAGGCCAGCGGCAGGGAGGCCCCGTCGGTCATCACGTAGACCAGGCGGGCGGACGGGTCGACCGCCTTCAGGGCGACGGCGACGCACGGGACCTGGCTGTGCACGCTGCACACCACAACGGGCAGGCCGTCGAGCTCGGTGGGCAGGTCGTCGAGGTGCTCCTCAGCCGATCCCGTGTCGGCCTGGAGGCTGGTGTAGCGCAGCTTCATGATGTGGCCCGGTCCCTTCTTGCGCCACGAGCGACGCGACAGGTTCCAGTGCACGAAGTGCCAGCCCCCCGTCCCGAGGCCCCACTCCACCGCCGTGGTGTTGCACACGACCTCGTCGCCCGCGGCGACCTCGCCGATGAGATCGGTGAGCACGTACGCCTTGGCGTGACCGTCGCCCTCCGGAGCGTCCGGGTCGGCCTCGAGGTCCACCAGGACACGTTGCAGGCCCTCGCGCTCGGCGAGGATCTCGACCACCCGGCCGCTACGGAACGACGGCACGCCAGGTCAGAGGGAGGCGATCAGCTTCTCGACGCGCTCGTCGCGCGACTTGAAGGGGTCCTTGCACAGCACGGTGCGCTGCGCCTGGTCGTTCAGCTTCAGGTGCACCCAGTCGACCGTGTAGTCGCGCTTGCGCTCCTTGGCCTTGCGGATGAACTCGCCCCGCAGGCGCGCCCGGGTGGTCTGGGGCGGCTGCTCGACGGCGAGGTCGATCTCCTCGTCGGTGCAGATGCGGTCGACCATGCCCCGCTGCTGCATCCGGTAGAAGAGGCCCCGGTCGCGGTTCACGTCGTGGTACTGGAGGTCAATGAGGGCGACCTTCGGGTCGGTGAGGGCCAGGCCGTGGCGTTCCCGGTACGCCTCGATGAGGTTGTGCTTGATGACCCAGTCGCACTCGCGGTCGAGCGAGAGCGGATCCTTCTCGATGCCGGTGAGGCAGTGCTCCCACATGTCCAGCGCCTGCTGCTCGAGGGGGTTGAGCCCCTTGGTGTCCGCGTAGCGCAGGGCCCGGTTGAGGTACTCGGACTGGATCTCGAGCGCGCTCGCCTCCCGCCCGTTGGCCAGGCGGACCCGCCGGGTGCAGGTCATGTCGTGGCTGATCTCGCGGATGGCCCGGATGGGGTTCTCGAGCGTCATGTCCCGGAAGGTGACCATGCGGTCCTCGAGCATGCGCAGCAGGATGCTCGTGGTGCCGATCTTCACGAAGTTGGCGTACTCGCTCATGTTGGAGTCGCCCACGATCACGTGCAGGCGCCGGTAGCGCTCGGCGTCGGCGTGGGGCTCGTCGCGGGTGTTGATGATCGGCCGCGAGCGGGTGGTGGCGCTGGAGACGCCCTCCCAGATGTGCTCGGCCCGCTGGCTGATGCAGTACATGGCGCCCCGTGCCGTCTGCAGCACCTTGCCGGCCCCGGCGAAGATCTGTCGGCTCACGAAGAACGGGATCAGGACCTCGACGTAGTGGCTGAAGTCGTCCTGGCGGCTGGTGAGGTAGTTCTCGTGGCAGCCGTAGGAGTTGCCGGCGGAGTCGGTGTTGTTCTTGAACAGGTAGATGACGCCGCGGATGCCCTCCTCGCGCAGGCGCAGCTCGGCACTGGCGAGGAGCTGCTCGAGGATGCGCTCCCCCGCCTTGTCGTGCACGACGAGGTCGTAGATGGAGTCGCACTCGGGCGTGGCGTACTCGGGGTGCGAGCCGACATCGAGGTACAGGCGGGCGCCGTTGGCCAGGAAGACGTTGGAGCTCCGGCCCCACGACACCACCCGGCGGAACAGGTAGCGGGCGACCTCGTCCGGGCTCAGCCGCCGCTGGCCGCGAAGGGTGCAGGTGACGCCGTACTCGTTCTCGAGACCGAAGATCCGGCGGTCCATGCGGTCAACCTACACACGCCCCGGCACTTCGCAGGGGCCATGCGGGCGGGGATCAGGCCAGCAGTTCCGCGAGCTCGGCGCCTTCGATGCGGCGGAAGGCCCGCCGACCGTTGCTGCGGGCCAGCACCGCGACCTCGAGGTCGTCGGCCACCAGGGTGCGGTCGGGGCCGCCGATGGCCTTGGCCGCGGCCTTGAGCGCGTCGCCCAGCGACAGGCCCTCGCCCCAGGCCTCGCCGAGGCGCTTGGCGATGGCCTCGGCCTCGCCGCCGAGCACCGTGAAGTCGCTCTCGTCGACCACGGTGCCGTCGTAGAGGATGTGGAAGAGGCGGTCCCCGTCGGTGGTGTGGCCCACCTCGGCCACGAGGATCTCGACCTCCATCGGCTTCATCTCGTTGGTGAAGATCTGGCCGAGGATCTGCGCGTACTGGTTGGCGAGGCTGCGGGCGTCGACGTCGGCACGGCTGAACGAGTAGCCCTTCATGTCGGCGTGGCGGACGCCGGCGATGCGCAGCGAGTCGAACTCGTTGTACTTGCCGACACCGGCGAAGCCGATGCGGTCGTAGATCTCGCTGGTCTTGCGCAGCGTGCTGGAAGGGTTCTCGGCGCAGATGAGGATGCCGTCGTCGTAGACCACCGCGGCGAGGCTGCGGCCCCGGGCGATGCCCTTGCGGGCGTAGTCGGCCCGGTCCTTCATCACCTGCTCGGGAGCGACGTAGAACGGCATGCTCACTGGCCTTGCACCTCCTCCGTCGGTGCCCCTTCGGGATCCGGTTCGCTCATCGCTGCTGCTCCGCTCCGCTCCGCAACGTCGATGTTCACGGGGTCACCTCCGGGTTGACACGAGGCCCTCGGGTGCTGGTGAGCTGGTCGACGAGGCCCCGGAAGCGCTCCGCCACCTCGGCCTCCTCGACGGCGAGGAAGCCTTCGGCGGTGATGGTGGCCACGCTCGGGTAGATGGCCCGCACGAGGTCGGGGCCACCGGTGGCGGAGTCCTCGTCGGCGGCCTCGAACAGCGCCGAGATGACGAGGTCGATGACCTCCTCCCGGCTCAGGTCGGGGCGGTAGCCCATCTTCACCACGGCGCCGGCGTGCAGGCTGCCGGAGCCCGTGGTGGCGTACTCGCTCTCCTCGTAGCGCCCGCCGGTGACGTCGTACTCGAAGAGCCGACCCTGCTGGCGGGCGGTGTCGAACCCGGCGAAGAGGGGCACGACGGCGAAGCCCTGCATGGCCGCCGGCAGGTGGCCACGGACCATCTGCGAGAGCTGGTTGGCCTTGCCCTCGAGGCTGATGGTGGTGCCCTCGACCTTCTCGTAGTGCTCGAGCTGGAGCTGGAAGAGCTTCACCATCTCGACGGCCGGGCCCGCGGCGCCGGCGATGGCCACGCCCGAGTACCGGTCGGCCGGGAAGACCTTCTCCATGTGGCGGTGGCTGATGAGGTGGCCCGACGTGGCCCGGCGGTCGCCGGCCATGACCACGCCGTCGGCGTAGCGCACGGCCACGACCGTGGTGCCGTGGCTGAAGCTGAGCGGGGTCGTCGCGCCGTCCGGGCCGGTGGCGAACCGCGGCTCGAGCCCCTGGGTCTTCAAGAGGTTGAGGAAGCTGGGGCCGGGATCGTCCTCGACCGGGAAGTACGGGAGCGTCACGGCTCGGAGGCTATCGGCTCTCCGGAGCGTCGCCGGGGCCGTCACCCGGGCCGTCGCCGGCGCCGTGGTCCCGGTTGCGCACCCGCCAGACGATCGCGCCCGTGGCGGCCAGGCCCAGCACCATGGCGCCCCCGACGAGGGGCAGGGCGAGGTCGCTCCCGCCGTCGTCGTCGTCGCTGCTGGCGTCCCCCGCGGTGGTGGCCGTCGCTGCGGCCGCCGTGGTGGTGGTCGCCCCGGCCGCCGCGTCGGCTGCCCGGAACGGGCCCGAGACGACGTAGCTGACCCCCCGGTTGGCGGGCCCACCGCGCTGCGAGCTGAAGTACAGGTGGCGGCCGTCGGGGCTGAAGGCGGGGCCGGTCACCTCGGACTCGAGCCCGCCCGCCGGCACGCCCTCGTCGACGATGCGCAGGAACGGGAACGCCTCGCCGTCCGGGGTGACGAGGACCACCTCCATGTTGCCGCCGTCCTCGGCCACGAACAGGTCCTGCGTGCCGGGCTCGAGGGTCAGGTTGTCCACCCCTTCGAGCTGCCCCGTGCCCTCGTAGACGACCGCCATCGACTCGGCCTCGGTGTCGTAGCGGCGGACCTTGTTGTCGCCCTTGCTGCTGAAGAACACCGCGCCCTGGTCGTACCAGATGCCCTCACCGCCGTCGAAGGCCGTGCTGTCGGGCACCTGCTCGCGCGTCGGGGTGGTGGCGGCGCTCGGGTCCGGCACGTCCAGCCAGGTGACGGCACCGTCGCCGGCCACCTGTGCCACGGCCAGCGTGCCGGCGGTCAGGTCGGGGTAGGTGTCGGGGGTGAACCGGTAGAAGCGCCCGTCGGGGCGGTCCTCGGTCAGGAAGAGCTGCTCGGCGTCGGGGTCGACCGCGACGGCCTCGTGGGGGAAGGCACCCAGCGCGGGACGGGCCTCGGCGGGGTCCCGGCCGCTCGGGTCGCACTCCCACACCAGGCCACCCTCGATCTCCTCGCAGGACAGCCAGGCCCCCCAGGGCGTGGGACCGCCGGCGCAGTTCATGGTCGTGCCCTCGAGGATGCGCTGGGCACCGACCACCTCGCCGTCGGCGTCGAAGGTGATGCCGCTGGCGCCCCCTTCCCCCTCCAGGGGGTTCTCCGAGTTCACCGCCAGGTGCCAGCCGCCGGCCGCGAGCGGGAAGGTGGCGGCGCCGTCGGGGAACACCGGCCACGTGTAGCCCGTGCCCTCCACCTCCTCGTCCGACCGGGCGATCACCCGGGAGGTGAAGCCCTCGGGGAGCAGGAGCCCGTTCACGTCGGGCTCGCGACCCTCGAGGGAGCCGTACGGGCCGCCCCCGCTCCCCTGCCTCGGAGCGGCACCTGCGGGGCGCCACAGCGCCGGCGCGAGCACAGCGGCCCCGGAGGAGACGGTCACGGCTCGGAGGAAGTCCCGGCGTCGCATGGCCGGGCAACCTATCGGCTCGGAGTGGCCCGAGCCGGTGTGGCGGCTACTCGCCGCCCTTCTGCACGTAGCTGCGCACGAAGTCCTCGGCGTTGGTCTCGAGCACGTCGTCGATCTCGTCGAGGAGGTCGTCGAGCTCGGCCTTGATCTTCTCACCGCTCTCCGAGGTGGCGGGCGCCTCGTCGACGTCTGCTTCCTCGCGGGCGGGGGCGGGCCGGCGCTTCTGCTCTCGTTCGGCCATCAGGCGCTCCTGTCCGTTCGCTCCGTCTGCATCACGACCCCAACCGCTCCAGCAGCTCGGCGGCGGTCGTGCACTCGTCGACCAAGGTACCCACGTGGGCCTGGGTTCCGCGCGTCGGTTCCATCATGGGGACCCGTCGCAGCGTCTCGGCCCCGATGTCGAACACCAGCGAGTCCCAGTTGGCGGCCACGATGTCGTCGCCCCACTTGTCCAGGCAGCGGCCCCGGAAGTAGGCCCGGGTGTCCGCCGGCGGGTCGCCGACCGCCGCCGCCACCTCGTCGTCGGCGGTGATGCGCTCGACGGGCAGCCGGGCGAAGAGGGACTTCTCGGGCCGGAGGTCGTGGTACTGGAGATCCATGGCCGCGAGGCGGGCGTCGGACCACTCGAGGCCGTGGCGGTCGCGGTACCCCTCGAGCAGGCGGTACTTGGCCACCCAGTCGAGCTGGCCGGCCAGGCCCATCGGGTCGGCCTCGAGCTGGGTGAGCGCGTCCTCCCACCGGGTGAGCACCTCCTCGCCCACCGACGGGTCCGCGCCCAGGCACTCGAGGCCGGCGACCTCGGCGTACTTGCGGGCCCGGTCGAGCAGCTCCCACTGCACCTCGAGCGCCGTGACCGTGGTGCCGTCGGCGAGGTCGAGCGGCTCGCGGAGGGTCGTGTCGTACGACACCCGGCGCATGGCCGCGACCGGCGAAAGGAAACGGAACTCGCGGGGCAGGAAGTCGTCCTCGATCATCGAGAGCACGAGGGCAGTGGTGCCGACCTTGAGGAACGTCGAGACCTCGGACAGGTTGGCGTCCCCCACGATCACGTGGAGGCGGCGGTACTTCTGGGCGTCGGCGTGGGGCTCGTCGCGGGTGTTGACGATGGGTCGCTTCAACGTGGTCTCGAGGCCGACCTCCTCCTCGAAGAAGTCGGCGCGGGAGGTGAGCTGGAAGCCGATGCTGTTGCGGCCGAGCCCGGGTGCCTCGGTGCCCACCTTGCCCGCACCGGTGAAGATCTGACGGGTGATGAAGTGCGGGGTGACGTGGGTGACGATGCGGCCGAAGGGCACCGAGCGCGCCATGAGGTAGTTCTCGTGGCAGCCGTACGAGTTGCCCTTGCCGTCCGAGTTGTTCTTGTAGACGACGATCTCCTGGCCGTCGGGCAGGAGCCGGCCGGCGGCGGCCATCGAGCGCTGGAGGATGAGCTCCCCCGCCTTGTCGAACACCACGATCGAGCGGGGGTCGGCGCACTCGGGCGTCGAGTATTCCGGGTGGGCGTGGTCGACGTAGTACCGGGCGCCGTTGGTGAGGACCGCGTTGATCAGGTGGGTCTCCACCTCGGGGGCCATGGCCCCCTCGGGGGCGAGGCCGCGGGCGTCGTTGCCGGGCGACTCGTCCTCGAAGTCCCAGCCCACCTTGGCCACCGGGTGGGCCTCGTCGGCCTGGCGGGCCAACTCGCCCATGTACGCGTTGATGAGCACCGACGACGCCGCGATCGGGTTGGACTCGCCCGTGCCCCGCAGGACGATGCCGAACTCGGTCTCGAGGCCGATGATCTTGGGCAACGCCATCAGGGAGCTCCCACCGCTAGAGGTACTGCCCCGTCGCCATGCGCTCGATGGCCCGGCCGCCCCGTGCGTCTTCGTCGTCCTTGGTGATCAGCGTGCGCACGTAGACGATGCGCTCGCCCTTCTTCCCCGAGATCTTGGCCCAGTCGTCGGGGTTGGTGGTGTTGGGCAGGTCCTCGTGCTCCTTGTACTCCTGGTGGATGGAGGCGATGAGGTCCTCGACGCGGATGCCGCGGTCACCGTCGTTGATGAGGCGCTTGATGGCCCGCTTCTTGGCCCGGCGGACGATGTTCTCGATCATGGCGCCCGACGAGAAGTCCTTGAAGTACATGACCTCTTTGTCACCGTTCTGGTAGGTGACCTCGAGGAACCGGTTCTGCTCGTCGGTGCGGTACATCTCCTCGACGGTGGTCTCGATCATGGCCCGGACGGCCTTCTCGGGGTCGCCGCCGCCCAGGGTGTCCACCTCGCCGAGGTCGAGGGGCAGCTCGCTCAGCAGATAGCGGCTGAAGATGGACGCGGCGGCGGTCTCGTCGGGCCGCTCGATCTTGATCTTCACGTCGAGGCGGCCCGGGCGCAGGATGGCCGGGTCGATGAGGTCCTCGCGGTTGGACGCACCGATGACGATGACGTTCTTCAGCGTCTCCACGCCGTCGATCTCCGCCAGCAGCTGCGGGACGATGGTGGACTCCATGTCCGAGCTGATGCCGGTGCCGCGGGTGCGGAACAGCGAGTCCATCTCGTCGAAGAAGACGATGACGGGCCAGCCCTCCTCGGACTTCTCCCGGGCCCGCTGGAACACGAGGCGGATCTGGCGCTCGGTCTCGCCCACGTACTTGTTCAGCAGCTCGGGGCCCTTGATGTTGAGGAAGTAGCTCCGGGCCTCGGAGTCGCCGGACACCTCGGCCACCTTCTTGGCCAGCGAGTTCGCCACCGCCTTGGCGATGAGGGTCTTGCCACAGCCCGGCGGGCCGTAGAGGAGGATGCCCTTCGGCGCCGGCAGCTGGAACTCGGCGAAGAGCGCCTGGTGGACGAACGGGAGCTCGACCGCGTCGGTGATCTGCTCGATCTGGTCGTCGAGCCCGCCGACGTCCTCGTAGGAGATGTCGGGCACCTCCTCGAGGACCAGCTCCTCGACCTCGGGGCGGGGCAGGCGCTCGAGCAGCAGGCCCGAGCGAGAGTCCATGAGCACGGCGTCACCGGCCCGCAGGCGCTGGCCCACCAGGGAGTCGGCCAGCTCGACCACGCGCTCCTCGTCGGCCCGGCCGGCGATGAGCGCCCGCTTGCGGTCCGGGAGCAGCTCCTTGAGGGTGACCACTTCGCCGGTCACTTCGCCGCTGCGGGCGAGGACCACGTTGAGCGACTCGTTGAGCACCACCTCGGCGCCGCGCTCGATCTCCTGCTCGGCGATCTCGGGGTGCAGGGCGACGCGCATCTTGCGGCCCCCGGAGAACACGTCGACGGTGCCGTCGTCGTTGCGACCCAGCAGCGTCCCGTAGGCCGACGGCGGCTGCGTGAGCTTGTCGACCTCCTCGCGCAGCGTGGCGATGTGCTCGCGCGCCTCGCGCAGGGTGTAGGTCAGCTTCTCGTTCTGCGAAACCGCCTGGGCGAGCTGGCCCTTGGTCTCGAGCAGTCGCTCCTCGAGGGTTCGGACGCGCTTGGGGGCCTCCTGCAGCCGACGGCGCAGCGAGACGACCTCCTCCTCGACCGTCGTGGCCTCGGCGCGGAGCTCGTCCAGCTCGGCTTCCAACGAGGCGATGCGTCGTTCTGTCTCGTCCTGGCTGACGGCAACCACCTCCTCGCTCGTGTCACGCGGACGATACACGGGCCGTCGCCGGAAGCGACGGAGCGTGGGCGCACGCTTCTCCGTGCGTTCACACGGGGCGCCGGCCACCCGATCGATTGCACGGCGAAATTGCACGGGATTTCCGTGTTTATCGGGGGGAGGGGCTAGAGTGTGGTCACTGAGCAAACGTCTGGGGGCCTTGGCCCCACATCGTGAGAGGACACCCCCAATGAAGGTCTGGATCGATCAGGATCTGTGCACCGGCGACGGCCTCTGTGAGGAGATCGCCCCCGACGTCTTCACCCTCCTCGACGACGGCCTGGCCTACGTCAAGGAAGGCGACAAGGTCTTCTCGGACCCGGGCGGCCCGGAGGGCCTCGCCGCGGTGCCGGCGGGCCAGGAGGAGGCGGTCATCGAGTCCGCCGAGGAGTGCCCCGGGGAGTGCATCTTCATCGAGATGTGAGATCGGCTCGCAACCGCGAGCTTCTGCGAGGAGCGCCGGTCCCTTCGGGGGCCGGCGCTCTTCGCGTTCGGGGCCCGGCCCGGCCCGCCGCCTCACGCGAGGCAGGGCCCGGTGTCCACCACCTCGTCGAGGTCGAGGTCGAGCACGGCCCGGAGCTCCTCGTCACTCAGGGCGTAGCCCACGCCGTCGCGGTCGGGGGCGATGGCGAAGGCCACGCCCACCACCTCGCCGTCGGGGTTGACGAGCGCAGAGCCCGAGTCGCCGGGCGCGAGGTCGGTGGCGAGGAAGAACACGTCACGCTCGATGCGATCGCGGTCGTAGATGTCGGTCCCCTGCGCCCGCACCTGCTGGGCGATCTCGAACGGCGAGATCTCCAGGGGGCCGCCACCGGGGTGGCCGTAGACGCCGCCCACGTCGCCCACCTCGGCGGTGGCGACGGAGAGGGCGGGGCGATCCAGGCCGGGCGCCGAGAGCACGGCGAGGTCACGGTCGGCGTCGAAGGCCACCACCTGTGCGGCCACCCTCGTGCCGTCGGAGCGCTCGACCTCGGTGCTCTCCTCCCCGGCCACGACGTGCGCGTTGGTGACGACCAGGTCGTCGCCGACCACGAAGCCGCTGCCGTCCTGGACCCGGTCGCAGGCCACCCCCTCGACCTTCACGGTCGACTGGACGACCCGCTCGGACGTCTCGGCGGAGATCCCGGTGGCGGCCGGCGGCGGACCGACCTCGGGTGCCGGCTGCAAGGCGTCGAACACCTCGGGGAAGC
This sequence comes from Acidimicrobiales bacterium, assembly GCA_016794585.1. Taxonomy (NCBI): domain Bacteria; kingdom Bacillati; phylum Actinomycetota; class Acidimicrobiia; order Acidimicrobiales; species Acidimicrobiales bacterium. Next base: position 204,418 of record JAEUJM010000013.1, read on the forward strand.
GGTCCTCCCCCACGAGCTGGCGAAGCGCGAGGAAGGCGTCGGGGGCCTCCGGGAGCGAGTCGTGCACCCAGCCGGCCACCGCGGACTGCCGGGCCTCGCGCGCCGACCAACCGGGGACCGCCGCCATCGTGGGCAGGATGAGCCAGAGCAGCACGATCACCCCGGCCATGCCCGCGAGCGCACCTGCCCCGTGGTCGAGGGCCCGACCCTTGCCGGTCTCGATGCCCACGCTCAGCTGGCGGCCGATGAACAACCCGGCGGCCTGGCCGAGGAACGCCCCGGCGAACAGGACGGTGATGGCCAGCAGGAGCAGCAGCTGGTCGTCGAGCTGCACCCGTTCGAGGATGCGGGGCAGGGCCACCGCGGCGAGCACCAGCCCCACCGCCATGCCCGCCCAGGAGGTCGACCGGGCCACGAAGCCCATCCGGAACCCGCCGATCGCGGCCCCGACGATGCAGGCCAGGATCACCACGTCCAGCGCGTTCACGGGCGTCGCTCAGCCGGTCAGGAGGCGGGCGTGGGTCAAGAAGCCGGTGTGGGCGACCATCCGGTGGTCGGGGCGCACCGACTGCCCCTCGATGTGCCAGCTGCGGTTGAGCACCTCGAGCGTCTCGGCCATGCCGAACGCCGAGTCGTCCAGAGCCTCGCGGAGCTGGCGGGCCTGGAGGATGCTCGGGGTGTACGCCACCAGGATGCCGCCGGGGTGCAGGGCCTTCTCGGCGTGCGGCACCACCTGCCACGGCTCGGGCAGGTCGAGCACGATGCGATCGAGGTCGTCGAGGTCGATGCCCTCGTAGGTGTCGCGCACCTCGACCCGGTAGCGGTCGGCGCCCTCCTCGCCGAGGAAGGCGGCGACGTTGTGCTGGGCCCGCTCGGCGAAGTCTTCGCGCACCTCGTACCCGGTGACGTCGGCCCCGGCACGCAGCATGGTCATCGACAGGGCGCCCGATCCCACCCCGGACTCGAGCACCCGGGCGCCCGGGAAGATGTCGGCCAGCATCAAGATGGGGCCGAGGTCCTTCGGGTAGATGACCTGGGCGCCTCGCGGCATCTTGAACACGAAGTCCGACAGGGTGGGCCGGATGGCGGTGTAGCGGGCGCCCATGGTGCTGCGCACGCTCACGCCCTCGCTCTGGCCGAGCAGCTCGGCGTGCGGGAGGAATCCGGCGTGCGAGTGGAACTGGCCGCCCTCGGCGAGGGTGACGAGGTAGCGGCGCTTCTTGGTGTCGATGAGCAGGACGCGGTCGCCGGCGGCGAAGGGGCGGCTCACGACGGCCGCCGCCCCAGGGCCACCGGCTGGGGGTCGCCCGCCCGTTCCGGTCGCTCCCCACCCGCCCGCTCCCGTCGCTCCCCACCCGCCCGCTCCCGTCGCTCCCCACCCGCCCGCTCGACGAGCCGGCAGAAGGCGCACACCTCGGTGGGCGTGGGGGCGCCGCACACCCGGCACTCGGCCAGCGCCTCGCGGTCCTCCTCGGCCTCGGCCTGGAAGCCCTCGGAGGCGCGGGCCAGGAAGCCGAAGTAGAAGTCGTGCTTGGAGCCGGGCGAGGTGGCCTCGATGGCGTTGAGGGCCTCCTTGTAGCCGAGGTGGCGGTTGCCGGCCGCCATGGGGCACTCCTCGACCAGGTAGTCGATGCCGCGCACGACGCAGTAGGCCGCCGTCTCCCGCTCGGCCAGGCGCACCAGGGGCTTGACCTTGCGGGGGAAGCCGTCGCGTGCGGGCAGGACCGGGAGCTGGCGTCCGAGGTACTCGGTCTGCCAGCGCAGCACGTTGCCGAACAGCACCGCGGCCTCGTCGTCGAGGTTGTGACCCGTGGCGAGCACGTCGAAGCCCCCCTCCAGCGCCGCGGCATCGAACACGTGGCGCTTCGAGAGGCCACACGCCGAGCACGGCGCCCGCCGGGCGGCCCGTGAGCCGTCCGGGATGTCGTAGCCGTAGTCGGTGGGCAGGTCGACCTCGATCAGCTCGGCGCCCCGCCGTTCGGCGAAGGCGCGGGCGTGATCGGCCGACGCGTCGCTGTACTCACCGATGCCGAGGCCCACGTAGAGACCGCTCACGTCGTAGCCGAGGTCGAGCAGGACGTCCCACAGGGCGAGGGAGTCCTTGCCGCCGGAGACCGCCACGAGGACGCGCTCCCCCGGCTCGATCATCGACCACTCCTTGATGGCCTTCTCGGTCTGGTCGCGACAGAGCTTCACGAAGTGCTCGACACAGAAGTTGGCGTTGTGGCGGCGCACGTCGATGACGGCCGGCTCGCGGCACACCCGGCACTTCACGAGTGGCCCCCCGAGATGACGGGGCGGATCTCGACGTCGGCGTCGTCGGGGAGGATCGCGTCCGCAGGCACGAGCGTGTCCCCGGCGATGACGAGCACCGCCTCGCGCCGCAGCTCGAGGTGCTGGAGCAGCGCCACCACGCTCATCGGGCCGCGCAGCTCGAGCTCGCGCCGGGGGTTGCGGAGCAGGACCTTCACGAGCGACGACGACGGCGACGGCCGCCCTGGGCGGGAGCCGCCTCGCGCCGGATGACGACGCTCTCGCCGGGAGCGAGCTCCTCGCGGTAGACGACGACCTCGTTGCGACCCGCGGCCCGGTTCAGGAAGTGCAGGCCCCACGCGAACACACCGAGGATCATCCAGGCCCGCCGACCCTCGAAGAGGCCTCGCTCGATGCCTGCCCGTCGCAGGAAGCGAAGTGCGACGCCCATCACACCCGGCGGATCTCGACGACGGTCTTCTGGAGCTTGCCGCGGCGGCGCCCGAAGTAGAACGCCGCGGCCGCCACCACGACGGTGACCACGATGCCGGCGACCAGCACGTAGTTGCGGGCGGCCTCGCCGGCCTCGTCGACCTCGCCCTGGATCTCCCGGAACTTCGCCTCGATGTCGTCGCGGCTGATGGGGGCGGTGTCGCTCATGGCTGGTTCCTCTTGTCGCTCGTGCGGTTGATGGCCTTGACCGACAGGTACGCCACCCCGGAGGCGACCACGAGGGTGATGAGGTAGGGCACCCACGACCAGTTGCCGGTGAGGGGGCTGCCGGTCTCGGTCTGGAGGAGTCGCAGGAGGGCCACGGTGAGCTCGATGGCGCCGATGCCGATGAGCAGCATGGCCACGGCGCCGTACCCGACGAAGCGGCCGAGGCCCTTCAGCGGGTCGACCGTCTCCTGCTTGGCGTAGGCGACGAGCAGGTCCTTGATGTCGCTGGCCTGGCTCACCGGATCGTGCCGGGACCCTGGCCGGTTCACGCTGCTCGCCCCACCCGTCTTCGCCACACCAGTCCTCGCTTGTCGGCCCACGCCGACGGTCGACTTGCCCGTCGGCCCACCCTACCCGTGGCTCCCCGACCACTCACCCCGACAAGCGGGCCTCGAGCACCTCGGCCTCCTCGGTGAACAGGCGGGTGAGCAGGGCCAGGCGCTCCAGCACCCCCTCGGTGCCGAGGACGCGGAGCTGGTCGAGCGGCCCGAGCGGACCGACCGCGGCCGCCTGGAAGGCGGCGACCCCCGGCTCGTCGCTGAGCTCGATGGTGGCGGGGACCGTGCTCTCGCCGAGCTCGCTCTTCAGGGCCACGGCCCGACGGAACGGGGCCGCCATGGCCTCGAGGGCGGCGTCGGCCGCCGCCTCGTCGACCTCGGCGTCGGGCCAGTCGTGCACCTCCGCACGCGGGTACGGGTCGTCGGGGAGCCACTCGTCCACCACGATCCGGCGTGCGCCCACGGCGACGATGCCGAAGCGGCCGTCCGGGTACTCCTCGGCCTCGACGATGCGGGCGACGGTGCCCACCGTGGTGCGCACGTCACCGCCGCCGACCTCGCTCCCCCGCTCGATCAGGACCACCCCGAACTCCCGGTCGCCGTCGAGGCAGTCGCGGGTGAGCCGCCGGTACCGCTCCTCGAAGACGTGGAGGGGCAGCACGAGCGACGGGAACAGCACCGAGCCCAGCGGGAACATCGGCAGGACGGCCACGCAGGCAGGCTAGGACCTGGAGATCGTTCAGAACGCGTCGAAGTCGAGCAGCTCGAAGGTGTCGAACGTGGCGGGCGCCTGCGGGCCGGCGTCGCCGAGGTCGAGGCCGAGGAACTCCGACGCCTCGTCGCGTGCGATGAACAGCAGGTTCAGCGGCGCCGGCTGGACGCGCTTGGGGATGGTGATGCCCCGTACCGGCACGTGGGCGTTGAACCCCGCGTAGACGGCCACCGGCACCCGGTGGTGGCGGAGTGCGGCGGCGATCACCCGCCTGGCCGAGCGCGGCCCGGGGGCGCCGCCGCGGGGCAGCAGCTTGAGGACGACCGCCACCGGCACCCCCTTGGCACTCGCCCGAGTCGTGACCGCCACGACGTCGTCGTCGGCGTGGAGGGCGTAGCCGCCGCCCGGCGCGGCGAGGCGCCAGCGCAGGTGCTCGGGGGTCCAGCGTTGGGTCCAACCCTGTGCGGGGGCTTCGTCGAGGCCCTGCAGGAGCCGCTCGAAGGCCCCGGTCGCCCGGAAGGCGTCGTCCACGTCGTGGCTCTCGACGCCTCGGCGTCGCGCCGGGCGCCGGGGGATGGCCACGACGGGGAGGCTGGTGATCAGACGGGCGCCGATGCGGTGCAGGCCCGGCATGGTGGAGGACTCGTTGGTGACCCCGATGCCGCCGATCAGCCCTCCGAGCTCGTCGCGCGCCTCGATGGCGCGCTTGGTGCCCCGGGCGGCGAGCGCCACGAAGTGCATGCTGCCGAGCCCGGAACGGGTGACGGCATTGACCGAGAGCACGAAGGTGGCCGAGCGCTCGTGGTCCCGCCACGGCTGCGGGAGCAGGGCCAGGTGGGCCACCCGTGCGCCCTTGCGGTCCACGTCCTCCTCGATGGCCGGGTGGTGCGGGTTCTCGCGGTACAGCCAGTGGAGGAACTCGGTGCCGACGAAGCGGTCGGCGTCGGGGTGCTCGCGGCGCAGCAGGGCCGCGGTGGCGGCCAGGTCGGCGTCCTCCGCGGCGGGCGACCCTCGCGGGTCGAGGGGCGCGGTCACAGCGCGTCGAAGTCCAGCAGCTCGAAGCAGCGCAGCGTGACCTCGTCCTGGGGCAGGCCCTGGATCTCCTCTCCCACGGCGATCGACGCCCGGTCCGCCCCGAACAACAGCAGGTTCAGGGGGGACGGCAGGAGGCGGCGGGGCACGGCGAGGCCGCGGAACGGCACACGGTCGTTGAACCCGACGTAGACCGCCGCGGGCGCCCGGTCGACCCGGCAGGCGCGAGCAACGAGGGCGGCGCCGGCGCCGCGGGACGGACGCTCGCCCCGGGCGAAGAGCTTGAGCACCACCGAGACGGGGACGTGCTGGTGCACCATCCGCGTGGTGACCGCCACGGCCTCGTCGCTGATGTGCACGCGGTAGTGCGCCGACGGGTTGGCGAGGCGCCAGCGCAGGCTCTCGAGCGACCAGGCCTGGGACCACCCGCCCTCGGCGGCAGGCGGGAACGACCGGACCAGCTCGGCGAGCTCACCACCCGCGAGCCACTCGGGCGTGACGTCTCGGGTCGTGACCCCGCTCCCCCCGGGCAGCGCAGGGCGCACGACGACCGGGAGCGGCCCGACGTTGCCGATGCCGGTGCGGGTCAGCGTCATCGCCGTCGAGGAGGCGTTGGTGACCCCGAAGCCGGCCACCACCCCCCGCCGGCCCATCTCCCGGATGCCCCGGCGGAGGAGGGCGAGGAAGTGGGCCTCGCCCGACCCGGCCCGCGTGACGCCGTTCACCCCGACGCAGAAGGAGACGACCTCGTGACCGCGGGCCCAACGCTGCGGCAGCAGGGCGAAGTGGGAGACCGGTGCCCCCCGACGGTCGACGCTCTCCTGGATGGCCGGGCCGGCCGGGTTCTGCTCGTACAGCCACGGCAGGTAGTCGGGGTCGCGGAAGCACTCCCGGTCCGGGTGCTCGGCAGCCAGGAGCGCCGCCGTCGCGTCGAGGGCGCTCACGCGTTCGCCCCGACCGGCTCCTCGGGACGGTGCGGGCGGTCGGACGCGGGCGGCGTCGAGTCGTCCGGCGCGCCCTTCGCGCCCGTGCGGCCCACGGCCCCCTTCGCTCCCTTGGCTCCCTTGGCTCCCGCCGCGCCCTTCGCGGGCCGCCGGGCCCAGCGCCATCCCGCGTCGAGGGCGATGCCGGCCAGCACCACGAGTCCCAGGTCGACCGGATAGCGGTATCGGGTGACACCGATCGCCACCGCGGCGGTGAAGGTGACGAGCAGAGCGAGGCTGATGAACGGCAGGATGGGGACCCCGCGGCGGCGCAGCACCACCAGGCCGGCGATGCCCAGCGCGAGCAGCTCGTAGTAGAGGATCAAACCGACCGTCGACACCGTCCGGCCCCGACCCTCGACGATGGTGTCGAGGTCGATGCTCTGGCCGGGCCGGTAGACCCCCCAGATGCGTCCCACGCGCGCGGCCGAGACCACCGCCGCCCGACCGGGACGGGCCTCGATGTACTCGAGGCCGCGCCGCATGCCCTCGTTGGCCGCGCCCGACTCGTCGCCGTCACCCAGGAACTCGAGCCCCTGCTGGGCCACCACCTCCATGTCCGGGTCGCGGGCGCCCGACTCGGGGATGTCCTCCTTGCTCGGGAACGCGCATCCGCCGCTCCAGTAGCCGAGCAGCGGCCCGTCGTAGGTCTGGTCGCAGTTGGCCTGGGGCAGCACGCCGGCGGCGCCGTAGGACAAGAAGACCGGCTCGTCGAATCGCGCGAGGTTGTGCAGGATCCACGGGCTGACGACGACCCCGTACGCGAGGCCGGCGGCGACGACGAGCGCGACGCGTTTCCGCCAGGCCAAGGCCGGAACGAGCAGGGCGAGCGGGAGCGCCAGGAACAGCAAGAAGTTGGAGGCCTCCGCCCTGGTGAGCGCCGCGAGCGCGATGGCGGCGCCCAACGCCGCGCCCCGGCGCCACGTCGGCTCGTCGTACACGCGGTAGGCGGCGAACAGCACCAATGCGATGGCCACGCCGTAGAGCGGTTCCGACAGGATCAGGCCCTCGTTCACCCACAACAGGGGGTACACCGTGGCGAGCACGGCGGCGATCAGGCCGGCGCGGTCGCCACGGCCCTCACCTCCGGCAAGGCGTCGGGCCAGCAGCCCCACGAGGGCCACCATCGCAGCCCCCGCGAAGCACGAGACCACCCGGTGGGCCAAAGGGCTGTCGAAGCCGAGGATCGAGGGCACGGCCAGGAACACCGAGTAGAGCGGCGGGTGGTGGGCGGCCTGGACGTTCACGTCGGCGTACAGCCACAGGATGGGGCTGATGAAGCCGTCTCCCTGGCTGAGCGCCACCGCCTGGTGGTGGAAGTAGAACCCGTCACCCCGGGGAGCGTCGTTGCCGTGCACGCCGACGGCGTAGACGAGGCGCCCGAGGAGGGCCACGCCGGTGACGATGGCCAGCCGGACGTCGAAGCGCCGGAGCCCCTCAGCCACGTGCCGGCTCGGGCGCGTCGGACGCGGACGGCGAGTCGACTCCGGGCTCCGCGGTGCGGCCGCGGCCATCCGGCCTGCGGCGACGGGCGCGCCACCAGGTGATGCACTGGTCGGCCACGACCCCCGCGAGGACGGCCATGGCCACCTCGACGGGGACGCGATACCGGGTCACCGGGATGGCGAGGGCGGCGACGGTGGTGACGAGCACCGCCATGGAGACGAGGGGAAGGATCGGCACCTTGCGCTTGCGCAGCAGCCAGAGCCCGACCGCGGACACCGCCACCAGCTCGTAGAAGGTGATCAAGGCGGTCCGTGACACCCACAACGGTCGGCCCTCGCCCACCGCGTCGATGCGGACCTGCTGGCCCGGGCGGAAGAGGCCCCACATGCGCCCGACCCGGGCGGCCATCACCACGGGCAGGCGACCCCGGTGCTCGCTGATGTACTCCACGCCCAGCTCCTGGCCGAGCTTCGCGGCGTCCGACTCGTCGCCGAACTGCTCGGCGTAGATCTCGGCGCACCTGGCCGGGGTGCGCAGGCACTGCTGCGCCGACGGCCCGATGGTCTCGTCGAGGAACGAGCACTCGGGATGCCAGTAGCCGAGGTACTCGCCCGAGTACGTCTGGTCGCAGTTCGCCTGGGTGAGCACGCCGGCCAGCCCGTAGGACAGGGTGACCGGCTGGTTGAAGCGGTAGAGGTTGTGGCCCACCCAAGGCGCCATCACGAACGCCCCCGTGGCCAGGACCACGGCGACGAGCACGCCCCGGCCGACCCGGTCCACGCGTCGGCACAGCCAGATCAGCGGGATGGCGAGGATCAGGAAGAGCAGCAGGGCCTCGGCCCGGGTGAGGGTGGCGAGACCGATGGCACCACCGAGCAGGACCGCTTCTCGAGGTCGCGGGTCGTCCCAGAGGCGGTAGGCCGCCAGCAGGACCAGCGCGATCATCACGCCGTACAGCGGCTCGGAGAGCAGGAGGGCGTCGTTGGCCCAGAGGTTGGGGTAGAGCGCGGCCACCACCGCGGCGAGCAGGCCGGCCCGCTCCCCCGCCACGCGGCGACCGACCAGCCCTACGACGACGACCATCGCCGCCCCGAGCAGGCAGGAGGCGAGGCGCAGGGACTGCGGGCTGGTGCCGACGATCTTCGACATGAAGGCCAGGTAGACCACGTAGAGCGGGGGGTGGTGGGCGGCTTGGAGCTTCAGGTCGAACGCCTGGAGGAGGATCGGGTCGATGAAGCCCACCCCGTCGCCCACCGCGCGCGCCTGCCCGTAGAAGTACACCGCATCGCCGGTGGGGGCCTCGTTGCCCCGCTGCCAGAGCGTGTACCCGGCCCGCAGCGCGAACGCGCCGGCGCCGATCAGCGCGAGCCAGACGCGGAACGTGAGTCGGGTCCACGCTCGCACGGGTGGCGATGCTACTGCCGGCGCCGTCGCGACCCCAGGTGCGGTCACGCCGTCAGCCGGCCCCGGGCCCGGTGGTCGCGGGGGTGCTCGTGGTCGACGGAGCGCTGCCGCCAGGGGCGGTGGTCGTCGTTGCGGCGACGCCCGTGTCGCGCCCGCCCTGGCCGGGCACCTTGACGGGCAGCAGGTCCGCCAGCGCGGGCCGGTCGGGGTAGCTCGCCAGGAGGGCGCCCAACTGACCCCGGAGCGCATCCTGCTCGGCGGCGATGAAGGGAGGGTTGTTGATGACGTAAGCGAACGTCAGCTGGTCGCCGCCCTCGAGCAGGTCGACCACGCCGGCCAGGGCACGCACGTGGTTGAGCGAGCCCGTCTTGGCGTGCATGCGGCCCTCCAGGGGGGTCCCCGCGAAGGTGGCCAGGGTGCCGGTCTCCCCCGCCGTGGCGAAGCCGTCGACGAGCGCCGGGTAGGCCTCGATGGTCTCGACGAGCGTGGCGCAGGTGAGGCGGTTGGTCTCGGCCAGGCCCGAGCCGTCCACCGCGTCCTCGGGGCCGATCGCGGTGCCGGCCTCGGTGAGCACCTGCTCGACCGCGGCGGCGCCCGCGGCGGTGGTGCCCTCGCCGATGCGGGCGGCGCCCACCTCGCGCAGGACCAGCTCCGCGGTCTGGTTGTCGCTGAAGGTGAGCAGCTGGGCGAGGATCTGCGGAAGGCGCTTCGAGCGCACCTTGGCCACCTCCACGGTCTCGGCGGGAGCGGCGCCGGCGGACGGCCCGCCCACCACCTCGACCCCCCGTTCGCGGAGGAGCGCGGTGAAGACGGCCGCGGCCCGACCGGCAGGGTCGGCCGAAGCCCGCAGAGGGGCCCCCGGGTCGTCCGCGGTGGGGAAGCTCTCGAAGCCGTCGTCCACCGACAGCGCCGAGAGTGGGCCGGTCTGGTTCTGGTCGATGTAGCGCGACGGCCAGTCGGCGACGTACCGCGCCGTGCTGTAGCGGGTGTCATCGCCCACGACCCCGCCGTCGACCCGGGTGACCCCGGCCGCCACGACCGCGTCGGCGAGGTCCTCGAGACGGGTGCGGGCGGCGTCCTGCTGGGGTGAGCGGGCGGCGTACGCGTCGGTGGACAGCACCGGGTCTCCCCCGCCGACAAGGTAGAGGTCACCGGCCACGACCCCGCCGGTGGGCTCGGCCGACGCCTCCACCCGCGTGCGGTAGCGGTGGTCCGGGCCCAGTTCGGCCAGGGCCGCAGCGGCGGTCAGCACCTTCTCCGTGGAGGCCGGGGTGACCGCCTCCTCGGGGCGATGGGCGACGATCGGCCGGCCGTCCGCCTCGACCACGAGGCAGCTGTCCGCGGGCAGCACGCCGGCCAGTCCGTCCAGCGCGCCCCGGAGGCGGCTGTCGGCCCCCGCCTGGGACGCCAGGTCGGGCACCCGGCGGGCCGACAGCACCGGGGTGACGGGACCGGCCTGCGCCGCGGCCGCCGGGGTCTCGGCCGCCTCAGCGTCGAGCACCAGGGCGGCCACGCCCGCACCCACGGCCACGAGGACCAGCAGGAGCGGCAGGATCAGACGGCGCACGGGGAGCGGCAGCCTCAGAGCAGCCCGCGGCGCTGGCGCCAACGGGTGTCGTGCCACAGGTGGGCCAGGGCGGTGACGGCCCGGTTGGACGATCCGTAGCAGAGCCGTCCGCTGGCCCGGACCGCGGCGGGCCCGGCGTTGGTGGGGTCGGTGGTGGCGAGCTCGGTCGCGGTCAGGATGGGCTTGCCGGTGGCCGCCGAGATGTCCGCCGCGGCCTGGGCGAAGCGGGCGTCCTGGCGCTCGTGGTAGTCGACGATGCGCTCGAGGCCGTGACCCGGGTAGAAGGGGCCTTGCCGCTCCAGGCGGGCGGTGTTCGCCTGGATGCCCAGCCCGAGGAAGATGACCGCGTCCACCTCGTCGTGGCTGGCCACGATCTCCATGACCTCGGGGATGGTGTCACGGGTCTCGCTGCCGGCGAGGTCGACCGGGTTGCTGCGGCTCCAGCGCGGCGGGAGCTTGGTGTCGATGGTTCGGCGCAGGTCGTCGGGCAGGTCGAGCAGGACGAGGTCCGTGCGGGCGATGGCGTCGGCGGTGACCACGCCCCACCCGCCGGCCGTGGTGTAGATCACCGTGCGGGGCCCGCGGGGACGTGGCTGCGTCGCGAAGGTGGCCGCGGCCTCGAAGGCCTCCTCCACCGTGGCGGCCCGGGTGACGCCGGCCTGGCGGACGGCCCCGTCGAAGACCGCGTCGTCGGTGGCGAGCGACCCGGTGTGGCTCGCGGCCGCCCGCGCCCCGCCGGCGGTGGCGCCGCCCTTCACGATGACGAGGGGCTTGCGCTCGGCCACCGAGCGCAGGCGCTCGTAGTAGGCGCGGCCGTCGTTGATGCCCTCGAGGTAGGCGAGGCCGACCTTGGTCTCGGGGTCGTCGGCGTAGAAGTCGAGGTAGTCGGGCACCGTGACGGCGGCGGAGTTGCCCGCGCTGACGGCCCGGCTGATGCCGATGCCGCTGTGCTCGGCGAAGTTCATGAACGAGGAGACGAAGTTGCCCGACTGGCTGGCCACGCCGATGTGGCCGGCCGGCGGGTAGGGCGCGACGATCTGCGCGCACAGCTTCGACGGCGGTGACACGACGCCCTGGCCGTTGGGGCCGGCCAACAGGATGCCCAGCTCCTCGGCCACGGCCACCAGCTCGGCCTCGGCGGCGCGTCCTTCGTCGCCCGCCTCGCCGTACCCGGCCGAGGCGACGAACGCCGCCCGCACGCCCTTGCGGGCGCACTCCTGGAGGAGCTCGATGTTGGTCGAGGCGGGGGTGCAGATGAACACGAGGTCGGCGGCCCCGTCGGGCACCTGGTCGATGCTCGTCAGGCACTCGATCCCCAGGACCTCGGCCCCGTCCCGGTTGGTGGCGAAGACCCGGCCCTCGTAGCCCGCGGCCAGGATGTTGTGCAGGCAGACGAACCCGAACTTGCCGGGGTGGGTGGAGGCGCCGGCGACGATCACCCCGCGGGGCTCGAAGAGGGCCCGGAACTGCTCGGTGGTGGGCGCCATCAGGCCGCACCCCCCTCAGGAGTGCCGTCGAGCTCGACGAGGGCGTCGACCGCCACGGGACGGCCCTCGTGGACGATCAGCGGGTTGAGGTCGGCCGACACCAGCCGGGGGGTCGCCTCCGCCGCCGCCGAGAGCCCGACGAGCACGTCGACGAGGGCCTCCCGGTCGACCTCGGGCTCACCGCGGAACTCGCCGAGCAGGGCCTGGGTGCGCAGCTGCTCGACCATCTCGTGGGCGTCGGTGCGGTCGATGGGGACGAGTCGGAAGGCGACGTCGGCCAGCGCCTCGGCGAGGATCCCGCCCACCCCGAGCATCACCGTCATCCCGAACTGCGGGTCACGCTGCAGCCCGGCGATCAGCTCGCGGTTGCCCGAGACCATGGGTGCCACGAGGACGCCCACCTCGCCGTCGTCGGGCCGGGCGGCGGCGAGCAGCTCCTCGGCGGCGCGCCGCACCGCGTCGGCGTCGCCGAGCCCGAGGCGCACGAGGCCCCGCTCGGTCTTGTGGGCGATGGCGTCACCGCACAGCTTGGCCACCACCGGGAAGCCGAGCTGCTCGGCGGCGGCGACGGCCTCGGCCGGGCCGTCGACGACGGACTCGGGGGCGATGGGCACGCCGTGCGCTGCCAACAGGCGCTTCGACTCGGCTTCGGACAGCGTCGGGCACATCTGCTGGAGGTTACGTGACCCGGCCCGCCGGACCTCCGCACGGGGCGCCGTAAGCGGGGCGTCACGTACCGTCGGGTCGTGCCGTGGGCGATGCGAGGGGTGATCGAGGGGTTCTACGGGCGTCCGTGGACCTGGGACGAGCGCATCGAGGTGGCGCGCTCCTGCGCCGACGGGGCCATGACCCACTACGTGTACGCCCCGAAGGACGACCCGTACCACCGTGATCGCTGGCGTGAGCCCTATCCACCCGACGCGTTGGCGGGATTCGAGCGCCTCATCGCCGAGGGCGGGCTGTCGGTGGGCTTCGCCATCTCGCCCGGGCTCTCGATCGACCCGACCGCACAGGAGGACCGCGAGGCGCTGGCGGCGAAGGTCGCGCCCATGCTCGACCTCGGCGTCGAGCTCGTGGTGCTGGCCTTGGACGACCTCCCTCCACGTCCCGGCCTCGGCGAGGAGCATGCGGCGCTGGCCGCCTGGCTCCACGAGTGGCTGGGCGGGCGCGCCGAGCTGGCGCTCGTGCCGACGGAGTACACGGGGACGGGGGGCGCCACGCCGTACCTCGACGCGCTCGCCGGGCTCCCGGGCGACGTCGCCGTCGGCTGGACGGGCCCCTTCGTGGTCAACGACGCGATCACCGTCGACGACGCCCGACGGCGCCGCGAGGCACTCGGCGGTCGACCACCGCTCCTGTGGGACAACTGGCCCGTGAACGACGCCGTGATGGCCGACCGGCTCTTCCTCGGCCCGCTCAGGGGCCGTGACCCGGGACTGGCGGAGGTGTGCTCGGGGTACCTCGCGAATCCCATGGTCCAGCCCCGCGCGAACGCGCTGCCGCTGGCAACGGTCGCCGCGTTCCTGCGCGGCGACGACCCGACCGCGGCGTGGGCTGCGGCGGCCGAGGCCGGCGGCCTTCGGGTCTTCGCCGAGGCGTGCGACGGCGGGGTGCCCGGCGCCCTCGTCGCCGAGGTGGTGGGCGGAGGCCCGACCCGGGCGCTCGCGTCCTGGCTCGACACCGCGGCGCACTGCGAGGCGCCCGGACTGGAGCACGAGGCCGCGGTCTGGATCGAGCAGGTGCACGCCGAGGCCCGCCTCGGGCGCTCCGCGGTGCGTCTGTTGGAGGCGGTCGCGGAGGGCAGGCTCCCCGCCGCCCACGAACAGGCCCTCGCGATCGCCTTCGCCTGGCCGGCGGTCCGGCGGGGATCGGTGAGCGTGATGGGGCCGCGTTGCGGCTTCCGCCCCGTGCTCGGCCAGGACGACGCCGGCCGCTGGGTGCTGCGCCCCGAGGCCCTCGACGACGACGCCAATGCCATCGACCGCCTGGTGCGCTTCGCCCTGTCCCGCCTCGCCGGAGCCTGAGCCCAGGCGTCCTGGTGCCGGACACGCGGCCCGCACCGGGGCGGGCGACGGATCAGACCTGGAGGGCGGCCCGGAAGAACTCTCGGATGTGCTCGAGGCGGGCCTCGAGCGCCTCCGGTGCGGTGGGGTCGCGGCCCAGCATCGACTCGATGACCGGCAGGTCGGAGAAGTAGCTGAGCATCGCCCCGTACCCGGTGAGCAGCAGCTGCTCCGGATCGTGGCGCCGGAAGTGGCCCGCGTCCATCTCGCGCTCGAGGAACCCGGCCGCCCGCTCGAACTGCGGGCGCATCGCCGCGCCCAGGTCGATGCCCAGGTGGCCGCCACTCTCGAGGAACTCGCGGCGCAGGAGGCGCACGAACTCGGGGTTCTCCATGAAGAACCGGAACCCTGCGGTGAGGCCACGCTCGAGCAGGTTCCAGCCGTGGCGGTCCGTGTCGGTGACCGCCTCCTCGATGAGGACGTACCACTCGGCGAGGGCGGTCTCGAACACCTCGCGATACAGCGCCTGCTTCGACTCGAAGTGGTAGAGGAGGCTCGGGCGGCGGATGCCCACCGCGTCGGCGATGTCGTTCAGCGAGGTGCCCTCGTAGCCGTGCTCGGCGAAGCATCGACGCGCCTCGACGAGGATCGCCTCGCGCGTCGACATCACCAGCAGCGGATCGGCCACCCCGGAATCGTACCGAGGCACCGCCGCCGCGCCCCGGGAAGGCCCGGAGGGCCGGTAGACAGTGGTGATGCACCAGCGGCGGGTCCTCCTCGTGGCCCTCGTGGCCCTCGTTGGCGCCGCGTCGTCCCTGGCGTCGTGCGGCGGCGGATCCGACACGGCGAGCGGGCCCACGCCACCCGGGCCCGACCGCCCGAACGTGGTCGTGATCATGACGGACGACCAGACGACCGAGAGCCTCCGGGTCATGGAGCGCACCCAGGCGCTCCTGGCCGACGAGGGCACCACCTTCGTCAACGGCATCGCCACCTTCCCGCTGTGCTGCCCGGCCCGGTCGCAGTTCCTCACCGGCCAGTACGCCCACAACAACGGAGTCCGGGACAACACCCCACCCGACGGGGGCGAGCCTGCGCTGGACGACAGCGAGACCCTGGCGGTCTGGCTCCAACGGGCCGGGTACACGACCGCACACGTCGGCAAGTACCTCAACGCCTACACGCGTGCCGAGCAGGACACGGTGCCGCCGGGCTGGGACCGCTGGTTCGCCCTGTTCGACCCCACCGCCACCGACTACTTCGACTACGACGTGAACGAGAACGGGCGCGTCACCCACCGAGGCACCGCGGACGCCGACTACCAGACCGACGTGCTGGCCGACGAGGCGGTGGCCCAAGTGCACGCGCTCGCCGACGGCGACGCGCCCTTCTACCTCAACTTCTGGCCGGCGGCGCCCCACACCGGGACGGGTCCGGGCTCGATCTCCTTCTCCCCCGCCCCGGCCCCCCGCCACCTCGGCGACTTCGCCGAAGAGGCCCTTCCCGACCTCCCGGCCATCGGTGAGTCGGACATCACCGACAAGCCGGCCTACGTCCAGGGCATCGAGCCCGACTTCCGCCTCGGGGTGGTGGCGTACAACCTCGAGAACGGCACCGATCTCACGCTGGAGGATCTCACCGCCGAGGCGTACCGCCGCTACCTCGAGTCGCTGCTCGCGGTCGACGAGGCCGTCGGACGCCTGGTCGACGCCCTCGACGAGGAGGGGGTGCTCGACGACACCCTGATCGCGTTCGTGTCCGACAACGGGTGGAGCTTCGGCGAGCACCGCATCCACTTCGCGAAGGTCCTTCCCTACGAGAACGTCGTCCGGGTGCCGTTCCTCGTCCGCGGCGCGGGCTTCGCGGCGGGCGCGGTGGAGGACGAACAGGTCGGCCTCCTCGACCTGCCGGCCACCATCCTGGCGGCGACGGGTGCGGCGCCACGGCTCGCGCTGGACGGCCGCCCGCTCCCCGGTGGGCCCGGGGCCGCCGAATCCCCGCCGCGCGCGCTCCTCCTCGAGAGCCCCCCACGGGGCTCGGGCCGCATCCCCCACTACGACGGGGTGCGCACCGACCGTTACACCTACGTCGAGTACGAGACCGGTGAGATCGAGCTCTACGACCGCTCGGTCGACCCGGACCAGCTGACGAACCTCGCCGCCGACCCGGCCGAGGCGGCCACGCGGGCGGGCCTCGCCGCGCTCCTCGACCAGCTGCAGGGCTGCGCAGGGACGGCCTGCCACCTCCCCGTGCCCGCGGGGCTGTGACCCCGGTCCGGGGCGCCCGCGCCCTCACGCCGGACGGGTGGACCGGCCCCGTCGAGGTCGTCGTCGCCACCGACGGTCGCATCGAGGCCGTCCACCCGGCACGCGGGCCGGTGCCCGACGTCAGCCTCGTGCCGGGATTCGTCGACCTCCAGGTCAACGGCCACGACGACGTCGACGTGGCGACCGCGGCTGGGGCCGACTGGGACCGGCTGGACGACCTGCTCGTCGCGCAGGGGGTCACGACCTGGTGCCCAACCCTCGTCACCGCACCCCTGGACGCCTACCCCGCCGCGCTCGCCCGCATCGCCGCCGCCGCCGACCGTCCCGCCGAGGGTCGGCCGGCCATCGCCGGCGCCCATCTGGAGGGGCCCTTCCTCGGCCGCCGCGCGGGGGCCCACCCGGTCGAGCACGTGCTCCCCGTCGACCTCCCTTGGCTGACCGACCTTCCCCCGATCGTCACCCTGATGACGCTCGGCCCCGAGGCGGAGGGAGCCGTGTCCGCCATCGAGGCACTCGACCGGCGCGGCGCACTCGTCGCGATCGGCCACTCGGACGCCACCTTCGAGGAGGCCGAGGCTGCGGCCGATGCCGGGGCCCGACTCGTCACCCACTGCTTCAACGCCACGGGCTCGCTGCACCAGCGGGCGCCAGGGCTCCTCGGAGCCGCACTGACCGACGAGCGTCTGGCCGTGTCGCTCATCGCCGACCTCGCCCACGTCCACCCGGCCCTGCTCCGCCTGGCATTCCGCGCCAAGGGCGCCGACGGCGTGGTGCTGGTCACCGACGCCGTCGCCTGGCGGGCCGGGCGGGTGGGAGCCGTCGAGATGGCGGTGGACGAGGCGGGCGTCCCGCGCCTGACCGACGGGACCCTCGCCGGCAGCGCCCTCACGATGGACGGCGCGATCCGGAACGTCGTGCGGGGCGCCGGCATCGACCTCGCCGACGCCGTCGTCTCGGCGGCCACCAGCCCCGCCCGCCTTCTGGGGCTGGCCGATCGCGGCGCCCTCGTCCCCGGCCGTCGAGGCGACGTCGTCGCCCTCTCCGACGGCCTCGCGGTGGCCGGGGTCTGGATCGGCGGCGAGCAGCGGCGCTGAGCACGGGACGGGCCCGGGTCGCCGCGGTACGGTCGCCGGCGTGGACATCGTCTCGGCCCTCTTCATCGACGACGTCGCGATGCGTCAGGCCC
This sequence comes from Acidimicrobiales bacterium, assembly GCA_016794585.1. NCBI lineage: Bacteria > Bacillati > Actinomycetota > Acidimicrobiia > Acidimicrobiales > Acidimicrobiales bacterium. The sequence goes on from JAEUJM010000013.1 coordinate 221,756, forward strand.
CTGGGCCCTCGACCCGCATCGACCTGACCGGCGTCCAGTTCTCCGCGGCCGCGCCGCAGCCGGTGCCCCTCACCTGGGCCCCGCACCTGTGCGTCATCGTGCGCTGTGCCCCCGACGAGGCCGGCACGGGCGCTCTCGAGGTGGTCTACCGGCGCGACGGCGAGCAGATCGCCCGCAACGTCTCGGTGCTCCAGGTCGAGCCCGGCAAGTTCAGCCAGCAGCTCGTACGGGGCGAGATCGACTTCGAGGACTACGGCACGGTCGAGGCGCACTGCCGCATCGACCTCGGCCACGTCACGGTCGTGCCGTACACGCTGCTCCCGCCCGTCGGCTGACGGCCCGCGTGCCCTTCGCCGCCGCCCTCTCGGAGCACCCGCTCGCCACCCACGCCACCGGGGAGGTGGTCGGGCACGTCCTCGAACGCCTCGGCGGTCGCCGCCCCGACGTGGCCCTCCTGTTCGTCACGGACGCCCACGGTGGTGCCCTGGAGGACATCGGGGCCACCGTGCGCACGGCCCTCGACCCCGGGGTGCTCCTCGGGGTCACCGCGGTCTCGGTGGCGGGAGGCCCCCGTGAGGTGGAGGAGCGCCCTGCGGTGTCGCTGTGGGTGGGCTGCTTCGGCCCGACCGAACGGCCGCCTCGCCCCGTCCGCCTCCAGGGGGTCGACGCCGTGGGAGCGAGCGACGCCGCCTTCTCCGGCCTGCCCGACGACCTGGACCCCGAGCACGAGCTGCTCGTGGTGCTCGCAGACCCGTTCTCCTTCCCGACCCCAGCGTTCCTCGACGAGGTCGACCGGCGCCGGCCGGGCCTCGCCGTGGCCGGCGGGCTCGCGTCCGCCGGCCGGGGCCCCGGCGGGAACCGGCTCCTGCTCGATGGAGCGCTCGTGGACGACGGGGCCGTGGGCGTGCTCCTGCCGGCGGGGCGCGCCACCTCCATCGTGGTGTCCCAGGGGTGCCGGCCCGTCGGCGACCCCTATGTGGTCACGAGGGCCGAGGCGAACGTGGTGCACGAGCTCGGCGGCCAGAGCGCCCTCGCCCGCCTCGAGCAGGTCGTGGCCGACCTCGGACCCGACGAGCGCTCGATGGCCCAGCGGGGCGGGCTCCACATCGGCCGCGTCATCGACGAGCGCCGGGCGCACTTCGGTCCTGGCGACTTCCTGATCCGCGCCGTGCTCGGCGCCGACCGGGACTCGGGCGCGGTGGCCATCGGCGACGAGGCCGAGGTCGGCGCGACCCTCCAGTTCCAGGTGCGTGATGCGGCGTCGGCCGACGAGGACCTCCGCGAGCTGCTCGCCGGCCGCCGAGCGGACGGGGCCCTGCTCTTCACCTGCAACGGCCGTGGGGTGGGCCTCTTCGGCGAGCCCGACCACGACGCCGCCGTGCTCGACGCCGTCGTCGGTGGCGGCGCGACCGCGGGCATGTTCTGCGCCGGCGAGCTGGGCCCCGTCGGCGGGCGGAATTTCCTGCACGGCTACACCGCATCCATGATCCTGTTCACCGACCCGCTCGGGTAGGGTCGGAACCCTGACCGCGCGCCACCCCGACGCTGGAGGAAACGTGTCCGATCCCGACCTCGAGCTACGGGCGATCAACGTCATCCGGGGCCTGTCCATGGACATGCCCCAGCGAGCGAATTCCGGCCACCCCGGCACGGCGATGGCGCTCGCACCCCTGGCCCACGTGCTCTGGGACCGCGTCATGACCTACGACGCCGAGGCGCCGGACTGGCCCGACCGCGACCGCTTCATCCTGTCCTGCGGCCACGCATCGGTGCTGCTCTACTCCATGCTGCACCTGACGGGCTACGGCCTCACCCTCGACGACCTGCGGGACTTCCGCCAGCTGGGCAGCCCCACCCCCGGCCACCCCGAGGTGCACCACACCGCGGGGGTCGAGGTCACCACCGGCCCCCTGGGCCAAGGCTTCGCCAACGGCGTGGGCATGGGCATCGCCGAGCGCTGGCTGCGCAAGCGCTTCGGGGCCGACCTCGTCGATCACCACACCTTCGTGCTCTGCAGCGACGGCGACCTCGAAGAGGGCATCAGCCACGAGGCCGCCTCGCTCGCCGGCCACCTCGGCCTCGGCCGCCTGATCTACGTCTACGACGACAACCACATCACCATCGACGGCCCCACCGAGCTCTCCCTCAGCGACGACGCCCCCAAGCGCTTCGAGGCGTACGGCTGGCACGTCGACGACATCGGCGACGTCGCCAACGACACCGACGCGCTCGAGGCCGCGCTCCGGGGGGCGATGGCCGTCGAGGACGCGCCGTCGCTCATCGTGCTGCGCAGTCACATCGGCTTCCCGTCCCCGAAGTACACCGACACCGCCAAGGCCCACGGCTCGCCGTTGGGCGACGACGAGGTGCGGGCCACAAAGGAGCTGCTCGGGCTGCCCGCGGACGAGACCTTCTTCGTCCCCGACGACGTGCTCGAGCTCTACCGTGCCGCCGGCCGCCGGGGCGCGGAGTCGCGCCTGCGCTGGGAGGACCGCCTCGAGGCCTGGGAGGGCGACCGGGCCGAGCTCGACGCCTGCCTCGCCGGGACCGGCCTGACCGGCTGGCAGGAGAAGCTGCCCACCTGGGAGCCCGGTGCCAAGATCGCCACCCGCGTCGCCAGCGGGGACTGCCTCACCGCCGCCGCGGAGGTCGTCCCGGGGCTCATCTCGGGCAGCGCCGACCTCACCGGCAACACCGGCACGCAGATCGCCGGAGCCACGTCGCTCAGCGCCGACGATCCCACCGGCCGGGTCATCCACTACGGCATCCGCGAGCACGCCATGGGCGGGATCATGAACGGCATGGCCCTCCACGGGGGCGTGGTCCCCGTGGGCGGCACGTTCCTCAACTTCGCCGACTACATGCGCGGCGCCGTGCGCCTCGCCGCCATCAGCCAGGCGAAGGTCGTCTACTCATGGACCCACGACTCCGTCGGTCTCGGCGAGGACGGCCCGACCCACCAGCCCATCGAGCACCTCGCGTCCCTGCGGGCCATGCCGGGGCTCACCGTCATCCGACCGGCGGACGCCAACGAGACGGCCCAGGCCTGGAAGGTCGCGCTCGACCACGACGGACCGACCGCCCTCATCCTGAGCCGCCAGAACCTCCCCGTCCTCGACGGGGTCAGCCCCGACGGCGTCGCCCGGGGGGCGTACACGATCCGGGCCGTGGAGGCCCCGGCCGTCGTGCTCGTCGGCACCGGCAGCGAGGTCGCCGTGTGCCTCGAGGCCGCGGAGCGGCTCGCGACCGACGGCGTGGCCGCCAGCGTGGTGTCGATGCCCAGTTGGGAGCGGTTCGAGGCCCAGGACGAGGCCTACCGGTCCACCGTCCTCCCCGCGGGCGTGCCCCGGCTGTCGGTCGAGGCGGCCGCCACCTTCGGGTGGGCCCAGTGGGTGGACGACGCCGTGGGCATCGACCGGTTCGGGCTCTCGGCCCCCGGCGACGTGGCCCTCGCCGAGCTCGGCATCAACCCCGATCACGTGGCCGAGCGCGCCCGCGCCCTGCTCGCCTGACCCGGACCTCCCTCCCCCAACCGCCCACCCCCGCCCCAGGAGCGACGATGACCCGACTGCAGCGCCTCTACGAGGAGCAGGACCAGAGCCCGTGGCTCGACAACCTGAAGCGGGGCTGGATCACGAGCGGTGAGCTCGAGCAGTGGGTGGCGCGGGGCGTGCGCGGGATCACCTCCAACCCCACGATCTTCCAGAAGGCGATGGTCGACGGCGATGCCTACGACGCCCAGCTGGCCGAGCTGACCTCGTCGGGCGCGAGCACGGTGGACAGCTACTGGGCCGCGGTCACGAAGGACATCACCGACGCCTTGGACATCCTGGCCCCCGTCCACGAGTCGAGCGACGGCCTCGACGGCTACGTGTCGCTCGAGCTGGCGCCCGAGCTGGCCCGCGACACCGCGGCCAGCATCGAGGCGGCCCGGCATCTCCACACCACCATCGCCCGGCCGAACCTCTACGTGAAGATCCCCGGGACCGCCGAGGGCCTCCCGGCCATCCAGCAGATGATCGCCGAGGGTCGGTCCATCAACGTGACCCTGATCTTCGGCCTCGACCGCTACGGCGAGGTCATCGACGCGTACCTCGCAGGGCTCGAGGAGTGCGAGGGCGACCTCTCGGCGGTGAGCAGCGTCGCCTCGTTCTTCGTCAGCCGCCTCGACACCGAGGTCGACCGCCGCCTCGAGGCCATCGGCACCGAGGCCGCCCTGGCCCTGCGGGGCAAGGCCGCGGTCGCGCAGGCCCAGTGCGCCTACCAGCTGTTCCTCGACCGGTTCTCCGGGCCACGGTGGGACGCCCTCGAGGCCCGTGGCGCGCGGGTGCAGCGGCCCCTGTGGGCGTCCACCTCGACCAAGAACCCCGAATTCCCCGACACGTTGTACGTGGACGAGCTCATCGGCCCGCGCACGGTGAACACGATGCCCGACAACACGCTCGAGGCCTTCGAGGACCACGGCACCCTCGACCGGAAGGTCGACGCCGACCCCGACGCGGCCCGCGCCACCCTCGACACGCTGGCCGAGGTCGGCGTGGACATGGACGACGTCACCCAGGTGCTCGAGGAGGAGGGCCTGGCCTCGTTCTCCAAGTCCTTCGACGAGCTGCTCGGCGTCCTCGACGACAAGGCCGAGCAGCTCCGTCAAGGGTGAGGCCGTCCCGCCCACCGTCTATCGTCGGCCCATGGCTGGCCCCGACCCGATGAGCGCCGTCCATGCACGGTGACCTCGTCGTCGTCGACGACGTGCCCGCCGAGTTCGCCGAGCGGGTGATCGAGGCCTTCCACACCCGACCCAACGACAACTTCTCGCTGGCCCTGTCGGGGGGCGGCACCGCCCGCGCCTGCTACGAGCGCCTCGCCGACGTGGGGGGCACCCAGATCGACTGGTGGAAGGTCAACGTCTACTGGGGCGACGAGCGCTGTGTGCCGCTCGACGACCCGGCCTCGAACTACCGCCTGGGCCGTGAGGCGCTGCTCGAGCGCGTCGGCGCCGTGGACGCCAACTTCCCCATGCGCTGCGAGGAGGGCGCCGATCCGTACCAGCTGCGCATCGGCGAGCTGGGCAAGTTCGACCTGGTCCACCTGGGCCTGGGCGCCGACGGCCACACCGCCTCGCTCTTCCCGGGCTCCGCGGCCCTCGACGCCGACCCCGGGCGCCTCGTCGTGATGAACGAGGACCCCCTCGGCAACAACCCGCACCCGCGGATGACGTTGACCTTCGCCGGCATCGCCCGGGCCCGGGTCGCGGTGGTCACCGTGGTCGGGGAGGAGAAGGCGGATGCGCTCGCCGCGGTGGCCCGGGGTGAGGACCTCCCGGCCGGTCGCCTCAAGGCCGAGCGCCTCGTGTGGCTGGTGGACCGGGCCGCCGCCGCCAAGCTGCCTTGATCCGCCGGCCGCCCGCTGCAGGCGTCCTCGCCACAGGGACGCCCGGTCGCCTCGTCCCGCCCCTCCGTCGCACACCCAACCCGGAGCACCGATGATCCCCGCCCCGCTGCTCGGCACCGTCGCCGGGCGCCTCTCCGAGTCCTCGAGCACCGAGAACTTCGTCTCGTTCGACGTCCCCCTCTGGGCCTGGGTCGCCCTGCTGGCGGTGATCACGGCGATGCTGCTGGTCGACGTCCTGGTGGTGCACCGCGTGCCGCACGAGATCTCGTTCAAGGAGGCCGCCATCGAGTCGGCCGTCTGGATCGCCATCGGGCTCTCGTTCACCTTCGTGATGCTCGCCTGGCACGGCGGGCCCGCAGCGGGCGAGTACCTCTCGGGCTACCTCATCGAGAAGAGCCTCTCGATCGACAACGTCTTCGTGTGGGCGGTCATCTTCAGCTACTTCGCGGTCCCGAAGATGTTCCAGTTCCGGGTGCTGTTCTGGGGCATCTTCGGCGCCCTCGTGCTGCGGGCCTTCTTCATCTTCGCCGGGGTCGCCCTCCTGGAGCGCTTCGACTGGATCCTGTACGTGTTCGGGGCCTTCCTCTTGTACTCCGCGTGGAAGATCGCCACCCACGACGACGAAGAGGTCCACCCCGAGAAGAACCCGATGTTGAAGCTGATCAACCGGGTGGTCCCGACGACCCCGGACTACGACGGCCAGAAGCTCTTCACCCGACGCACGGGTGTCCGTCTCGCCACGCCCCTGTTCGCGGTGCTCGTGCTCATCGAGACCACCGACGTCATCTTCGCCTTCGACTCGATCCCGGCCATCCTGGCCGTGTCCCGCGAGCCGTTCATCGTGTTCTCGTCGAACGCCTTCGCCATCCTCGGCCTGCGAGCCCTCTACTTCTGCCTCTCGGGCATCAAGGACAAGTTCCGCTACCTGAACCAGGGCCTCGGCGTGATCCTCGCCTTCGTGGGACTCAAGATGCTGGCGGCCGACCTGTACCACGTGCCCACCTGGGCCAGCCTCGCCTTCATCGCCCTCGTGCTCACCACGGCCATCCTGCTCAGCATCCGGGCCGACAACCGCGAGGACGCCGCCGGCGGGATCGACGGCGGCGCGGCCGGCGACGGCCCCGACGGCGGAATCGCCGCGTCGGCGACCGACGGGCCTACCGAGCCTGATCGAGGGCCCTGAGCAGCTCAGCCTTGCGGGCGACCACGTCCGCCTGCGTGACGAGCTCGCCAGGGCGAGGCCGCGGCCAGGGGCAGTCGACGGTGGTGACGACCCGGCCTGGACGGGCAGAGAGCACCACGACTCGGTCGGAGAGCACCAGTGCCTCCTCCACGTCGTGGGTGACGAAGAGCACGGTGCGTCCGTCCGCCGTCCACACCTGTTCCAGCCACTGCTGGAACTCCCGACGGGTGATGGCGTCGAGCGCCCCGAAGGGCTCGTCGAGGAGCAGCGCCTCGGCCGGGGTCAGGAAGGTCCGCAGCAGCGCGAGGCGCTGGCGCATGCCACCGCTCAGCTGCGACGGCCACGCCCGTTCGAAGCCGGCGAGACCGAAGCGCTCGATCAGCGCCTCGGCGTCCCGGCGAGCTCGGGCCACGGGGACCCCACGCACCTCAGCGCCGAGGACCGCGTTGTCGAGCACCCGGCGCCACGGCAGCAACGCGTCGCGCTGCGGCATGTACGCGGCCCGGCCCAGCACCTCGGCGCGGCCCTGCGCCGGCGCCTCGAGTCCGGCGAGGAGGCGCAGGAGCGTGCTCTTGCCGCAGCCACTCGGCCCCACGACGGACACGAACGCGCCCTCGTCGACCGAGAGGTCGAGGCCGTCCAGCACGGGGAGGGCGCCGTCCGGCCCGGTGTAGCGGTGGTGCAGGCCGGCGACCTCGATGGCCGCGCCCGCGCTCACGACTCGCCCCTTGTGAACACCCTGCTCACGGAGTGGTCGAGGACGCGGGCGACGGTGCGGGATCGGTGGGGAGGAACTCGTCGGTGAAGGCCGCATCGGTGTCGAGCGCCTCCTCCAACAGGCCGGCGTCGACCAGGAAGTCACCGAAGTCGGACCAGACCTGTGCCTCCTGGACCCCCCAGGGCGCTCCCTCCTCGGCGAAGCGCTCCGCGTGGTAATCGGTGCTCGCCTCGCCGAGGGCGCGGTCCAGCTCGGGCGCGGCGGCGAGGAGGAGATCGGCGGCCTGCTGGGGGTCCGAGATGGCGAGCGCGTAGCCCCGCGCCGTCGCGTCGAGGAAGTCCTCGACCAGCTCAGGGTCGTCGGCGACGGTGTCCTCGCTCGTCAAGAGCAGGGGGGTGTACCAGTCCGGGATGCAGTCCTCGTACTCGATGAAGGGAAGGGTCTCGACGTCCACCCCGTCGACGGTGTCGGCCCGCAGGGCGTCCCAGCCGTTGAAGACCCAGGCGAAGTCGAAGCGGTCACGCTGCATGCCGGTCAGGTAGTCGACGTTGCCGACCTCCACGAACTCGACCCTCGAGGGGTCGCCGCCGTCGCACTCGACCAGCCGGTTGATGAGCTCGGTCTCCAGGGAGCCCCCGTACCCGCCGTAGGTGTGGTCCTCGAGGTCTCGGGGACGCTCGATGCCGGCGTCGGCCAGGAACATCAACGACGAGTCGTTGTGGGGCAGCAGCGTGGCGATGGACACCACGGGCACGCCGGCGGCGCGCGCCGGCAGCAGCGACTCGGCCTGGGCGATGCCGAACTCGGCCTCACCGGTGGCGACCACGGGCTCGACCCCCGTCGCCGCCGGCTCGACGATCTCGAGATCGATGCCGACGTCCTCGTAGTAGCCGAGCTCCTCGGCGGCGTAGATGCCGGCGTGCTGGGCGTTGGGCGTCCAGTTCAGCATCAGCGTGACCTCGCGGGGCTCGCCACGGCCATCCCCGCCGGACGCCTGGTCGCCATCCGACGAACAAGCGCCGGCGGCCACGACCAGCGCCAGGAGGGCAGGGACGGTCAGGGCTCGCCGTAGGCGGGTCGGGGTGCGGTGCATGTCAGTGCTCCAGTCGGGGGTGCTGCCACGGCGTGGCGAAGCGGGCGAGGAGGCGGACGGCCAGGAAGAGGGCGACGCTGACGAGGGCGATCGCGGTGATGCCCACGAAGACCCGATCGAGGCGGAACGACGTCTGGGCACGGGTGAGGAAGATCCCGAGGCCCTCGGAGGCGCCCATCCATTCGGCGATGACGGCGCCGAGCATGGCGTAGGCGGCGGACACCTGGAGCCCGGCGAAGAAGGAGGGCAGCGCCGCCGGCACCTGCACGGTGCGCAACAGGCGGGCGCGGCCGGCGCCCATGCTCCGGACCAGGTCCACGAGGTCCCGGTCGGTGGCGTCGATGCCGGCCACCGTGGCCACGACCACCGGGAAGAACACGATCAGGGCGACCACGACCACCTTGGGCGCGAGGCCGAAGCCCATCCAGACGATCAGCAGCGGCGCCACGACGACCATGGGGATCGACTGCGACACCACGAGCAGGGGCAGCACCACCCGGCGCACCAGCGGCACCGTGGCGATGACGACCGCCAACCCGACGGCGACGGTGGCGCCCACCATCAGACCCAGCACCGCGGCGGTGACCGTCGCCCCGATGTGGCCCGGGAGGGTGCCGCGGATCTCGGTGAACGCGCCCCACACGTCGCTGGGCGGCGGGAGCAGGTAGGGCGCCACGTCGAACACCCGCACGTACAGCTGCCACGCGAGCACGAGGAGGCCGACCAGTCCGAACGCGAGCGCGGTGTCGACGAGCCGTCTGCGGCGCGCTCGCCCGGGCCTCGTGAGGTCCGCCGCGGCGGCCGGCACGACGGACACGGGCACGGCCTCGACGCCGTCGGGCACGGCTCCCGGAGCCGTCATCCGGCGCCGCCGCGGAACTTGTCGGTGAGGCCGGCCACGGTGGGCTGGTCGGCGCCGGCCGCGGCCTCGGCGACCTTGATGACGGTCACCTCGGCCGTGGCGCCGGCGATCAAGGTCGCTTCGTGCACGGCCCGCACGAGGGGCCACAGCTCGTCGGGCGGCCCCTCGACGGTGGTGCCGAGCGCACCCACCTCGTACGGCAGGCCGGCAGCCTGGATGACCGCGATGGCGGCGTCGACGTGGGCGTAGCGGTCGTTCGGGGTCCCGAGCGGCTGGGGCAGGCACTGCACCTCGATGATCACGCTTGCTCTCTCCTGTGGCTCGTGCCCGGCAGGTTGAGAGGGCGGATCGGTGTCGATCCCGAACTTCCCTGCGCCGGCATGACCCGGATCAGGTTCGACGGTCGGGGGCTGGCCAGCCCACCCTCTCAGCCCGGTCCACCGGACTCCCGTGTTCTGACCACGACGCTACCAGCGGCGCGCCCATCGCACCGCGGCGCTGGATAGATTCCGCCCATGGCGCTGACCGACCGCTCGCTCGCCGAACTGCAGGCCGACGCGCGGGCGATCCGCGACACCGCCCACGGCAACCGGGTGACGTACTCGCCCAAGGTCTTCATCCCGTTGACCATGCTCTGCCGCGACAAGTGCGGTTACTGCACCTTCGCCCAGCCCCCGGCCCGGCTCGAGCACCCCTATCTCGGCGCCGACCAGGTGCTGGCCATCGCCGCCGCCGGCGCCGAGGCGGGCTGCCACGAGGCGCTGTTCACCCTCGGCGAACGACCCGAGGAGCGCTACCCGGCCGCACGCGAGTGGCTCGACGAGCACGGCCACGCCACGACGGTCGACTACCTCGTGGCCATGGCCCGCCTCGTGCTCGACGAGACCGGCTTGCTCCCCCACGCCAACGCCGGCGCCCTGTACGCCGACGAGCTCGCGGCGCTGCGGGCGGTGTCGCCCTCGCAGGGGATGATGCTCGAGAGCCTCAACCCCGACCTCGACGCCCACCGGGGCTCGCCGGACAAGACGCCCGAGCGGCGCCTGGCCACCCTCGAGGCGGCGGGCGAGCTGGCCATACCGTTCACCACCGGCATCCTCGTCGGCATCGGCGAGTCCCGCGCCGACCGCATCGCCGCGCTGGAGGCCATCGCCGCCTCGCACCGCCGCTGGGGCCACGTGCAGGAGGTGATCGTCCAGAACTTCCTGCCCAAGCCCGGCACGGGGATGCACCTGCACCCGGCCTGCCCCGACGACGAGTACCTCGAGGCCATCGCCCTCGCCCGCCTGATCCTGCCGCCCGAGATCCACCTCCAGGCGCCGCCGAACCTGTCCGACGACTTCGGCCACCTGCTCGACTCGGGCATCGACGACTGGGGCGGCGTCTCCCCCATCACCGCCGACCACGTGAACCCCGAGCGCCCCTGGCCGGCGCTCGACCGGATCCGCTCGGTGACCGAGGACCGCGGCCACACGCTCGCCCCCCGCCTCACCATCTACCCCGAGTACGTGCTCGATCCCGAGCGCTGGCTCGACGAGGGGCTCCGCTTCCCGGTGATGGACCGCAGCGACGCCGAGGGACTCGGTCGCGACGACCACTGGTACTCCGGCGCCGACGAGGCGCCGCCGGTGCTCATCCCGCCGCCCCCAGCCCCCGGAAACAGGCCGGGCATCAGCGCCGACAGCGCGGTGGCCGAGGTGCTCGCGGGGGTCCGGGCGGGCGAGCAGGTGGACGAGGACGCCATCGTCACCCTCTTCAGCGCCCGGGGCCCCGAGGTCGGCGCCGTCGCCGCCCTCGCCGACGAGCTGCGCGCCGAGGCGGTCGGTGACGTCGTCACCTGGGTCCACAACCGCAACATCAACTACACGAACGTCTGCACCTTCAAGTGCCGCTTCTGCGGGTTCTCGAAGGGGCCCCTCTCGCTCAACCTGCGGGGCAAGCCCTACCTGCTCACCCTCGACGACATCGCCGAGCGGGTGCGCGAAGCATGGGACCGGGGCGCCACCGAGGTCTGTCTCCAGGGCGGCATCCACCCCGACTTCGACGGCGACTACTACATCGACGTCACCCGCGCGGTGAAGGAGGCCGCTCCCGACATCCACGTGCACGGCTTCACCGCGCTCGAGGTCACCGAGGGCGCCAAGCGCCTCGGCGAGCCGTTGGACGTGTACCTCCGTCGCCTCATGGACGCCGGCCTGCGCACCCTGCCCGGCACCGCCGCCGAGATCCTCGACGACGAGGTCCGCAAGGTGCTGTGCAGCGACAAGATCGACACCGACGAGTGGCTCGACGCCCACCGCACGGCCCACTCGATCGGGCTGCGCTCCAACATCACCATCATGTTCGGCTCCATCGAGCAGCCCCGCAGCTGGGCCCGCCACCTGGTGCGCACACGGGCCCTCCAGGAGGAGACGGGCGGTTTCACCGAGTTCGTGCCCCTGCCGTTCGTGCACATGGCCGCGCCCATCTACCTCCAGCGCAAGGCGCGGCGCGGACCCACCTTCCGGGAGTCCGTCCTGATGCACGCCGTGGGCCGCATCGCCTACCGGGGCGCCATCGACAACATCCAGGCGTCCTGGGTGAAGCTGGGCTTCGGGGGCGCCCGCCAGCTGCTCCAGGCCGGCGTGAACGACCTCGGCGGCACGCTCATGGACGAGAACATCTCGCGTGCGGCCGGCGCCAGCCACGGTCAGATGGCCGAGGAGGCCGACTTCCGCGCCCTGGTCGAGCCGCTCGGCCGCACCCTCGAGCAGCGCACCACGCTGTACGGCCGGGTCGCCGCCACCACCGGATGACCGAGCGCGGCCCCAACGGCCGACCGGCGTCAAGCACCGGCAACCCCGAGATCGACGCCACCATCTCGCAGCTCCTCGACCTCTCCGGCGCCACCGAGGACCGGGATCTGCTCTTCGAGCTCTTCGCCACCGCCACCGATCTCGCCGGCGACGACGCCGACCGCCTCGACCTGAAGATCGCCACCGCCGCGCTGCGGGAGATGGCCGTGGCGTTCGAGATGTTCGCCCCCTACCGCGCGTTTCCGAAGATCACCATCTTCGGGTCGGCCCGCACGCAGCCCGACGACCCGCTGTACGTCCAAGCCCGCGACCTCGCCGCGGCCATGGCGTCACACGGATGGATGGTCATCACGGGGGCGGGGCCGGGGATCATGGCCGCCGGCATCGAGGGCGCCGGGCGGGAGCACTCCTTCGGGGTCAACATCCGCCTCCCGCACGAGCAGGAGCCCAACCCCTTCATCAAGGGCGACCCGAAGCTCGTGGCCATGAAGTACTTCTTCACCCGCAAGCTCGAGCTCATCAAGGAGTCCGACGGCTTCGTGGTGCTGCCCGGCGGCTTCGGCACCCTCGACGAGTCCTTCGAGCTGCTCACCTTGCTCCAGAACGGCAAGACCCTCCCCACCCCGGTGGTCTTCCTGGAGACGCCCGGCGGCACCTACTGGGACGAGTGGGAGTCCTTCCTCGCCACCGAGATCGCGCCCCGCGGCTACATCCACGACCACGACCTCGACCTGTTCCTCGTGACCGAGGCCGTCGACGAGGCCGTGGCCGAGATCCGGGGCTTCTACCGCAACTACCACTCCATCCGCTGGACCGGCGCCACCTTGATCATCCGCCTGCGGGCCGCCCCGACCGACGCCGAGCTGACCCAGCTGAACGTCGACTTCGGCGACCTCGCCGTCTCCGGCGGCATCGAGCGATCGGGCCCCACCGGCCCCGAGGCGGCCGACGACGACCATCCCGACCTCCCCCGCCTGCGCATCCGTTTCGACTTCAACCGCTACGGCCGCCTCCGCACCCTGATCGACGCCCTGAACGCCCTCCCGTCGGCCCCCGCCGACCTCCCCCTGCCGCCCGGCCACGGCGCCCACCCCTGATTGCTGAACCACTAGCCTCACCGACGTGTGGCTGTTCGACCTCGCCGATCTGTTCGCGCCGCTCGGTGATTTCAGCGTTCGCAAGTTCGGCCGAGGCCTCATGCAAGGCGCGGCAGAGGGGCCCGGCGGCGCCTTCGACGACCCCGAGGAGCTCCCCGCTCCGGCCGTCCCCGAACCTCCCCCGCCGGACCTTCCCGACACCGGCTGGGACCGCTTCGCCCCCCAGGAACGCCCCTTCTGACCGCTACCCGACGGTGACGGTCTGGACGACCTGCGCCCGGAACGCGCCGCCGCCGTAGTCGGCCGCGTGGGGGCGGCCTCACCTGGTGGGTGGCGGTCGGTTCGAAGGTGGTGGTGCGGCGGCCCGGGTCAGGGCTGGGTTCGTCGCTTCCGGGGTTGGCCGGGCAGGTCGTGTTTCTTGGCTCTCTGGTGTTCTTTCCAGAGGTTGTGGCCTTTGCAGAGGGGCCGGCCGTTGGCGGCGTCGGTGAGGCCACCGTCGACCCAGGCGATGACGTGGTCGATCTCGCAGTGCACGGACCGGATCGAACACGACGCGTGGTCACAGACCGGGAACGCGAGCTTCGTGGCGTCGCGTGGTCGGCCGGTGAAGAACCGGCGGGTCTTCGAGAAGTTGAGGGCGTGGCCGTTCTCGTCGACGGCGAGCACGCCGATCCACCCGGCGACCGAGGCCCAGACGGCTTGTTCGGGGGTGACGGGGGTGCCGTCGGCGAACTCGCAGCGCCGTTCGAACGGGTACCGGTACTGGTTGGGGTCCTCGCCGCGGATCGCGGCGAGGATCCTGGCCAACGCGATCAGGTAGGTGGCGTGGTCGCAGACCACGGTGGTGCCCAGCGAGGTCTCGGCGGCGACGCCGCCGTGCTCGCGGGACGCTTCGGCCATGTTGGCCAGGGCGTCGTGGCGGCGCTGGGCGGGGGTGCGATCCAGGTCGTTCACGGTGGCGGCGTCACCGAGCCGGGCGCGGGCGTCGGCCCACTCGGCGTCCAACAACAGCTGGTAGTGGCGGTCGAGCTCGTTCTTGACCAGGTGGAACCCGAACGGCTCCATCCACCCGTCCAACCGGCCCATCCCCTCGAAGGTCTCCGAGGCGTGCACCCGTCGTTCTTCGTAGTTGGACAGGGCCCGGCGCTCGGTGCCCTCCGGGTCGACCGCGTCGCGCCAGTTGCGGAGCTCCCGGGCGAACTCGTCGTAGGGCAGGGTGCGGGCCTTGTCGACCAACATGGCCTCGTCGCGGGCGAACTCGACCGCCAACGCGAACAGGTTGGCCCGACACAGCAACGACACGTGTTCGAGGCCGATGTCGCCGAGCTCGAACGCGGCCACGGTGTGAGGCATGGTCCGGAGCTTGCGGGCCAGACCCCGCCGCCACCCGATCGACTCCTGACGCCCACACGTCAACTCCGCGATCCGGGACGCCGCCGACAACGCCCCGGTGGCCTTCCACTCCTTCGACGCGTCGTACACGCCGAGGCACTCGATCTCGGCGGCGTCGACCATGGCCCGGATCTGCGCGAACCCCACCAGGGAGTCCTCCAATGTGGCGACCGGCTCGTTCGCCCAGACCACGCCGCGGAGCTTCTCCGCTGCCTGGTGCACATCGACCAACTCAGTACGCACGACGACCACTCCCAACCACGAGAAACGCGAGATGTCCGGGGAAGTGGCAGCCGACCCATCACGGAAAACCGGGCCAGACCAGGGCTGCGAACTGGTGTTCGGTCACCCTACCCCGAAACAGCTGCTGGCGCAAGGCGTTCTGATCGAAAGTCGGCGCCCGAGCTCGCGCCACCCGCTGGAGGATTCCGCCGTCTCCAACCTGGCCCATGCAATGGGCTTCCTTCGGCTCCGTGGAAGGAACCGCAGGGGGTTCCGTCACCCGGCCCTGCGTGAGCGACCGGCATCCTCAGCCTCGGGCAGGAGGGGCTACGGGAGACAATGGGCTCAGAGCGGGCGGTCGAGTGATCGGTGCTCGTCGTGGGTCGAGCCGTTCGACCGGCGCCCTCCCAGCACCCAGCGACGGTTACCGTCAGGCCGTGCGCACCCTGCTGACGACCGCGGCCGTCGTGGCCCTGACCATCGCGCTCGTCTCGGGGTGCTCGAACGACGAGTCGCCTGACTTCGACGTCTCTGACGCTCAGGCGTTCGCCACCGCCCAACGGGTCTGCAGTACGGCGCCACCCGAGCAACTGGCAGAGCAACTCGGAGTGCTCAACAGTCCGACCGACGTCGCCCGGGCCTACAGCGAAACGGTCGCCGCAGAGGACCGCGAGAACGCCTTCGCCGGGTGCCTCGCAGGTCTTGCGTCGCGCCCTGGGGGGCAACTGGGCACGGCACCACGTCCGCCAGGCTGACGCTCGCCTGGACGACGGCCACAAGCCCGATCCGCCGGGCCGCGGTGGTCCCTCCCGCGGCGTGCCTCCTGTGTTGCCACCCTGCAGCGACGCGGGGCGGCCTGCACACGCTGTCAGCCGGCGGCGCCGCCCCAGCTCTCGTTGACCAGCTCGGCGTCGGGCAGGTCGATCCGGGTGCCGTCGGGTTGCTCGACGACCAGGTCGGTGAGGGTGGCCGTGACCTCGGCGCCGTAGTGGTCGAAGGCGGGCACAGGGCGTTCGATGGTGATGGTGCCCGCCACGATGGGCAGCGACTCGGCGACGCGACGCTCGGGGGTACCGGGTTGGACGAGGTCGTTGCACCAGTTGGCGAAGAGGTGCTCGCCGCGCAGCAGCGTGGCCGTCCACTGGGGGTCGGGCAGGGTGGTGACCGCCGGCGGCCGGCCACCGGCCGGGTCGATCTCGAGGGTCACGCCGACGGTCTGCGCAGCGTTCGACCCCTGGAAGCCGCGGCCGCAGGGGTAGGACTCGGTGAGCTCGACGTCGCTGAGGTCCGGGCGACGCTGATCGGCGGGCACGAAGCTGTCGACCTGGTAGCCGAGCTCGTCGTCCACGGCCTCGGCGATGCGGTCGGCGTCGAAGCGGAGGACCCGTCCGGTCTCGGCGTCGTACTCGACGGTGACATCGTCCGAGTCCTCGATCTCGCGCGCGAGGAAGGAGAGGAGCTCATCCATGGTGGCGAAGTCGAGCTCGTCCGCCTCCCCGAACTCGACGTCGATGGACTCTGTCACGGCCTCGCCGTCCTCGACCCTGACCTCCGCGCTGAGGACGGGGCAGAAGCACAGCCGGGTGAACGACCACGTGTAGTCGTCGATCGCCGCCGCCTCCCAGCGGACCCGGGCCGCCTCGAGCCGGGCCGCCTCGTCGCCGGCCCCGTCGATCTCGGGCAGTGTCGACGTCGATGACTGGCCCGACGACGACGCCGAGCCGCCGCC
Organism: Acidimicrobiales bacterium; assembly: GCA_016794585.1. Taxonomy (NCBI): domain Bacteria; kingdom Bacillati; phylum Actinomycetota; class Acidimicrobiia; order Acidimicrobiales; species Acidimicrobiales bacterium. Next base: position 238,235 of record JAEUJM010000013.1, read on the forward strand.
GTCCGAGAACGAGCACCCCGCCGCAATGACCAGTAAGAGCACGAGCAACGCGAGCCGACGCATCCTCGTGAGACGTCGGCGGCCGGGCTTCGAGTTCCCGGCAGAGAACCTCGCCGACGACGTGACCGGTCAGGCCCGGGGCGCCGCCGGCGCCGGCGGCCACACGTCCCGTTCGCGGAGCGCCACGTAGAGCGCATCGGGATGGAAGACCACCTCGCGCACATAGCGGCGCTTGGCCAGCTCAGGGTGGGCGGGGTCGGTGATCAGTTGAACCGTGCGGTAGGTCACGAGGATGCACCAGGCCTCGTCGGCGGGTGGATCACTGACCAGGCGGGCCGCGATGGAGAGGGCCTCGCGGCGCTTGATGCTCTCGAGCCACCGACCGGCGGCGACCGCGACGATCTCCTCGGCCCGGTACTCGTCGTCGGCCTGGCCGGCCCGCTTGCGGGGGCCGGTGGGGAGCACGGCCCGTCGCCATCGCTCCAACTCGTCGACCGTGCACGCCAGGAGGGCGGCAGCCTCCTCGGCGGAGACGAGCGGTCGACCATCTGCGGTGCTCACGGGCCGATCACGCTCATCGAGCGGGTCTCGTTCGAGAGCGAACGCCGATCCGGCGTGGACGGGGTGACCCGCCGACCTGCCCGACGGGCCGACCGCATCATCACGGCGCCTGCGAGGCGTGGGCGGGGCAGAAGCGCTCGCCCTTCGGGGCGCCGGCGGCGCAGGGCTTGCCCGCCTTGGTGGTCCCCTGGCAGCGGTTCGACGGTGCCCCGACGGCGCCCGAGTGCGGGCCGCAGAAGTCGCTGCCGGCCATCGCGCCGCCACGACAGCGCGTGCCGTCCGCCTTGATCTTGGCGCACTGCCCGCCGCTGCCGGATCGTCCGGTCCGCCCCACCGGCTCGGCGGGCACCAGCGTCGTCACGGACGCGCCCGCCGGGTTGGGCGGGTCGTCCTCCGAGTGCGGCGCCCGGCACTGCACGCAGGTGAAGTCGGGTGTGTCGGACGACACCTGCGCCGCCCGCTTCTTCGCCCGGTTGTCCCACCAACGCACGCCACCACAGCTCGGGCAGGCGCCGAGACGTTCGCCGTCGGATCGACGGTCGAAGGCGCTCAGCGGCGGCAGCGCCTTCGCCGGAACGTTGTCACGCTGCTTCTCGGAGGCCACGGGCTCGTGCAGCGGTTCGGCCTTCTTGCGAGCCATCGACGCAGCGTAGGACCGGCCGGTGCGCACGACGGGCGATCGGCGGGTGTCCTGGCAGGATGGACGTGTGCGCCCGTTCACCCACCGGAGGATGACCCCGGCCGGTCCGGGACCCGATCAGGGCCGCCCGGCCACCACCCTCGGATGGTGCCGGCCGTGAGCCCGGCCGGAGCGGCAAGGCCCAGCCGACCCGTCGTCTACCTCGACGTGGACGGTGCGGTCAGCGCCCTGTCCCCCACCCACGGCTTCGGCGACGGCGTGCCCTTCGAGCTCTTCGGCGACGTGCTGATCCTGTCGGAGCGTCTGGGGGCCCGGCTCGGCGCGCTCGACGCCGAGCTGCGGTGGCTGACCACCTGGGGCGCCGACGCCGATCTCATCGGGTCGGCGATGGACCTGCCCGACCTGCCCGTCGCCGGCCTGCCCCCCATGGACGCCACCGCCGGCGGCCCGTGGAAGTTCGAGGTGGTGCAGGCCCAAGTGGCGCTCGAGCGCCGGCCCTTCATCTGGATCGACGACGAGGCCATCCCGTCCGACGCCGAGGTGTGGGCCGCGTCGATCGATGTGCCCTGCCTGCTGATCGAGCCGGACCCCGAGCGGGGGCTCACCCCGGACGAGCTCGACCTGGTCGAGGCCTTCGTGGCCCGGCCGCACACGGCGTAGACCGGCCCCGGCCCGCTCCGCCTTCAGTCCGGGTACGGGTCGGTGTCGTCGGGCTCCTGGAGGAGGTTGATGGCCTTCTCCACCGCCCGGCGGGCGCGGGTGAGGCGCTTCTCGTCCACGGGCAGCTCATGGCCGCCGGCATCGATGGACTCGCGCAGGCGGATGATGGCCAGGTCGGCCAGCTCCTCGGCGATGCCCTCGAGGCGGCCACGGATCTCGTCGAATTCACCGGCCATCGGAGCCTTCTTTCGGTCGTGCGTCGGGGAGAGCGTTCGGGAGGAGCGCATCGAGGATCTCCATCGGGTGGCGGGCATCCACGCCGGCGGCGGCGAGGTGCAGGGCGCACCCGGGGTTGGCGCTGGCCACCACAGGGGCCCCGGCGCGAGTGATGGCCCCCAGCTTGCGGTCCCGGATGGCCGACGACAACTCCGGCTGCGTCGCCGAGTAGGCCCCACCGGCTCCGCAGCACAGGCCCTCGTCGTCCAGCTCCACCAGCGTGACGTAGGGCGCCAGCACGTCCCGCACGGCCTGGTGCTGCTTCTGGACGTGGCGCAGGTGGCACGGGTCCTGCACCGCCACCCGGTCGGCCGCAGCCGAGGGACCGGGCGCCGGCAGGGTGTCGAGTCGACCGGCCAGCCACTCGTGGACGTCGAGCACCCGGGCGCTGAAGGCCGCCGCCTCGGGCGTCCCGAGCAGGTGGCCGTAGTCCTTCAGCTGCGCCCCGCAGCCCGCCGAGTTCACGAGGATCGGAGCGTCACCGGGGACGGCCGCCATCACCTGCTCGGCCTGCCCGCGGGCGACGTCGGTCAGACCGGCGTGGGTGGCCAGGGCGCCGCAACAGCCCGCCGCTCCCCCCGTGGGCCGGACGCCGGCACCGGCCGCGCCGAGCACCCGCATCGTGGCGGCGTGCACCGGGCGCTGCCAGGCGTCCATCACGCACCCGGTGAACAGCCAGACGTCGTCGCCCGTGGCCTCGAGAGGCTCGCGCCTGACGGTCAGCCGGGGCAGCACCGGCAGCCGCCCGGAAAGCCCCGACCCGGCACCCGGGTCAGCACCCGGCGCCGGCGCCACGGGAAGGAGGCGGAGGCGCTGGGCGACCGCCAGCAGCGACGACCCCGCCAGCAGGAGGCTGTGGTGGCCGAGCAGTCGGTACCCGAGGCGCCGCCACCAGGGCTGGTAGGGCGTGTCGGCGGCCAGCGCCGCCCGGGTGCCCTCCATGAGCGCCCCGAACGGCACCGCGGAGGGACAGACCGGCTCGCAGCCCCGGCACTGCACGCAGGTGTCCATGGCCGCGGTGAAGTCCGCGTCGACCGCCGCCCCCTGCCACTGCACCAGGCGCATCGCGGCGATGCGCCCTCGCGGCGACGCCGCCTCGTCGCCGGTGACCCGGAAGGTCGGGCAGTGCGGCAGGCACAGCCCGCAGGCGACGCACGTGGCCAGGGCATCGTCGTCGAGACCGAGCGGCCCGCTCACGCCGGACCACCCCCGCGGCACCCGACGGGGGCTGTCTGGTGCTCGCTCCCGCATCCGATCGGGCTGCGAGCGCGGTCCCGAGGGAGCGTCCCGGTTCTCGGAAGCCTCAGGCCGCTCACGGCGGTTCCAAAGCTCCCAGAACCAGAGCGGCGCGCCGGCCTGTACGTTCTCGGAAGCCTGGATCCGCCGGGACCGGCTTCTCGCTTCCCAGAATCGTCGACCCGGCTTCGAACCACCACGGTCGATGCCCGTCGGCCCTCGCCCCGCCGAAGTCGAGGCAATGGCCCCCGGATTCCGGGGGGCATTGCCTCGAGAACGGGCACGGTCGTCGGTGCGACCACGGAACGAGACCCGGCGGGGCTCACGCCATCGCCTGCAGGGGTTCACGGCCGGGGTTGAGACGGCCGGTCGGGTCGAGCTCGGCCTTCACCCGACGGTTCAGCGCCACCACGGCATCGGGCAGCGCCGCCGGCGCCGGTGGGTCCTCGCGGTGGACCAGCCCGGTACCGATCTCGGCCAGGAACGGACCGGCGACCGTGCGCAGCGCCGCCGCGCCCATCGAGTGACGGTGGGGCGGAAACACCGGCGGCCCGTCCACCGGCGAGAAGCCCAGACCGCCCAGCACCGCCGCCTCCGCCTCGACGTCCACCTCGTGGCCCTGGAGCCACACCCAGGTGGTGCTGCCGTCCCACAGCACCGCCGCCGGCCGGTACAAGGCGGAACGGACCGACCACGGGTCGGCCGCCCCGGCGAACCACCGCGAGCACGGCGGCGCAGGTCGGGTCCGCAGGACGACCTCGCCCAGCAGGCCCAGCGTGCCCAACGACCCGACCAGCACCCGGCACAGGTCGTAGCCGCTGACGTTCTTGACCGTGGGGCCGCCGGCCTTCACCAGGCGGCCTTCGGCGGACACGTACCGGGCCTCGAGCAGGGCGTCACGCACCGGGCCCCACCGCAGCTGGTCCAGCCCGCTGCGTCCCACGGCGAGCACGCCGCCGACGGTCGCGCCGGCGCCATCCGACCCCGACGGCAGCGCCGTGATCTGCCCGGCCTCCGCGAGCACCCCGTGCAGGGCGGCCACGGGGGTGCCCGCGCCCACCCGCACCGTCATCTCTGCGGGCTCGTACTCGACGACTCCCACCGGGGCGGCGACGAGGCGCACGTCGGCGTCCGGCTCACCACCCACGTCCCACGCGGTGCGACCCCCGACGACGGCGACGGGCCCGTCAGCGCCCACCTCGGACGCGAATGCCTCGAGCGCCGACCGGCCCGTCATCGCCGACCCCGGTCGAGGGCCCGCCCGCTCACCCCGGCACGAACGACGCCGGCGCCGGGTCCCGGCCACCGCGCAGCGACGTGCCAGGACGAGTCGGCGCCGCCCCCAGCCGCGAAGGTCCCAACGGCACGGTCCGCCGCCCTCACACCCACACCCCATCGGGGACGTGCTGGAGGTCGGCGCAGCGCGATCCCGCGGGCAGCACCTTGGCCGGATTGGCCAGGCCGTCGGGGTCGAAGGCCGCCCGTAGGCGGGCCTGGGCGTCGAGGTCGTCGGGGCCGAAGAGCAGGCCCATGAAGTCCCGCTTCTCGAGGCCGATGCCGTGCTCGCCGGACAGGACCCCGCCGGCCGCCAGCGATGCCGCGACGATCTCGGCGCCGGCGGCGTGGACCCGGTCCAGGGTGCCCGGCACCCGGGCGTCGAAGACCAGGAGCGGGTGCAGGTTCCCGTCGCCGGCGTGGAAGACGTTCATCACCAGCAGGTCGTGGCGGTCGGCGATGGCGTAGATCTGGGTGAGCACCTCCACCAGCTTCGACCGGGGCACCACCGTGTCGTGCAGGTAGTAGTTGGGAAGGATGCGGGCCACCGCCCCGAAGGCGGTCTTGCGGCCCTTCCACAGGAGCGCCCGCTCGGCATCGTCGGCCGCGACCCGCACGGTGCGGGCCCCGTGGGAGCGCACGACCTCGGCCACCAGGGCCGCGTCGGCGGCCACCCCACCCGGCAGGCCGTCCACCTCCACCAGCAGCACCGCGGCGGCGTCGGTCGGGAAGCCGGCGTGCACGAAGTCCTCGACGGCCCGGGTGATGCGGGCGTCCATCATCTCCAGCGCCGCGGGCACCACCCCGGCCGCGATCACCGCACTGACCGCCGCGGCGGCGTCCTCGACGCGGGCGAAGTCCACCAACATGGTCTGCACCGCAGGGGGGTTGGGCGTGAGTCGGACGGCGACCGCGGTGGCGATGCCGAACGTCCCCTCCGAGCCCACGAACGCCCCCCGCAGGTCGAGGCCGGGCACGTCACCGAGGCCGTCCTGGGGGCCCAGCACGGTGACGGTCGCATCGGGCAGCACCACCTCGAGCGCGAGCACGTGGGCGCTGGTGACCCCGTAGGCGAGGCAGTGGGGACCGCCGGCGTTGTTGGCCACGTTGCCCCCGATCGAGCAGGCCTGCTGGCTCGACGGGTCGGGGGCGAAGTGCACGCCGTGCGCCAGCAACGAGCGTGTCAGGTCGAGGTTGATCACCCCCGGCTCGACCCACGCCACCCGCTGGTCCACGTCGACGGACCGGATCGCGTTCATGCGGGTGGTGGAGATCACCACCGCGCCGTCGAGGGGCACCGCGCCCCCGGCCAACCCCGTGCCCGAGCCGCGCGCCACGAAGGGTCGGCCGTGGCGGCGCGCCACCCGCACACATGCGGCCACGCCGGCGGTGTCGGTCGGGAAGCACACCGCCGCGGCGACGCCGACGTCGATGGTCGAGGCGTCCCGGGCGTACAGCGCCCGATCGAGGGCGTGGGCGTGCACGGCGTCGGCGCCGATCGCCCGGCGCAGGTCGTCGACCAGGCCGGCGTCGGCGTCACCGTCGACGGGGGTCCGGGCGCGCACCGGCCCAGTGTGCCCGACCGCGACCATCGACCGATACGGTCACGGCCTGTGACGGCGCCCGACGACCTGCACGAGTGGCTGTCGTTCGAGGCCGACGACGAGCACCGCACGTGGATGTTCGACCTCACGTTCCTCACCAGCAACTGGGACTGCATCTTCGGACGCGGCTGTCCCGGGGTGCTCACCGGGCCGGCCGCCGACGCCGAGCAGGGCTGCTGCTCGTACGGCGCCCACTTCACCGGCGACGCCGACCGGTCCCGGGTCGAGGCCCGCATCGCCGAACTGGGCCCGGACGAGTGGCAGTTCCACGACGAGGCGGCGGCCGCCGGAGGCGCCGTCCACGTCGACGAGGAGGGCGACACCGTCACCCGCCAGGCCGACGACGCCTGCATCATGCTCAACCGGCCCGGCCACCCCGCCGGCGCCGGCTGCGCCCTCCACCAGGGAGCGGTCGCCCGGGGCGAGCGGCCCCTCGACTGGAAGCCCGAGGTCTGCTGGCAGCTGCCGCTGCGCCTGGTCGACCACGCCGACGAGCACGGCCACGTCACCTCCACCCTGCGGGAGTGGAAGCGGCGGGACTGGGGCGACGGCGGCCAGGAGTTCCACTGGTGGTGCACCGAGGACTCCCTGGCGTTCGTGGGCGAGCGCCCCGTGTACGTGGCCCTCCGCGACGAGATCGTCGAGATGGTGGGCGAGACGGCCTACCAGCACCTCGTCGACGTGCTCGCCGACCGACGCGACGGGATCGCGCTCCCCCACCCGGCCCGCAGGCGCACGCCACCACCCTCGGACGCACCCTAAGAATCCCGGCCGAAACGGCCGACGAGGAGATCGTGCGCTCCTTTACCGCAGCAGAGCTGAAGTCCGCGGCCGACCAGTCGGGGATGTACTTCCCGCATCACGTGCTCGACCAGCTCGTCGCGGCCATCGACGCCGGCAAGCACGTGATCCTCACCGGACCCCCCGGGACGGGCAAGACCACCCTGGCCTACATGGCGGCGGAGGTCGCCCAACAGGCGATGCTCTGCACCGGTTACCTGCCCACGACGGCCACCACCGAATGGACGACCTTCGAGACCATCGGCGGGCTCCAGCCCACCGCCGAGGGCCTGATCTACCGCCCGGGGCTGTTCGTCGAGGCCATCGAGACCGGACGCTGGCTCGTGATCGACGAGCTCAACCGCTCCAACTTCGACCGCGCCTTCGGGCAGCTCTTCACCGTGCTCTCGGGTCAGCCCGTGGTGCTGCCGTTCAAGCGAAAGGGCCAGCCCAACCCCCTCTCGCTCGTTCCCACCGGGGCCGAAGCCCCACGCGACACCGACGTGATCCGCCTGCCCAGCCGCTGGCGGATCATCGCCACCATGAACGTGTTCGACAAGAACCTCCTGTTCGAGATGTCGTACGCGCTCATGCGCCGCTTCGCCTTCATCGAGGTGGGCACCCCCGACGAGGCCTCCTACCAGCAGCTGCTCCAGGGCCCCGGCGCCATCGTCACCCAGCTCCTGCCCCTCCGGAACTTCAGCGACCTGGGCCCGGCCGTCTACCTCGACGCGGCCCGCTACGCCGCCCGGCGAAAGCAGGACGGCGCCACGGACTCGCGGCTGCTGTACGAGGTCTTCTACGCCTACTTCCTCCCCCAATTCGAGGGCTTCGACGACCTGCGCGCCACGAAGCTGTACCGGACGGTCGAGGGGCTCTTCGACCCGGAGGAGCAGGCCGAGGCCCAGCGCACGATCCAGGGCGTGCTCGGCGTCGAGCTGACCCTCTGAGGTGGCGTCGCCGGCTGAGTTCCAGGGCGCCGGCCAGCCGGACGCCACGAGGGCGCTCTGGGGACGCCTGCGCCGACCCTTCGACGTGGTGGCCATGGTCGACGCGGTGCTGGGCCTCTCCCCCAACGTCGTGCGCCAGCTGGCCGGCACGATGCTGGCCACCAGCGGCGAGGCCGAGACCCTGCTGACGATGATGCCGCACACCCTGCGGTCGTTGGCGATGTCGACCACCAGCTCCCCCGAGCAGTGCCGGGGCGAGCTGCGGGGCCCGGTGCTGTGGAGCGAGACGATGTCGGCACGCTCGTCCAGCGCCGGCAGCCAGGACGTGTACGTCTGCTCGTCGCCGCAACGTGCGTACGACATCCCCGAGAACCAAGTCCTGGCTGCCGCGCTCGTGAGCATCCGCGACGCCGGGCGGGGGGTCGACTCGATGTCCGCCCAGTCCTACGACGACGACACGCTGCGGCGGGCCCGCCACAACGGCATGCGGGCCATCCGCTTCCTGGAGCACCGGGCCATGTCCGCGGTCAGCCGGGACCGCCCGAGCCCCCGGGCCCTCAAGCGCACCCGGTCCGGCAGTCGACGCCAGACCTACGAGCCCGCACTGCGGATGCTCGACCGGGCGGCCGACCCCCTCACCGCCGACGACATCCTCCCGTTCTGCGACCGGCGCACCCGGGCCCAGCACGCGTTGATCATGGCCCTCGTCGATCGTCTCGAGGCTCGTGGCGTGGAGCTGCCCCCGTTCCGGGCCTTCGAGGGGATCCTCTACTCGGGGCCCATCCGCTTCAACCACCCGCGCCGTCTCGGCGATCGCAGCCGGCCCCACGGCGTGATGCTCGGTGGGGTGCTCGTGGACGTGCCCGAGCGGGTGCGCGAAGACAACCGGGAACGGGCCGAGTACGCGCTGCGCGAGCGCTCCGGTGGCCTACCGACGGTCGTCGTGCTCGAGCCCGCCGACGTGGACCGGGCCATCCAGGTCGCGGTCGAGGTGGCCAGGGCGCAGCAGGCCGAACAACAGGCGTCCTGACACTGGGCCCTCCTTCGTCGGGCCGCCTTCGGCATCCGGTGCGTCGGTGCCGCTGCTCCGCTCCGCTCGCGGCCTCGAGAGCTGGAGGACCGCGAGTGGCCTATCGACCTGCTCTGCGGCGGTCGGCCTCGGCCAGCAGGCGCTTGCGGAGGCGGATGTTGTTCGGCGTCACCTCGACGAGCTCGTCGTCCTTGATGAGCTCGATGCCGACCTCGAGGGTGATCTCGCGCGGGGGCGGGAGCTTCACGGCGTCGTCGGCGGCGTGGGTGCGGATGTTCGTCTTCTGCTTGGCCCGGGTGACGTCCGCGGACATGTCGTCCACCCGCGAGTTCTCGCCCACCACCATGCCTTCGTAGACCTCGTCGCCCGGTTCGATGAACAGCTCGCCTCGGGACTGGAGCTTGTCGAGTGCGTAGGCCGTGGCCACGCCGGCGCGGTCGGCCAGGATGGCGCCGCCGCGGCGACCCGGCAGGTCGCCCACCCAACGCACCCACCCGTGGTTGTGCTGGTGCAGGAGCGCGGTGCCGCGCGTCGCGGTGAGCAGCATCGAGCGGAAGCCGAGCAGCCCGCGGGTGGGCGCCTCGAAGGTCAGGATCGTCCGGCCGGCGTCACCGGGGCGCAGGTCCGACACGATGCCCCGTCGGGGCGCCAGGGCCTGGGTGACCGTGCCCACGTACTCCTCGGGCACGTCGACGACCCCGCGCTCGAGCGGCTCGTGGAGGTGTCCTTCGATCTCCCTGGTGACGACCACGGGGCGGCTCACCTGCAGCTCGTAGCCCTCCCGTCGCATCGCCTCGATGAGGACCGCGAGCTGGAGCTCACCGCGGCCCGCGACGTCGATCTGGTCGGGGGACTCGGTGGGGGCCAGCTTGATGGAGACGTTGCCGAGCACCTCCTTCTCGAGGCGGTCGATCAGGTGACGGGAGGTGAGGTACTTGCCGTCCTTGCCCGCGAGGGGCGAGGTGTTGACGCCGAAGGTCATGCGCAGGACCGGCTCGTCGACGCTCAGACGGGGCAGGGCCACCGGGTTTTCGGGGCTGGCGATGGTGTCGCCGATCTCGACCTCCGGGAACCCGGCCATGACGAACAGGTCGCCGGCGACCCGCTCCTCGACGTCGACGCGGCTGACGCCGGCGAAACCCATGAGCTGCGAGAGCTTCCGGGTGACGGGGGCGTCGTCCACGTCGCCCAGCAACGTGACCGGCCGACGGGCGTCGAGGGTGCCCTGGATGACCCGGCCGATGGCCAGGCGACCCATGTACTCGGACGCGTCGAGGGTGGTGATGATGGCCTGGAGCGGTGCGGTCGGGTCCCCGGTGGCGGCCGGCACGGTGGAGACGATCGCCTCGAAGAGCGCGGTCAGGTCGTCGTCGGGACCGGGCTGGCCCACGCCCTCCATCGAACGGCCGTCCCGGGCGATCGTGGAGACGATGGGGAACTCGATGTGGTGGTCGGCGGCCTCGAGGTCGAAGAACAGCTGGTAGATCTCGTCGAGCACCTCGGCGGTCCGGGCGTCCGAGCGGTCGACCTTGTTCAACACCACCACCGCCGGCAGGTGCGCGGCGAGCGCCTTCGAGAGCACGTAGCGGGTCTGGGGCAACGGCCCCTCGGCGGCGTCGACGAGCAGGACGACCCCGTCGACGAGTGCGAGCGCCCGCTCGACCTCGCCGCCGAAGTCGGCGTGGCCCGGGGTGTCGACGAGGTTGATGCGCACGCCGTTCCACTCGACCGAGGCGGCCTTGGCGAGGATGGTGATGCCCCGCTCGCGCTCCTGGTCGCCCGAGTCCATGACGCGCTCGGCGACCTTCTCGTGATCGGAGAAGACGCCCGTGGCGCGCAGCATCGCGTCGACGAGGGTGGTCTTGCCGTGGTCGACGTGGGCGACGAGCGCGACGTTTCGAAAGGTGGCAGTCATTGGTGGTACGGGCGCGGAAAGGTGCAACGGAGGCCCAGCCGGGATCGGCTAGGGGCCGGTCAACTCACTGAACCCAGAGCTCTCCGTCGTCGTCTTCGCGGTTTTCCTCGGCCAGGCACCACGAGGCGTGGTCGCGGCCCGGGTCTGCGCCACACTCGGCGCAGGGCTGTTCGTCTTTGATATCGAGCAGGCGATCGAAATCGAGTTCAGTTCGCTTGAGTGCTCGCGCTTCTTCGAAGCGACGGTGTCGACCCTTCTTCACGGGCCAGCTCCCCATTGAGGCCGCTGTTCGGACTGCTCACTCTAGCGCCTGCACACCGCGCGACCACGCATCCGGGGCGACCGGTCCCCCGGACCTTCCCCACCCCCTAGCATCCCGCAGATGGACGGGGACGAGCCGTGGTGGCGGTCGGCGGTGGTGTACCAGATCTACCCCCGGTCGTTCGCCGACAGCGATGGGGACGGGGTGGGCGATCTCCCCGGGATCACCGCCCGCCTCGACCACCTGGTGTGGTTGGGGGTCGACGCGCTGTGGTTGTCGCCGTTCTACCGCTCCCCAATGGCGGACTTCGGCTACGACGTGTCGGACTACTGCGACGTCGACCCCCTCTTCGGCACGCTGGACGACTTCGACGCACTCGTCGCCGGCGCGCACGACCGGGGACTCAAGGTCATCGTCGACTGGGTTCCGAACCACAGCTCCGATCAGCACCCGTGGTTCGTCGAGTCCCGCTCGGGCCGCGACAGCGCCAAGCGGGACTGGTACGTCTGGCGTGACCCCGCTCCTGACGGCGGTCCACCCAACAACTGGGTCGAGACCTGGGGTGGTGGCCCGGCGTGGACGTACGACGCCGCCTCGGGCCAGTACTACCTGCGCCTGTTCCTGCCCGAGCAACCCGATCTCAACTGGGAGAACCCCGAGGTCCGCGAGGCCATGGCCGACGTGGTCCGCTTCTGGCTGGACCGAGGGGTGGACGGCTTCCGCGTCGACGTGGTGCACGCACTGGGCAAGGACCCCGCCCTCCCGGACGACCCGGCCGAGCTGATCCCCATCCCCCACTCCGCGCTCAACAACGACCCCCGCACCCACGCGATCTTGCGCGACCTCCGGCGCCTCTTCGACGGCTACCCGGGCGATCGGGTCATGGTGGGCGAGGTCTACCTCCTCGACACCCACCTGGTCGCCGAGCACTACGGCAACGGCGACGAGCTCCACCTCGCCTTCAACTTCCCGCCGTTGTTCTGCCCTTGGGAGCGCGACGCCTGGCGCAGCCAGATCCAGCGGGCCGAGGCCGAGCTCGGCCCCCGGGGCGCCTGGCCCACCTGGGTCCTCTCCAACCACGACAACGCGCGCCACCGCACCCGCTACGGCACGGAGGCACGGGCTCGCGCCGCGGCGGTGCTGCTGCTCACGCTGCGGGGCACCCCGTTCCTGTACGCGGGCGAGGAGCTGGGCCTCGAGGACGCGTTCGTCCCTCCCGAGCGCCAGGTCGATCCCGGGGGGCGTGACGGCTGCCGGGCGCCCATCCCGTGGGAGCGCGCCGCACCGCACGGCTGGGAGGGCAGCGAGCCCTGGCTCCCCTGGCCCCCCCGGCCCGACGAGGTGAGCGCCGAGCACCTGCTCGGCGACCCCGACTCGATCCTGCACCTCTACCGCCGACTGCTCGCCGAGCGTCACCGCTCCCCCGCCCTCGCCGTTGGGTCCTGCACCCTGGTCGACGCCCCGGACGGCATCCTCGCCTTCGAGCGCACGGCCGACGACGTCGACGACCGACGCCTGGTGCTCGTGAACTTCACCGACGATGAGCGGGACGTGCCCGCACCCGGACGCGTGGTGGTGGCGTCCGACGGTGCCGGCGAGGGCGCTCCCTTCCGCGGCGCGCTCGGCCCATCGGGGGCGGTCGTGCTCGACCCCTCGGCCTGAGCCCCGTGCCACCCGCCCTCGCCCTCGTCGCGCTCGCCATGGTGGCGGCCGGCCTGGGCGCGCTGGGCGGTCTGGGCGGCGCCGTGCTCCTCGTGCCGGTCCTCGTCCTCCTCGGCGTCGACCCGGTGGAGGCGGCACCGCTTGGCCTGCTCGTCGCCGGCGCCGGATCGCTCGCCGCCGCGGTCCCCCAGCTCGAGTCAGGGCTCGTCCACCACCGCTTGGGCGTCACCATGGAGACGACCGCGTCGGTGGGCGTATTGGTGGGCGCCCTGGCCTCGGCGGCGCTGTCGGCCACGACACTGAGCCGCATCCTCGCGGTCGTCGCCCTCGCCTCCGCACTGGCGGCGGGCCGACGCAAGGGCATGCGCAACCTGCCGCAGCCCACCTTCGACGCGGAGGTGGCGGGCGAATGGCCCGGCACCCTCGCCGGGGCGTACCACGCCGACCACGGCGTCGTGCCCTACAGCGCCCGTCGCGTGCCCGCCGGCCTCGCCGCGATGGCCGGCGCCGGCCTCGTCTCCGGGCTGTCGGGCGTCGGCGGCGGCTTCATCAAGACCCCGGTCATGAGCGAGATCATGCACGTCCCGGTGAAGGTCTCCGCCGCCACCTCCACCTTCACCACCGGGTTCACGGCCGCCACCGGGCTGGTGATCTTCGCCGCGCAGGGCAGGGTCGACGTCGATGCGGTGGGCGCCGTCGTGGTCGGCGGGTTGCTCGGGGGCGCCCTCGGCGTCACCGCCCAGCGGCGCCTCTCCCCGCCGCGGGTGCGGGCGGCGATCAGCGTCCTGCTCGCGGTCGTGGCTGTGGTGTTGCTGGTGCGCTCGTGACCGACGCCCCCCACGACCCTCGCGCCGGACGCCAGCGGCGCCTGGCCCGGTTCCTGCGCGTCGCCGCCTACGCCACCTTCGCCCTGGCGGCCGCTGCCCTCGTCCTACCCGGCGAAGCCCGCCGGGTGGCGGGCGCACTCGTCGTCGTCGTGCTCGTCGGCGTGCCGCTCGTGCGACTCGCCTGGCTGGGTCACCGTTGGCTGCGCAAGGGCGACCGCCGCTTCGCCGTGGTCGCCGCCGGGCTCGGCCTCATCATCCTCGCCGGATCGGTGCTCGGGCGGTAGACGCCCGGGGCCGGATGCCCGAACACCGCGCCCGGCTACAGCGCCTCGTGCGAGCGGCGCTCCAGGAGGAGGCCGCCCTTGCCGTCGAAGGCCAGCGCGGCGCGGCCTTCGACGAGGTCCCGGATGGGGCCACCGGCCACCTCGGCGCGCCAGCCGTGGGCGAGGCGGGCGTCGGGATCGCCCCGCAGCAGCGCCTCGAGATCGGCGCGGGTGGCCAGGATCGTGGTGTCGATGCGCAGATCCCGGGCGAGCTGGCTCACCCACGCCGAGACCAGCCCGACCGCGGGCCGCAGCTCGCGGGCGAGCTCGGCCGGGGCGTCCTCACGGGGCGGCGGCGGGGGCCGCTCGAGGCCCTCGGCCACCGCGGCCAGGATCCCTTCGGCGGCCGCCCCGCGGGTGTGGCGGTCGTCGATGCCCCGCACCTTGCGCAGCTCGTCGACGCTGCGGGGCGCCCGCTGGGCCACGCCGACGAGGCCGAGATCGGGCATGACGAAGCGGACCGGCTGGTCGATGGTGGCGGCCCGCCGCTCGCGCCACGCCGCCAGGGACTGGGCGACGGCCAGCGTGCGGCCCCGGAGCTGGCGCACCTCCTTGATGCGACGCCAGGCGTCCGCCGGCTCACGCACCCACGGGTCGCTGGTGCGCAGACGCTCGCACTCGGTCTCGGCCCACGAGACCCGGCCCGCGTCGCCCAGCTGCGCCAGCAGCCGATCCTGCAGCTCGAACAGGTGGGCGACGTCGAGCGCGGCGTAGCGGCGCTGATCCTCGGAGAGCGGCCGTCGCAGCCAGTCGGTGAGCCGGTCGCCCTTCTCGAGTTTCAACCCGAGCTCGCGCTCGACCAGCGAGGCGAGCGACGGGGTGGACATCCCCACGAAGCCGGCGGCCAACTGCGTGTCGAACAGCCGGGCGGGCACCGTGCCGCAGGCGTGGTGGAGCACCTCGAGATCCTGGCCGGCGGCGTGCATGACCGCTACGCCTTGGCCGTCGAGGACCTTCGCCAACGGGCCGAGGTCGACGGCCAGTGGGTCGACGAGCACGAGACCGTCCGACCACGCGATCTGCACCAGCGCGAGCTTGGGGTAATAGGTGCGCTCGCGGTGGAACTCGGTGTCGACCGCGTAGCGCGGCTCGTCCACCAGCTGGTCCAGCACCGCTCGCCACGCGGCGTCGTCGTCGACGAGGCCGAGGGCGGGACCGGTCACGCGGGCCTACTCAACCCGGCTCGATGCCGCTGGCGGTGGGATGACCCGCCTCGACCCACGCCAGGGTCCCTCCGGCCACGTTGGTGGCCTCGACGCCCTGGGCGCGGAGGAACTCGGCGACCTTGAGGCTCCGGCCACCCGAGCGGCAGATGATGAACACCTCGCCGCCGGCCGGCACCTCGTCCACGCGGTCCGCCAGCTCGCTCATGGGGAGGAGCTGTGCCCCGGGGACGTGCACCTCCTCGTACTCGGCCACCTCGCGCACGTCGACGAGGGGCACCTCACGTCGCTGCGCGAGCGTGTCGACGTCGATCTCGGGTACCTGCGCGTCCACGACGGCCTCCGGGTGAGGGAACGAATCGGCCGGCGGTCGTCCGGCCCGCCGTGAGCGTACTGGTCACCCTCCCCGGGGGGGCAGATCCTCCGGGGTGTCGGCGTCGAGGAGCCAGGCCGGTTCGAGGTCGCCCACCTCGACTCCGGGCACCAGGGAGGCGGGACGTCGGAGCGAGCGCTCGCCGGCAGCGAACGCCTCGGCCCAATGGGCCCGACGGCTCCGCCGGTACGCGGCGTGCAGGAGCTGGCGCTGCCCCTGGCTCACGGGTGCGGCCCACGCGGCTCCCTCGTCGCCCGCCAGGGCGTCGACGACGGCGGCCACCCCGGCCGGCGCCGCGAACGGGAGGTCGCACGCGAGCACGGCCACGAGCTCCTCGGCGGCGGCGTCGAGCGCGGTCACCAGGCCCCCGAGCGGGCCGTCACCCGGATGGCGGTCCACCACCACGTCGAGACCGAGGGCGCGCAGGGCCGCGGCGTCACCGCCGACCACCAGGACCTCGGCCGCGCCGGCGTCGTGCAGTACGTCCGCGGTCCGGCGGGCCAGGGGCCGACCGTCGACGACGAGCAACGCCTTGTCCGCTCCCATGCGACGGCTGGCGCCGCCGGCGAGGACGACGCCGGTGAAGCTCAGGCGATGCCTCCGTACACGGCGTCGGTGCCCCGCGACTCCCCGTGGTGGGCGACCGCGTGGGCGAGGTCGTCGAGGAAGCGGTCCGCAACGGCGGCGTGGCCGGGCGAGACCATCAGGTGCAAGCCGCCCTGCTGGCGGTCGAGCTTCCACCCGCGGTCGTCCATGACGTCGCCGATCGCGGCGATGTCGTCGGTCGACGACGAGAACTCGAACACGGACATGTCCGGGTCACCGGTGACCGCGAGGCCGGGGAGGGCGCCGATCCCCTCTTGGAACGTGCGGGTGGTGTCGCGCACGAGGCCCGCCAGACGGAGGTAGCCCTCGAGGCCCAGGTAGCGGATGGCCGCCCAGGCGCCGGCGATGGGCGCCGCCGGACGCGTCCCCGCGGTGGTGGCCGACCCGTACAGACCGCCCGGCCAGTCGTCGAAGAGGAAGAACTGGTGCTGGAGCAGGGCACGGTCCCGGTAGAGCACCACCGAGGCACCCTTGAACGTGTAGCCGTACTTGTGCACGTCGGCGGACAGCGAGGTCACCCCGGGCACCCGCAGGTCCCAGGGCGGCACCGGCTCGCCCAGGCGCTCCCAGAACGGGAGGAGCCACCCCCCGAGGCACGCGTCGACGTGGCAGAGCACCCCCCTCGACTCCGCCAGGGACGCGAGGTCGGCGATGGGGTCGATGACGCCGTACGGGTAGCACGGCGACGAGCCGACCACGAGTGCCGTGCGCGGCCCGATGGCGTCGGCCACCGCCTCCACGTCGAGGCGCAGGTCCGCGCCGACGGGCACCACGATGCGCTCGACGTCGAGGTAGTGGCATGCCTTCTCGAACGCCGGATGGGCGGTGTTCGCCGTGATGATCTGCGGCTCGGCGATCCCCCGGGCGGTCCGGGCGTGCTCGCGGGCCGTCTGGACCGCGAGGAAGATGCTCTCGGTGCCCCCGGAGGTCAGCGCCCCGGCGTTCGCGCTCCCGCCGAGCAGGTCGGCGGCCATGGCCACGATCTCCTGCTCCATGTTCAACAGGCTCGGGAACGCGAACGGGTTCAGCGCGTTCTCGTGGAGGTACAGCGCGGCGACGTCGTGCAGCACCGTCTCGAGACCCTCGTCGCCCACGTTGTAGACGAGGCTGAAGGCCTTCCCGCCGCGCCAGTCGAGGTCGTCCCCACGAGCGGAGCGGAGCTCGGCGAGGAGGTCGTCGGGCGAGGTGCCCTCGGCGGGGAACGCGGTGGCGGCCATGGCGAGAATCTAGGCCCGGGCGCCCGGACGCGACGGCGCCCCGCCCCTGCGCGAGGGACGGGGCGCCGAAGACAGGTCGTCCGTTCAGCAGTCGACGGTGACCGTGAAGCCGTCCGTCTCGTCGGTGTCGGCCGCGGCACCGGCGCTGTTGTAGGTGCGCACGATCAGGTCGGTGGGCTCGAGGGCCGACCCCTCGACCGAGATCTCGCGGGAGCCGTTGACGATGCCGGCGCCGTTGTCGTTGATGGTGGCGGTCCAGCCGCAGTTGCCCACGGGCTCGGAGAACCGCACCCGGTACACGCCGGCCGAGTTGCGGAAGGCCGACTCGACGCCGCGGCCGCTGAGCAGGGCGGTGGCGATGCCGGCGTTGATCTTCGCCCAACGAGCCACCACGTTCGGCTTGAGGTCGTTGCGCCCGACGGTGCCGTTGGCGATGTCGGTGCCGGTGACGGCCCCGTTGATGATCGCCGCGCTGTTCACCGTGTTGGCCCCGGCGAGCGCCTCAGCGACACCGGTGCCGGACTCGGGCGCCTGTTGGGCCGAGGCGAGGCCACCGCCGAGGAGGGCGACGGCGATGACGGCGCCGGCTGCGGCGGAGGCCGCCTGGACGCCGAGGGAACGAAGCTTGGGCATGGGTTCTCCTGGTTCGTGACGGCCGGTCGTGGCCGCCCTGCTCTGTGACATCGGGCACTCTAAGTGGTCGGGACACCTCGTGCCCGTGCGCCCGCCCGTGGCGACCATCGTGGTCCCGGCGCGGCGGTGCCCGCCGACCGGAAGGGTCGGCAGGCACCGTCTCGCGGATCAGGGCGGCGTCAGCCGCAGAAGGCGACGATGCTGAAGCCCTCGTCCTCCTCGGTGTCAGCGGGGCCACCGTTGGCGGCGAACGTGCGCACCCATGCGTTGTTGGGAAGGGTGTTCACGTTCTCGAGCTCGACCGAGATCTGCCCGGCACTGGAGATGCCGTCGTCGTTGTCCGAGCGGGTCGCGACCAGGGCGCAGTCCAGCACCGAGCGGCTGAAGATCACGCGGTAGATGCCGGTGCCCTGGCGGTTGACCGTCGTGACGCCCTTGCCGTCGACCACGGCGACGGTGGTCGGACCGGCGTCCACGTGGGCCCACATGGGGGTGACGGTGGGCTTGATGTCGCCACGCCCGATGGTGCCGTTTGCGATGTCGGTGCCGGTGACCGAGCCGTTGACGATGGCGGCGCTGTTCACCGTGTTGGGACCGGCGAGGGCCTCGGCCACGCCGACGCCGGACTCCGGCGCCTCCTGGGCCAGGGCGAGGCCGCTACCGAAGAGGAGGGCGCCGCTGAGGACGCCCAGAACGGCGGCGGCGAAGGGCACGCCGAAGCGGCGCGAGGTGCTGGTGTTCATCGATGCTCCTGGGGTTCGACGCGAGGACGGGATCCACCGCCCACGCGACGCCGGGGGGCCGGCGTCGAGGATCCTCAGCGCCGCAGCCGGGGGAGGCCAGGGTTCGAGGAGGGAGCCCAGGTGGGGCCCCGATGCCGACCTTAGCCAGGCGGGTGTATCCCTCCGGTCACACCAGCTCGGACGGAGGCCACGCGGGGTCGAGTTGGCGCAGGAACAGCGCGCAGCGCTCCTCCTCGTCCTGCTCGCCGATCACGCCGGCGCACCGGCGCAGGCCGTCGAGCGCCCGCAGGAAGCCACGGTTCTCCGGGTGCTCCCAGCGCACGTACCCCGAGCCTCGCCAGCCGTTCTGTCGCAAACGGTCCAGACCGCGGTGGTAGCCGACCCGGTAGGCCGCATAGGCCTCGATGGGGTCGCGGCCCAGGTCGCCGAGGCGCGCCCAGCCGTCGAGGAAGCGCGGGTGGTCGGCCACCAGCGCCGCCACCGCGGCGCGGCGCTCCCCTTCCGGCGCGGCCAGCGCGGCCACGAGGGCGTCGCGCAGCTCGGCGGGCTCGGGATCGAGCACGGTCTCGGGCGGGCCGTTGGTGAAGGAGACGTCGGACACGGGGCGAACCTACCCGTCGGCGTCGGGTTTCGTCGTGGGGTCCACCGTTCCGGGCGATGCCGTCGCGGACGTCGTGGCGGCTGCGCCGGTCGACGTCGGATCGGGGCCCAGGGGCGCCGGTGGTGGCTTCGCTCCCCGGCGACCCCTCGCCGGTGCGGCGTCGAGGAGCCCGGCCGTGGCCGCGTAGGCCTGGGTGATGAGCTCGTCGCTGTGGCTGAAGTCGTTGTACTTCAACCGGGGCGGCGAGCCGACCGGCAGCACGATCACGTTGACCCGGGTGGGCAGGGCGGCGAGGTCCTCGTGGTACCGGTGGCGCCGGGCGATCCAGTACGCCTGGACCATCACGTCGTAGGGCCGCTTCGGATCGAGCCACGGGCGGTCGAGGGTGCCGACGTGCAGGACGTAGATGGTGCGGGCGCCGAGCTCGTGGGCCCTGGTGACCGGGATGTCGTTGACCACGGCGCCGTCCATGTAGCGGAGGTCGCCGATCTGGACGAGGGGGAAGATGCCGGGCAGGGCCGCCGACGCCATGATCGGGTCGACCAGTGGGCCCGAGCTGAACCAGGCCTCCGCCGCGGGCTCGACCGCCGTGGCGACGCACTGGAACGGCACCTGGAGCGCCTCGAAGCGGTCCACGCCCAGGGCGTCGCTGACGAGGGCGCGCAGGCCCACGCTGTCGTGCACCGCCGGCCGGCGGCGGGCCAACATGAGCTGGGTCGGCAGCCAACTGCTCGGCATCACCGCGTCGTCGTCGATGCTGCGCCACAGGGCTTCGAGGCGGCCGATGCCCTCCGGAGTGGGGTCCGCGGCGTAGGCCGCACCGTTCAGGGCCCCGACCGAGCAGCCGAGCACCATGTCGGCGCGGATGTCCCGCTCGACCAGTGCCCGGAGCATGCCGACCTGGATCGCGCCGAGGTTTCCACCCCCGCTCAGGACGAAGGCGACCTTGCCGGTGCGCAGTCGCTCGAGCACGCCCATGGTCCGATCAGGCGACGTGGACGAGCCGGAGCTGGTCGGTGGCGGTCGACCCGCCGTGGCTGCCGGCGAGGACGGCGACCGTGTCACCGGAGCGGATGTGGCCCCGGGCCCGGGCGATCTCGATGGCCGCCTCCACTTGGCTGTGCACGTCACCGTGGTCGGGCAGGGGGATGGGGGTGGCGCCCCAGCTCAAGGTGAGCTGGCGCACGGTGCGCTCGTCGCCGGAGAACCCCAGGATCTTGGTCTGCGGCCGGAAGCGGGCGATGGCCCGCACGGTGAAGCCGCTGCGGGAGAGGCAGAGGATGGCCGAGGCGCGCACCTCGGTGGCCGCCCGCCACGCCGCCATGGTCATGGCGTCGGTGACCTGGGCGTCGCCGGCGCCCTGCCCGCCGCTGTGCAGCTGGGAGAGCTGCGGTGCCCAGCCGGCGTAGTCGAACTCCTGGTCGGCACGGCCGGCGATGCGGGCCATGGTCCGCACGGTGCCCACCGGGTCGTGGCCGATGGCGGTCTCCCCGGACAGCATCACCGCGCTCGAACCATCGAACACCGCGTTGGCCACGTCCGAGGCCTCGGCCCGGGTCGGCGTGCCGGCGTGGATCATCGACTCGAGCATCTGGGTGGCGGTGATCACCGGGCGCCCCAGGGCGATGCACTTGCGGATGATGCGCTTCTGGAGGTGGGGCAGCTCCTCGATGGGGAACTCGGCACCCAGGTCACCGCGGGCCACCATGATGGCCCCGGACTCGGCGACGATCCCCTCCAGGTTGTCGACCGCGGCGCGGGTCTCGACCTTGGCGACGACGAGAGGGCCGCGAGGATGGGGTTCGGTCCCCACGCGGCGCACGTCGTGGGCGGAGCGCACGAAGGACACCGCGACGATGTCGACCCCCACCTCGACGAAGGCATCGAGCATGCGCAGATCGGCCGGCGTGGGGGTGGGCGTGCGCAGGCGATCGGACGGGACGTGGACCCCGGGGCGACCCTCGAGGTGGCCCCCGTGGTCGACCTCGACCGAGAGGGCGCCCCCGTCGCGCTCGCGCACGGCCACCACGACCGAGCCGTCGCCGAACATCAGCGTGTCCCCCACCTGGACGTCGTCGAGGAGGCCCTCGTAATCGACCTCGACCACCTCGGCGCTCGAGCGGCCCGTCCCCGGCACCAGGCGGAGGCGCTGGCCCTCCGTCAGTTCGAGGCCGCCTTCGGGGAACGCGCCGGCCCGCACCTTGGGACCGGGCAGGTCGACGAGGATGCCGAGGGGCCGTCCGGCCGCCTCGGCGGCGGCGCGGAGGCGGAAGAACCGCTCGATCTGCAGGTCGAGCGTGTCGTGGGCGAGCCCCAGGCGGGCGACGTCCATCCCTGCTTCGACCATGCGCTGCATGACCGTGGGCGACTCGGACGCGGGCCCGATGGTGGCGACGATCTTGGTGCGACGGGCCATGGCCCTCCACGCTAGGGCGACGACCACGGCGATCGGGCCATGCTTTCGCCACGCTTCGGAGAGGACCGCGAGGAATGCAGCTCTGGATGATCCGTCACGCCCTGCCCCTGCGGGTCGAGGGCGCGACCGGCGCAGCCGATCCCGGCCTGGCCGCCGAGGGCCACGACCAGGCCCGACGTCTCGCCGACTGGCTGCGAGGAGGTCCGATCGAGGCCGTGTGGTCGAGCCCGCTCCGCCGCGCACGCGAGACCGCGGCCCCGCTCGCCGCCGCCCTGGGCGTCGACGTCCTGGTCGACGACGACCTCGCCGAGTGGGACCGCGACGCCGACGCCTACATCCCCCTCGAGGAGCTGAAGGCCGAGGGGGACCCTCGCTACCAGGAGCTCGTCGACGGCACCTGGGCGGGCGAGGACGAGGGCGCCGCGTTCGCGTCTCGCCTGCTCGCCGCGATGGACCGGATCGTCGCTGCCCACCCCGGCGGTGAGGTGGCGGTGGTGTGTCACGGCGGGGTCATCAACGTCTACCTGGCCCACGTCCTCGGCCTCGGACAGGCCATGTTCTTCCACCCTGGCTACACGAGCGTCAGCCGGGTGCACGCCGCCCGCAGCGGCGCCCGCGGCATCGCCAGCATCAACGAGACGGGGCACCTGCACGAGCCGGCTCCGACCAGCATTCTCTAGGAGCGAGGGCGGGTCCAGCAGGTGGTGCGGGACGGCGGCGGGACCTCCAGCGCCTCGGCGAGGCGGCGGTGCTCGAACCCGGGGAGGCGGGTGAGGCGGTCGATCACCCCGTGCTCGGCCGCGAGCCGGCTCGGCACGATGCAGCCGCGCACGTCGTCGACCGCGAGCACGATGAGGGCCCCGTCCTCGCGGTGCACCCCCGTGTCGGTGGTGATGACCTCGACCTCCACGACGTCCCGCCAGGCCACCGACTCTCGTCGGCCGTCGGCCAGGCGGCGTTCCACCCCGTCGTCGTCCACCAGCAGGGCCGTCGTCGCGGCGGCTGCGGCACGGCGTTCGCGGGTCGACCGCAGCATGACGAGCAACCAGGTGAAGGCCAGGATCGACACGACGCCCATGACCAGGAACGCCACTACCCGGCCCCGTCCACCCCGCCCGCCCCGTCGTCGTCCGCGTTCTCGCCGAGGCGGGCGAGCAGCTCGTCGCGGATCGACACGCCGGGCTCGCGGGCCTTGTCCCCCGTCGCCCGCCAGCCCAGGCGAGAGCTGTACAGCAGGGGTGGCGCACCCAGCCGACCCTCCTGGACCGAGGTGACCCGGGCGAAGAAGAGGTCGTGGTCGAGCGGGCCGGCGCCCGGCAGTTCGGACACCCGATCGAGCACCTCGCAGTCGAGCCAGGCGATCGAGTCCGGCACCCCCACCCGTCCGTCGTCGACGGTCAACAGCTCGTCGGCGACGTAGCGGAACTTTCGGCCCGGATAGGAGAAGTACTGGGCCGCGCCGATCTGGTCGGCGGCCAGGATCGACACCGTGAAGCGCCCGGACCCCACGATCAGCGGGTGGGTGTCGTGCTTCGGCGACACCGACGCGAGCAGGATGGGCGCCTCGAACGAGACCTGGCAGACCCAGTGGGAGCAGTACGCCCGGGCCACGCCGTCGTGGACGGCCCCGACGACCTGCACGCCCTTGATCATCTGCCCGAGGCAGCGCTTGAGGCCCTGGTCGATCATCAGTTCAGCCTCGCCCGGTGGCGGGCGGCCGCCGAGCGGTCGGCGGCCGCGCCGTGATCCGTCGCCCCGTCGGCGACGGCATCGAGCACGTCGGCCGCAGCCGTGAACTGCCCGGCCGCGGCCAACGCCTCCGCCAGCTCTCGCCGCTCGCCGGCGGTGGCTCCGGGGATGGCGGCGCGCAGGCGCAGCACGCCGACGAGGGCGGCTCGGGCCCCGGCGGCTCGATGGACCGTGGCCAGGTTGGCCAGCACCCGCCGGAGGATGGCGCGCGACCCCACGGGATCCAGGTAGCGCTCGTCGAACGACGCCGCCGGGCCGTGGAGCGCCCGGAAGACCCGGGCGCAGCCGTCGGCATCGAGCACGGCGCCACGGAAGGGGTCGACGAACACCCCGGGGAGCACCTGGTCCCGCACGAGGAAGTGGCCGGGCATCCCCACCCCGACGAGGGGAACGCCGATCCGCCGCCCCACGACCATGGCCAGCACGGCCAGCGAGATCGGGATGCCCAGGCGCCGATCGAGCACCTGGTCGAGGTACGAGTTGCGGGCGTCGTAGTAGTCGTCTCGGTTGCCCGTGAAGCCGAGGTCCACGAACAGGTACCGCACGAGCGCGTCGAGGGTGGGCGCCGGGCACCCTGCGGCGAGCTCGTCCAGTGTCCCGAGGTGGCGGTCGACGTCGACGCCGGGGTCGGCCTGCGCGGCGATGAGCAGCATGGCCTCGTCGAGGGGGAGCTCGGGCTCGGGCCCCCCGACCAGCCCGACGAAGCGATCCTCGGCCTCCACCCGCGTCACGGTACCGCCGGCGGTGGGCCCGGCGCGCGCCGGTGCAGGAGGCGCTGACCGGCCACCATGGCGCCGGCGGCGAGCAGCGAGCACACCGCCGTCGCCACCCAGGCGGGGCCGTAGGCGGCGCGGTCCACGATGGCGCCGAAGGCGAGCGGCCCGGCCAGCGCACCGATGTAGATGCCGGTCTGGGTGACCCCGGTGGCCGCGCCCGGCGTGTCCGGGTTGTCTCGCACCACCGCGAGGTTGAACAGGCCGGGCCATGCCCAGCCGGCCCCGAACGCGAGCGGGGTGGCCAGCACATAGGCCCCTGCGAGCCCCGTGGCGAAGGCGAGGAAGGCCACACCCCCGCCGACCAGCATGAAGGCGACGACCCGCAGTTCGCCACCCGGGCGGCGATCGGCACGGAGGCCCGCCACGAGTCGCACCGCGATCCCGCACCCGCTGCCCACGGTGAGCAGCAGCCCGGCGGCGCCCTCGGCGATCCCGGCCTCGACCCCGCCGGACACGAGGAAGGCGGCGAGTGCACCTGCGGCGGCGGCACCGAGGGCGCCGGCCACCGCCAGCACGACGAGCGGCAGGAGTGGGCGGTCCCCGATGCGGGGCCGGTCGGCCGCGGCCACGGGTGGGCGCCGCACATCGGGCAGCACGGCCAGCGCGGCCAGGCCCAACGCGGCACCGGCCACGAACGCCCAGCGCCAGCCGACCGTGAGCGCGAGGGCCGGAACGGCCAATCCGGCCAGCAGGGTCCCCATCGGGATGGCCGACTGCTTCGCACCGAGGGCGAGACCGAGTCGCCGTGGGGGCATCTCCTGGGCCAACAGGACGTTCACGGCCAGCTGGATCAGTGCGTTGACGACTCCGCCCAGGAGCAGCACGACCACGAGCGCGCCCCACGTGCGGGCGAGGGCCGCGATCGAGAGCTGGACCACGACGTTGGCGCACAGCCCGATGCGCAGGGCACGCCGGGCGCCCAGGCGCTCGGCGACGCGCCCGAGTACCGCAGAGCACAACGCGGAGGAGAGCCAGTAGGCGCTGATCGCCAGGCCGAGCCCGGCGGCGTCGAATCCGAGATCGTCGCGGAGCTGCACCGCCAGCGCGCCCACCAGGAAGGGGGGCAGGGCCGACGCCGTGGCCGCGCCCATGCCCGCGGCCAGGACACGAGCCGTCCGTCGCTTCGACGCCGGCCAACGGGTCCGACCGCCGTCGGTGAGCACCTCCACCGGACCAGGCTCCCACAGGGGCCGGCCCGTTCGATCCGCCGGGTAGCGTCGGGCGCGATGGCGAGCCGATGGCCCTTCCTCGACCACCCCGGGCCGTTGGCCTTCGCCCACCGCGGCGGGGCGAGCGACGCACCGGAGAACACCATGCCCGCGTTCGCGCGGGCCGTCGAGCTCGGCTATCGCTACATCGAGACCGACGTCCACGTCACGGCGGACGGCGTGCTGTTGGCCTTCCACGACGACGTGCTCGACCGGGTCACCGACCGCACCGGCGTCGTGGCCGAACTGCCCTGGTCGGAGGTCGGGGCGGCCCGCGTCGACGGCACCGAGCCCATCCCCCGGCTCGAGGACCTCCTGGGCACCTGGCCCGACCTCCGCATCAACATCGACCCCAAGCACGACGGCGCGGTGGGCCCGCTGGCCGATGCCATCGAGCGCACGGGCGCCATCGACCGGGTGTGCGTGGGCTCGTTCTCCGACCGCCGCCTCGCCCGGTTGCGCCAGCGGCTCGGGGCCCGTCTGTGCTGGTCCCACGGGCCCGCAGGCATCCTCCGGGCCCGCATGGGAAGCGTCGGCGTCCCGGTCGGCGCCCTGCACGCCGCCTGCGTCCAGGTCCCGGTCCGCCAGGGACGCCTGACCATCGTCGACGAGCGCTTCGTGCGCTTCGTCCACCGCCGTGGCCTCCAGGTGCACGTCTGGACCATCGACGACGCCACCGAGATGGAGCGCCTCCTCGACCTCGGGGTCGACGGCATCATGACCGATCGGCCGGGGGTCCTGCGCGAGGTGCTCGAACGACGTGGGGAGTGGGTCGCCTGATGGAGCTGCCCCTCACCCCCCTCGACTTCCTCGCCCGCGCCCGCACCCTGTTCCCCGACCGCATCGGGGTGATCGACGGCGACCGGCGCGACACCTACGCGGGGTTCGCCGACCGGTGCGATCGTCTCGCCCTCGGGCTCCAGCGGGACCTCGGGGTGACCGCCGGCGACCGGGTCGCCTGGCTCGGCGGCAACACCCACGAGCTCCTCGAGGCGTACTTCGGCGTGCTCCTCGCCGGCGCCGTGCTGGTACCGCTCAACATCCGCCTCGCCGGTGCCGAGGTCGCCGACCTGCTCGACGACTGCGCCCCCACGGTGCTGTTCCGCCATCCCGACCAGCCCGACCCCCCGCACCCCGTCCGCCAGATCGTGCTCGGAGACGAGCACGAGGCGCTCCTGGCGGCGCAGCCCACGGGACGGCCGGTGACGCCCCCGATCGACGAGCGGGCCGCAGCCGAGATCTTCTACACCAGCGGCACGACCGGCACCCCGAAGGGAGCGGTGCTCACCCACCGCAGCCTCTATCTCCACGCGGTGCACTCGGCCCTGACCAACGCCATCTCCGGCGACGACGTCATCTTGCACACCATCCCGCTGTTCCACGTCAACGGCTGGGGCACGCCGCACTACGTGACCGGTCTGGGCGGTGTGCACGTCCTGCTCCCCCGCTTCGACGCCGGCGAGGTACTGCGCCTCATCGCCGAGGAGGGGGTCACCCGGCTCTTCCTGGTCCCCGCCATGGCCACCGCGCTCCTCGAGCATCCGGACCTCGGCCGCCGCTCCTACCCGACGCTGCGACAGATCTCGGTCGGCGGTGCCCCGCTCGGCCCCGAGCTGCTGGGCGAGCTCGAGGCGCGTCTCGGCTGCCCGTGCATCTGCGGCTACGGGATGACCGAGTCGGCGCCCACCCTGACCCGTGCCCTCGACAAGCCGGGAGAGGCCTCCGACCCTCGCCGCCGCGCCACCACCGGCCTTCCCATCATGGGGGTCGAGCTCTCGGTGGTCGACGAGGACGGCACCGAGGTGGCCCACGACGGACGCGCCCGAGGAGAGGTCCGGGCCCGCTCCAACCACGTGATGGAGGGCTACTGGCAGGCCCCGGAGGCCACCGCCGAGGTGCTGCGCGACGGATGGCTCCACACCGGCGACGTGGCCACCGTCGACCCCGACGGCTACCTCACCATCGTCGACCGCACCAAGGACGTCATCATCTCCGGCGGCGAGAACATCTCCAGCGTCGAGGTCGAGAAGGCGCTGACCGCCCACCCCGCGGTGCTCGAGGCCGCCGTCATCGGCGTGCCCGACGAGCGGTGGGGCGAGGTGCCGAAGGGCTTCGTGGTGCTGCGAGCCGGGCGGGACGCCACGCCCGCCGAGCTCCGGGAGTTCGTCCGGGCCCGCCTCGCCCACTTCAAGGCGCCCCGCGAGATCGAGGTGTGCCCCGATCTGCCCAAGAGCGGCACCGGCAAGATCCGCAAGGACCACCTGCGCCGACGCTGAGGTCGGCCGGGACCTGGTGCGGGTGGGCCGGCGCCGACCCGACCTGATCAGGTCAGGGGCGTGCGGTAACGCGAACCAGCCGCCCCGTCAGGGGCGGCTGGTTCGTCGTTCGGTTGGAAGGATCAGGCGGTCGTCTTGGCGAAGCGACGACGGGCGCCGAACACGGCGGCCCCGCCGAGCACCACCAGCGCAGCGCCCACACCGACGAGCGTGCCGGTGTTGTTCGAGCCGGTGCGGGCGAGGTTGGTCACCTCGTTGCCCACCACCTCGAAGCCGAGGACCCGGCAGAGCGCCTCGCCACCGGTGTCGGTACCGCACACCTCGAGGCCACAGTCACCGGCCGGCACGTCGGGCACGACGTACGAGAAGGTGAAGGTCGTCCCGGTGGACGGGCCTTCGAAGACCACGGTCGGGCCACACGAGAGGGTGGCCGTGACGGTCGAGCCGGCGGCGTAGCCGTGCACGGTGCAGGTGACGGTGTCGCCCACGGCGGCACTGGCCGGCGAGCAGCCGTCGTCCGAGCCGGTCGACGCGGCGATGTAGGCGTCGATGTCGAAGTTGCCCTGGTCGTCCACGAACTGCGACGGATCCTGGTCCTCCTGGTCACCGGCCTGGGCCGAGGCCGGGCCGAGGGTGGCGAGCAGCAGCATGCCGCTCAGGAACAGCCCACCCAGGACTGCACGAAGGATGTTGCGCATGGAACTCGTCACGGATGTCCTCCCAAGACAGATGAACGAGAGACTGTTATAGCACGCCAGTCGGCACAGACGTGGATTCTCGTGAGGACCGTCGCCACGCGGCGGCCACGGCCACGAGCCACACGACGTCGCCGACCAGCACGAGGAGGGCGGGCCAGTACCAGAGCGGGCCCTCGCCGGCTGGCAGCCGGAGGCGTCCGTCGGCCCCCACGGCGGCGGGCTCGGTCCCCCGCAGCCATCCCGTGGCCCCCGGGCGGGACCACGTGGCCGCACCCGAGGAGGCCAGGTCGACGAGGGGCGCCACGGGCCCGCTCGCCTCCAGCACCTCGCCGTCGTCGGCAACCACCTCGCCCTGCCAGCCCGTCACCTCGAACAGTTCGAGGGTGGGGCCGTCCACCACCCGACGCAGGTCGGGATCGTCTCGGAGCGAGAGGTAGGTCTGCCAGTCGATGTCGTGCTGGAGCACGACCCAGCGGACCCCGAGGTCGGCGAGCCGTCGGCCCACCGGCTCGCCGGCCCGGACGCGGAGGGCGAGCAGGTCCATCGCCGCCTCGCGCCCGTCGGCGCGCTCCTGGGCGGGGTCGTCCAGGTTCGGGTCCGAGGCCACCAGCACGTCGCCCCCGAGGTAGAGCGGCATGACGTCGTTGACGCGGCGACCACCGGCGACGTTCAGGTTGAAGTACTGCGCCCACGGCAGCGACACGACCGAGCCCCCGCCGTCCCGGATCACCTCGCGGGCCTCTGCCCACTCGTCGGGGATGCGCACGGCCTCCAGCTGACCGCCCGCGCCCCAGAGCCCTGGCACGGCCAGCCAGACCGCCGCGACCACCGGGAGGGCCAACCAGGCCGCCCGCCGGGCACCCGTCACGCCGCCGGCCAGGCGACGCGCGCCAAGGGCCGCCGCCGGCGCCATCCACACCAGGTAGAGCGGGAGCAGCCGCTGCCCCTCGCGCAGGGGTGCGCCCACCGGTGTCGCCGCGACGCGGCCGAACACGGTGTCCAGCCCGGGCAGGGCGCTGGCGAGGGCGACGCCCACGGCCAGGGCCGCCAGCCACCCCGCGGGCCGGCGCCAGGCCCCCGGCAGCGCCTGGTGGCCGAGGACGGCCAGCACCAGGAGCGCCCCACCGAGCAATGCCACCCCCAGCTGACCGTGTCCCACCTGGAAGGTGTCCTGCCAGAACCCGTGACCGGCGAGGAGCCGGAACGGCCCCCCGAGGCCGGGCGCGCGGGTGGCGAAGTCGTCGCCGGCGGCGAGGCGCACCCCCTGGCGGAACACGACGAGCCCGGGCACCAGCCAGAGCAGTTGGCCCACGAGCACCGCCCCGGCGACGCGACCGACCCG
Source organism: Acidimicrobiales bacterium (assembly GCA_016794585.1). Taxonomy (NCBI): domain Bacteria; kingdom Bacillati; phylum Actinomycetota; class Acidimicrobiia; order Acidimicrobiales; species Acidimicrobiales bacterium. The sequence goes on from JAEUJM010000013.1 coordinate 268,037, forward strand.
GCGGGTGGGACCGTCGGCGATCACGCCGGCGCCGGCCGCGAGCAGGGCGAAGATCCCGCCGCCGATGCCGCAGGCACCGAGCGCGGCGGCGGCCAGCAGCGTGCGGGCGATGGAGGCCGACGGCCGCAGGAGGTGGGGCAGGCACCACGGCAGCGCCGCCGCGGCCAGCGCCACGCCCAGGTAGCCGGTGGCCACCCGCGTCACGAGGAACGGGCCGGCCGCGTAGAGGAGGCCGCCGGCGAGGCGGGTGGGCACGCCACGGTCGCCCACGAGGCGTTGGGCACCGACGAAGGCGACCGCGAAGGTCCCCACCAGCACGACCTTGGCGACGGCGGCGCCGTCCACGAGGACCGATGCCCAGGCGAGCGGCACCATGAACGGGAGACGGCGGGGCAGCTCCGGGCCGAGGCCCCAGACCCCTTGCGGGACGGGGATCTCCGGGGTCAGGACGAGGTCGAGGTTGAACAACGCCCCTGGGGCCAGGGCCGGGCCGAGCACGAGGAGGCCGAGCACCGTCCCCGCCACCCACGGCCACCATCCGCCGACCGCACCGACCGCACCTTCCGCGTCGGCGGGCCGAGGCCCGTCAGCCGGGACGGAGGGCACCGGACGAGGCGGGCTCGTCGCTGTCGGGCGCCTCGAGCCAGGCGGCGTCCGAGGCCAGCGACCGCGAGCCGGAGCGGCGGGACGTCACGACGATCGCCGTCACCGCAGCGATCGAGTTGCCGATCAGCCACGCCTGCGCGGCACCCCGGATGCCGTCGTCACCGACGAGGAGGACGGCGGGCAGGAGGATGCCGGCCGCGAGCGTGACCGAGATGATGACGATGGCGTGCACGTCCTCGACGACCCGCGCCTTGGTCAGGCAGATCGAGGTGATGGCCCATCCCACGCCCGCGAGCACGAGGGTGGGGAGGATGTCGGCGGCATCGGCGTAGTCGTCACCGTAGATGAGGGTCACGATCTGGCTCCCGAAGCGACCGGCCACCGCCACCACCGCCATGAAGCCGAGGGCCAGCCCGAGGGCGAGCCGGACCTGGCGCCGCAGGTCGGCGCCCCCCTTGCCACCCTCGACAAGGAGCACCTGCCCGAGGGTGTGCGGGACCAGGAAGATCACGGTCGTGATGCTGAAGGCGACGTACCACGCCGCGTACTGGGGCGACGAGACCTCGACGGCGACGATCAGGGGAAGGGCGAACGTGGGGGCCTGCACCGCGAGGATGCCCAGGTAGTTCACCGAGGAGTAGCGCAGCCCCGCCCGCCAGGACGGGGGCAGCGGGCCGAGAAGCCGCGGCGAGCGGCGTCGGGCCATCAGGACGCCGACACCGACGAAGCCCGACAGTGCCGGGATCCCGACCACGACGAGGAACAGCCACAGCGCGTCGTCGGCGAGGGGGCGCACCAGGACCAGCACGAAACGGACGATCCCGACCACGGCCACGCGGGCGAAGACCCAGCCCCACCGGCGGAGGGCCATGAGCCGGACCTCGAGCAGGATCGCGCACGACATGCCGAACACGACGGTGAAGAAGATGAGGAAGCCGGCCGGCCCGCCCCACTGGAGGAGCGTGTCGGCCATGGACTGGGGCAGGAAGACGACGAACAGCGCCGTGCCGAGCAGCGACGACGCGCCCGTGTAGACGATCGACCAGTTGAACAGGACGGTCGACGGGGCGCCGTCGTCGGGCGCGTAGCGAGCGACCGCGACCGGCAGCCCCATGTTGGTGAGGTAGTTGATGAAGAGGACCCCGGTGAACAGCGCCGAGGCGCGCCCGACGTCGGTCTTGGTGTCGAGCTGGGTGGCGATCAGCCAGAACGCGAAGCCGAAGAACGCGTTGGCCGCCACGCTGGCGAGCAGCCAGAACGAGCCCCGGAGGAGGTGCCCGTGCTCACCGACGAGCGCGTCGGGTCGCCGGAGGCGGCCCCGGCGCCCGGCGCCGATCACCGACGCGGGTTCGGGGTCCGAGCCACCGGCCCCGCTCAGTGGGGCCAGACCTGGTCGCGGTGACCGAGCAGGCGGGCGACCGAGTCGAGCTTCGCGAGGATGAGGGCCTTGATCACGACGTTGCGGGCGAACCACGGCAGCTGCGCGGCCTGGGAGAGGGCGTTGCGCCCCCGGTCGGCGAGGTCGAGGCGCTCGCACCGGTAGGCCGTCATCGACGTGGTGCGGCCGAGGTACCGGAAGCGCCCGCTGAAGAAGAGGGTGGCCATGATGGCCAGGGTGACGCCGACGGAGCTGAAGGAGTCGTGGATGAGCAAGGTCCCGCCGTCGGCGACACGATCGCCCCATCGGCGGATGTCGTCGCGGGCGGGTGCGTACCGGTGGGCGCCGTCGATGTAGAGCAGGTCGATGGGGCCTTCGACCGCGTCCAGGGCCTCCTGGCTCGGGCGCCGCACGTGGCGCACGCGGTCGGCGACGCCGGCGTCGGCGAGGTTGGCGTGGAAGGCCTCGTTGTCCCGCTGGCCCTCTTCGGGGACGGCCTTGATCTGCTGCGGGCCGCGGTCGTTGCCGCCGTGCGGGTCGATCGCCACCACCTCGACGCCGGCGGCCGCGGCGCTGGCCAGGACGATGGCCGACCGGCCGCGGTAGCTGCCGATCTCGACCACGGTGGCGGGCGGGCGCAGGACCGAGGCCCGGTCCCACAGCCAACGGGCCTGGGCGGGGGTCATCCACCCCTCGACGTGGGCGACCGAGGCGAGCACGTCCGAAAAGCGGCGCGGGGGCGCGGCTTCGGCGGGCTCGTCGGGCACCGAGGTGGCGGGGACGGAGACGGCGTCGTTGCTCATGGGCGAGGTGGCGATGACCGGGGCAGGGGGCAGGTGCGGTCCGGGGCCGATCGGCGCGTCGCGCCGATCGGGCGACACCGCCGCCGTCCGGGCGCGTGGACCAACCTAGGATAGACCCACTGTGACTTCGAACCAGACCGAGGCCGACGACGAGGCCACCGACACCCACCCCGATGCCGACCAGGACGACGCGCTCGAGCGCGCCGACGAGACGACACCGGACGACGACGGAGACCCGCCCGAGGCGACGAGCGCGACCGACGCCGAGCCCGACGACACCGCCGACACCGCCGACACGGGCGCCACTGGCGACCAGGGCGAGGACGCCGTCGGTGCCCCGGCGCTCGGCGACGAGGAGGAGGACGACGATGGCGAAGGCCCGAGCCGGGTGGTGCTGCTGGTCGGCGCCGCCGTGGCGTTCGTGGCCATCGCCATCGTGGGGATCCTGATCGCGAGCGGCGGAGGCGACAGCGGCGGGGGCGGCGACGACGCCGGCCCGGCGCCCGCCGACGCCCGCACCGACGTCGGCATCTTCGGGACCATCGACCAGTTCGACCGTCCCGACTCGGCCACCAGCATGGGCGACTTCGCGCCGGGCCGGCCGTGGACCGCGGACGCAGGCACGTGGGGCATCGACGGAGGTGAGGCGTACCTCGTCCAGAGCGGCGAGTTCCGCAACCACTCGGTCATCGGCCTGGGACAGGGCGACGGCGGCGCGCAGGTGCGCCTCGACAAGGTGGTGAACGGCGCCGGACTCGTGTTCCGGTACGTCGGGCCCTACAACTACTGGGCCGTCGTGGCCGTGCCCGACGTCGCGACCTGGAACATCATCAAGGTGACCGACGGCAACCAGGAGGTCGTCGGCAACACCGGCCAGTCGCCCACCAGCGACGGCAGCACCGTCGGTGTCCGCCTCCGGGGCGACACCATCGACGTGATCGTCAACGGCCGCATCCGCAAGACCATCGTCGACGACTTCCAGGTCGACGCCGGCAAGGTCGGCATCACGGCTCGTGGTCCGGAGTCGGGGGACGCCCGCTTCGACGACTTCGTGGCGGGCCTACCCGGTGGCGTGCCCCTCACCGGCGGCGGGGGCAACGGGGGGAACGGCGCGGGGGGCTCGTCGACGACGACCTCGGCACCGTGACCCCGTCGGGCGCCGCCGCGCCCCGGACGGAGCCCGACCGCTTCTTCCCCGGGATCGACGGTCTGCGCGCCGCGGCGGCCCTGCTGGTCCTCGTCTTCCACGTCGCCGAGCGAGCCGGGCTGAACCGGGGCGACACCACTTCGTGGGTGGCGGACTACACCAGCCAGTTCGGCCGCCTCGGCGTGTCGATCTTCTTCGCCATCTCCGGCTTCCTGCTCTACCGCCCGTTCGTGGCTGCCCACCTCGCCGACCGGCCCGGCCCGGCGCTCGGCGGGTACTTCCGTCGCCGCTTCCTGCGCATCTTCCCCGCCTACTGGCTGGCACTGGTGGGCTACCTGCTCCTGGCGTCGCCGGAGCTCCGGGACTCGATCCGCGACCACCTGCTCCTGCGGGTGTCGCTGCTCCAGGGCTGGTCGGACACCCTCGCCCTGTCCGGCGTGAGCGTGGCCTGGACGCTCACCATCGAGCTCACCTTCTACCTCGTGCTCCCGCTGTACGCCTGGCTGGTGCGCCGCCTCGCACGGTCCCTCGGGCGGGGCCAGGCCATGACCGCCGAACTGCTGGGCCTCGGGGCGTTCTACCTCCTCGGGCTCGCCGGCCGTTGGCTGCTCGCCGACAAGGTGCTCCCCATCGGCGGCCTGGCGCCGTGGATGGACCTGTTCGCGATGGGCATGGTCATCGCGGTGTACCGCGCCCGCCAGCGCGAGGGCGGGGGAACCCCGGCGGTGTTCAAGTACCTGGGTCGCTACCCGGTGCTCGGGCTGGTCCTGGCCCTCGAGCTCGTCTGGGTGGTGGCGCAGCTCGACGTGCCCCGGGGATTCCAGCCCAAGTCGTTGGGCGACGAGTACGCCCGCCACTTCCTGTACGGCTTCGTCGGCTTCGCGCTGCTGGCCCCCTTGGTGTTCGGCAACCAGGCCAAGGGCGCCTACCGACGCGTCCTGTGCTGGCGGCCGGTGCGCTGGACGGGTGAGGTCTCCTACGGGGTGTACCTGTGGCACGTGCTGGTGCTGTACCTGCTGACCGAGGGCCTCCGTCCCGAGCAGGTGGACTTCTGGCCCGTACTCGGCGCCACCTTCGCCATCACCCTGGTGATCGCCTCGGCGAGCTTCGTGCTGCTCGAACGCCCGATGCAGCGCCTCCAGCTCCACCGCCTGGTCCCGCGCTCGAGCCGAGCCGCGCCGCCCGAGCCCGGGTCCGAGCCGTCCGAACCGCCCGAGCCCCCCGCGCCCACGCCGCCGGAGGCGACGACCTCCCCCAGCGGCGGCCCCCCGCCGTGAGCCTGCTCGCCCCGCTCAAGTTCAGCCCTGCGGGCCGCTACGCCCCGCTCGACGGCTACCGCGCCCTCGCCTGCCTGATGATCGTGGTGACCCACTGCGCCGAGGGCCTCCGGGTCGTCGAGGACCACCCCGTGCTCGGGGCCAACTTCCTCGGGTACTTCGCCGTCGTCGTCTTCTTCACGATGTCGGGGTTCCTCGTCTACAAGCCGTTCGTCGACCGCCACCTGGCCGGGCGCCCGGCGCCCGCCACCGGTCGCTTCCTGTGGCAACGCATGCTGCGCATCTACCCCCTGTACTGGGTGGTGGTCACGGTGTACTTCCTCCAGGGCAACCAGAACGTCCCGGGCCTGTGGGGGTACGTCCGCGTCTACCTGCTGTTGCAGATCTACCGCCCCGACACCTTCGGCCGGGGCATCCTCGCCGCATGGACGCTCGCGGTGGACATCAGCTTCTACCTGGTCGTCCCCCTCCTGGCCCTCGCCGCCCGCAAGGTGGCCCACCACATCGGCTCGTCCAAGCGGGCCCGCCTCCAGGGCGAGATCGTGGTGGTCCTTCTGTTCGCGCTCCTCGGCCCCGTGTGGCGCTGCTTCTGGCTCCTGCAGGGCACGACGAGGCTCGTCGACCTCTGGCTCCCTTCCCAGGCCGACTTCTTCGGGCTGGGCATGGCCTTCGCACTCGTGCTCTCGTGGGTGCAGGCCGGCGGGACCGCGCCCGACCCGATGCGCTGGCTCGGTCGCTGGCCCGCCGTGTGCTTCGCCGCCGCGGTCGCTTCGTTCTTCGTCCTCGGCCAGCTCGACCTGCCGCTGGCGAAGATCAACCCCATCGACGCCTTCAAGCTCACGCCCGCCGACCAGATGGCGCGGTACTTCCTGTACCTCGTCGCCGCCTTCTTCCTCTTCGTGCCGGCCCTGCTCGGTCCACGGGGCGCGGCCTCTTCCCGCTTCTTCGGTAGTAGACCCCTCCGGGTCATGAGCGAGCTGAGCTACGGCCTCTACCTGTGGCACATGCTGTTCCTCATCCACGCCGCCGACTGGCTGGGAGGCAAGGACGTGGCCGGGTTCTGGCCCACGCTCTACATCGCGCTGGTGCTGTCGATGCTGGCGTCGCTCGTCACCTACCTGACCGTCGAGCGCCCCACGGCCCGACTCCGCAACATCGGCCTGCCCACCCTCCCGAAGAGACCCGGGCCCGGCCCGCGCCGCACCACCTCCGTCCGGCCCACGGCATGACCCCGCCGTCGGCCACGGGCCCGCGCTCCGACGCGCCTCCGTCGAGCTCGGTGGGGTGGACCCTCCCGGCGGTGACCCGCGAGCGCCTGTGGCCCACCGGGGTCCTGTTCAGCCTGCTCGCGCTCGCCGCCACGTTCTCCAACGAGCCCGGACGCTACGTGGGGGACAACCGCTTCGAGCAGTACTGGGGCCCCTTGGGACGCCTGCTGCGGGAGACGTCCCTCTGGGACGGGACCCGCGGGCTCGGCCGGGTCGGCGAGGAGTGGTGGCCGGCCAGCTACCCCATCGCGGTGCTCCGCGGCCTCGGCCTGTCCGCGCCGGTGAGCGAGCACGTGTGGCACGCCGCCGTCCTCGTGGTGGCGGGACTGGGCATGGTCGCGCTGCTGCGGGTGTTCCTCGGCCGCGTGGGCCCGGCGGCGGTGCTCGCGGGCCTCATCTACGCCTTCAACCCGTTCACCGCGACCTTCCTGCTGCCCTCGGTGCTCTTCTGGAACTACGCCATCGCTCCCTGGGTGCTGGTCATGTTCCTGCGCGGCGTCGACAACCCCCGACCGTGGCGATGGGCCGCCGGGTTCGCGCTCCTGTTGTTCTCCGCCGGCAACGCAGACACGCCCGGCACGTTCTTCGCCGTGCTGTGGATCGTCCCCGCCGCCGTCTGGGTCGTGCACGTCGACCGGCGGGCCACCTGGCGCGAGGTGGCGGCCTGGCTGCTCAAGGCCGCGCTCCTGTCCCTCCTCACGTGCGCCGCCGCCATCGCCAAGACGATGCTCGGCAGCGACCCGCTCGCCCAGCGCCTCCAGTTCACCGAGCTGCCCGAGCGGGTCAACGAGACGTCGTCCTGGGCCGAGTCGTGGCGCGGGCTCGGCTTCTGGCTCAGCTACTTCAGCGACGCCTCCGGCGCGGAGCGGCTGCCCGGCGGCACCTACTACTACGAGACGGCGCTGGGCGTCCTGATCACCTTCGTGGCGCCCGTCACCGCCGCGGTCGTGCTCTGGAAGTCACGGTGGCGGGCACGGGCGCTCTTCGGCGGCATCGCCCTGTTGAGCCTGGTGTGGATGGTCGGCTCGTACCCACCGGACGACCCGGCGCCGTCGGGCTGGCTGCTCCTGCGCGCGTACGACGCCGTGCCCGGCCTGGCCTCCCTCCGCAACACCTACAAGGCCGGGTCGGGCCTGCTCATCGGCGTCGCCGCCCTGGTGGGGGTCGGCGTCGCCATCGCCACCCCGCGCCTCGAGCGTCGGGGCCCCGGTTGGCGGGCACTCCCCGGTGCCGTGGCCGTCCTGGTCGTGGCGGCAGCCTCCCTGCCCTTCTGGAACGGCGGCCTCTACCCCGACCGCGCCACGTTCACCGAGGTGCCCGGCTACTGGGAGGAGGCCCTCGAGCACCTCGACGGCCGGGCCGGCTCGGGGCGCGTCCTCGTGCTGCCGGGGACCACCAAGACGACCTACCGCTGGGGCGAGCCGGGTGACGACATCTTCGACACCTCCCTGCGCCGCCACCCGAACGTCGTCTCCAACGCGTTCCCGCTGAGCGGCCCCCAGGCCGCGGACCTCGTCGATGCCCTCGAGGCCCGGATCGCCGAGGGCACGCTCGGCCCAGGCGAGCTCGCACCCGTCCTCGACGCGCTCGGCGTCGACCGCGTCGTGATCCGCAACGACCTCGACTGGGAGGCCTCGCAGGTCGTGCGCCCCGCCGACCTCGACCTCTTCCGCGACGACGAGGGGCTCCGCCTGGATCGCACGTTCGGCGAGCCGGGCGAGTCGGTCACCGCCGAGTCCGACACCTCGTTCACCGCGGGCCGCGAGCGCAACCTGCCTCCCGTGGAGGTCTACGCCGTCGAGGGGGCACCCGACACCGACGTCCCGCCTGGACTGGCGCGGCCCGACGTCGCCCCGCTGGTGCTCTCCGGCGACGGTGGGGGCTGGCTGCTCGCCGCCCAGGAAGGGCTGCTCGATGACGAGCGCCCCGTGGTGTACACCGGCGATCAATCGCCCGCCGAGCTGGCCCGGGCTCTCGAGTCGGGGTCGCCCCTCGTGGTCACCGACACCAACCGCCGCCGACTCACCCGTATCCGCGGCGCCGTCCCCACGCAGTCGCACACCCTCAGCGAGGGCCAGGACCTCGACCAGCCCGCGCAGGACCTGTTCGGCACCGAGGGCAGCCAGTCGGTGGCCGAGTTCCGCGATGCCACCGCGATCGAGGCCTCGTCCTCCGGAACGCGGATCACCGGCTTCCAACCGTGGCTCCAGCCCGCCAACGCGTTCGACGGCAACTACACGACCAGCTGGCTGACCGGTGGGCTCGAGGACCCGGTCGGGGCCTACCTCCGGGTCGACTTCCGCCAACCGGAGACCATCGACCGGCTCTCGCTGCTGCCCTTCCTCCCCAGCGACGCCGGCCGGCGGGTCACCGAGGTCAGCCTCCACTTCTCCACCGGCGAGCCCATCGACGTCCAGCTCGAGGAGGGCGGGACGACCGAGGTCACGTTTCCGGCCCGCACCACCGAGTTCCTGGAGCTCCGCATCGAGGACGTGAGCCGCGCCGGCACGGCGGCCGTGGGGTTCCGCGAGATCGCGGTGCCGGGGATCGACCTGACCGAGGTCATCGCCGTGCCCGACGACGTGGCGCGCGCCGCAGAGGGCGAGCCCGCACTGCAGGCCGCCCTCGCCACGGCGCCCCTGCGCTTCCTCTTCGACCGCGTGCAGGGCACGGGCCCCCAGGACGAGGAGCTCGTCATCCGTCGCAGCCTCCGGCTGGCCGCACCCCGCTCGGTCACCCTCGGCGGTCACCTCCAGCTCGACATCGCCACCACGGACCTCGAGCTGGACCGCTTCCTCTCCGGGTTCCGCGACGACGGCGTGTCGGCCTACGGGTCGACGCGGGCCCGGGGGGACCTCGAGAACCGGGGCCTCCACGCAGTGGACGGCGACCCTGCCACCGCCTGGGCCGCGCCGGCTCGTGCCGGCGAGGAGCTGACCGTGCGCTTCCCGACCCGGCCGGTGAGCCGGGTCCAGGTGACCAGCGCGGCCGACGCCGACAGCACGCCGGTCGACGAGGTGCGGATCCTGGTCGGAGGCCGTGAGGAGGCCCTCGAGCTCGCCAGCGAGCCCGGCTGCGACGAGACCCAGGCGGCCTGCGACCGCGTCGGCACGCTCGAGGTCCCGGCCACCGCCGTGGACAAGGTCGTGGTGCAACTCGCCGGGGTCGAGGCCACCGGCGCCGATGCCGGACGGCCGGCCCGCATCACCGAGGTCGCCATCAGCGACGGGTCCGACGAGCCCGTGCAGGTCGACGCTCCCGCAGCCGACGCCTGCAACGACACGAGCGTGACCGTCGACGCCCGCCCCGTCGCCTTCCGCCTCGCGGACGGCGACCTCGACCGTGCGCTGGCCGGCGAGCGCGTGCCCTTCACCGGGTGCGAGGACATCCCCCTCGCCGAGGGGCGCCACACCGTGGGCACGGCGGACGCGATCGTCGACGACCTCTCACTCGCGAGCGGGACGGTCGACGAGGTCACGCCCTCGCCGGCGCCCACCGTCGAGGTGCTCGAGCGGGGCGCCGGCCACCTGCGGCTGCGCGTCGACAGCGAGGGGGATGCCCTCGTGTCGACGGGACAGTCCTTCGACGAGGGCTGGCGCGCGACCGTCGACGGGAACGGCCTCGGCCCACCCCGCGCCGTGGAAACGCTCACCACGTGGTCGCTCCCTGCCGGCACCCACGTGGTCGACCTGACCTACGCTCCCGAACGGACCTTCCGTGGCGCGCTGCTCGCCACCGTCGTCGGGCTGGTCCTCTGCGCAGCCATCGTCCTGCGCCCGGTGCTGCGGGCCCGCCCCCGCCCCGCCTCCCCCGCCGACGCCTCCCGCCGACCCTCCCCCACCCCGCCGACGTGACCACCGCCCCCCGATTCGACCTCGACCCGCCCGCCGACGAGGCGCGGGACACGCCCCCCGGACCGCTCACCGCGGCCGTGGTCGTCGGCGGCGGCTTCGTGATCGGCGGGCCGTTCGGCCTGCTCGTTGCGGTGCTGGCCCTCGTGGTCTGGCACCGCCAGCCCCGCTGGCTGGGCGGACTGCTCGTCGGCCTGCTGGTCCTGGCCGCCCTCGGCTCCGTGGTCGGCGCCTGGCCCGGCCCGGACAGCCTCCGCCAGAGCTTCGCCGACGACCGCTCGTGGGGAGCCGCCGCCGGCCTCGGCGCCGGGGTGGCCCTCCTCGTGGCCGTCGCCCGGGCGGCCAGGGCCGACCGGGCGACGGGACCGACCCTGGCGGCGCCCCCCCGACGGGCCGACCTCGCCACGCGCGTCGGGCCCTGGCTCCCCGTCGCCGGGATCGCCGTCGTCGCCGGAGCGGTCTCCCTCGTGCTCGCCCCCGACGCGCTCGCGGCCGGCGGGCGCTCCGCCGCTGAGGCGCTCCGGGCCGGGAGCGGACTGGGACGGGCTCCGGCAGACCACCACCCGCCCCTCGCACTCGTCGTGGCGGCCGTGTTCCCGTCGGGCCTCGCGCTCGTCCAAGCGGTCCTCAGCGGCGCCACCTCGGTCGCGACCGTCTTCCTCGGCACGCGCCTCGGCGGCCGACGCACCGGACTGGCGGCCGGCGCCGTCGCTGCGGCCCTGCCCCTCGTGTGGGGCCTGAACCTCTCCGGCGCCCTCGCCGGGCTCCTCGTCGTCACGGCCCTGCTGCTGGCCTGGCCGGATCGCCTCACGGTCGCCCGGGCCTCGACCGCCGGCGTCGTACTGGTCGCCGCGGCCCTCGCCCGCCCCGAAGCCCTGCTCGTGCTCGCGGTCGTCATCGCCTGGGTGGCCGCCTGGCCGGATCGCCGTCCCGACGCCGCCACGACGCTGGCCGCGCTGGTCGGCTGGGCGGCCGGTGCACTGCTCCTGGCGGCGGTGGCCCTGCAGGATCAGACCGGCGTCTGGTGGCCGGCACGCCCCGGCCCGGCGCTCGTGCTCGACGGCGCCGCGGGCGCCGTCGCACTGGCCATCACCCTCGTCGCCGTCGTCCTCGCCGCGGACGAGCTCCGGTGGCGCGCCACGACCCACCGCCTCTCGTGGGGCCGTCACCTGCCCTGGCTGGCCCTCCCGGCCCTCGCCGCGGTCGTGGGTCTGCTCGCTCCGGTCTGGCACCGGGACCTGACCTTCGCGCTGGGGCCCCTCGTGGCCGTGGCCGCGGCCGCGCGGCTGACCCGCCTGTGGACGGCCCGTGCGCCCGAAGCGGCGCCGGCGGAGGCCCGAGCGTGAGCGGGGCCACCCCCTACACCCCCCCGTCGGGCCCGCGGGTGCAGGCCAAGCGCGTGGTGCGCCGCGCCCACGAGCTGCTCGGCGACGCCCCGGTCTTCCTGCCGCTTCAGCGCCGACTGACGCCCGAGAGCGCACGCGATCGGGCCATCACCGAGCGCACGCAACTCGTGATCGAGGGGTTCCCCCGATCGGGCAACACCTTCGCGTCCAAGGCGTTCGCCCTCAGCCAACAACGTCCCGTGGTCGTGGCCAGCCACGTGCACCTCCCGGCACAGGTGAAGCTCGCCGTCCGACGCCACGTGCCCACCATGGTGCTGGTGCGCGATCCCGTCGACGCCGCGGTGTCGATGGCCATCGCCGACCCGCATCACCGCGTCGAGCACCTGGTGCGGTACTGGACGCACTATCACCTCGAGGTGCAGCCGCTGCTCGACGAGGTCCTGCTGGTCACCTTCGAGGAGGCGACCACCGACTTCGGCCTGGTGGTGGACCGTCTCAACGCCCGCTTCGGCACCAGCTTCGACCGCTTCGACCACACCCCGGAGCACGTCCGCCAGGTCTTCGACGCCATCGACGACAAGCAGCGGGTGGTGCACGGCGACGCCCGCTACAAGGAGGCAGTGGCCCGGCCCGACGCCAGCCGCGCCGAGGCCCGTGCCGCGCTCTCCGCCCGGCTCGCCCGGCCCGAGGCCGCAGCGCTCGTCGAGCTGGCCCGGGCCCTGCACACCGCGCTGGTGGGCGACCGGTGAGGGACCGCCTCGCGGCCTGGACCCGCCGGCGCGCCCAGCCGCTGGTGGTGTCGGCGATCGTGGTGGTCGGCTGCTTCCTCCAGGCGCCAGGGCGGCTGGTGCGCGACACCAAGCTCGACCTCGTCATCGACCCGGTCGGCTTCCTCGCGCGCACGCTGCACCTCTGGGACCCCTCCGCCTCGTTCGGCCAGCTCCAGAACCAGGCCGTGGGCTACCTCTTCCCGATCGGCCCGTACTTCGCCATCGGCCACACCCTCGGCATCCCGGGGTGGGTGCTCCAGCGGGTGTGGTTCGCCGCGCTCCTCCTCGTCGGCCTGTGGGGGGCGCTTCGGGTGCTCGAGGCCATGGGCATCGGGCGGCCGGGGTCCCGGGTCCTGGGCGCCACGGCCTACGGGCTCAGCCCGTCCATCCTCACCCTCGTCGGCTTCCAGTCGGGCGCCGAGCTCCCCCACGCGCTGCTGCCCTGGGCCCTCCTGCCCCTGGTCATCGGCGCCCGGCGGGGCACACCCCGTCGGGCCGCCGCGCTCTCGGGGCTCGCCATCGTCGCCATGGGCGGGGTCAACGCCGCGGCCACCGCCGCCGTGCTGGTCCTTCCCGCGCTCTGGCTCCTCACCCGCCGCGCGGGCCCGCGCCGGCGGGCGCTGATGGGGTGGTGGGCCCTCTCGGTCGTCCTGGCCACCACGTGGTGGGGGGTGGCCCTGGTGCTCCAGGGAAAATACGGCCTGCCCTTCGCGGACTTCACGGAGACCGCGTCCATCACCACCAACACGACCTCCGCCGTGGAGGTCCTCCGCGGCACCAGCAACTGGGTGGGCTACCTGGTCGTGGGCGGCCGCCCATGGCTCCAGGGGGCGTGGTCGCTCATCACCCTGCCCGCCGCGGTCGTCGCCACCGCGCTCATCACCGCGCTGGGCCTGGGCGGCCTCGCCCGCAAGGATCTCCCCGAGCGCACGTTCTGGGCGGTCACCGTCGCGGTCGCGGCGACGATCATGGCCGCGGGGTACGCCGGCCCCTTCGGCGGCGGCGCCGCCGACCCCGTCCGGGACCTCCTCGACGGCCCCCTGGCCGCGTTCCGCAACCTCCACAAGTTCAGCCCCGTGGTCGCTCTTCCGCTCGCCGCCGGCCTCGCCCACAGCAGCACCCGCCTCGCGGTCTGGGCTCGGCGGGCCTGGGAGCGGGGCGACCGACGGACCCCGGTGTGGGCCCGGCCGGTGGCCGCCGGCATGGCCCTCGTCCTGCTCGGCGTGGCCGCGTTCCCGGTGATCTCCGGGCGGGTCGCGACCCTCGGCTCCTTCGAGGACGTGCCGGGGTACTGGCGGGAGACCGCGGACTGGCTCAACGAGAACAGCGACGGCGAGCGCACCCTCGTGCTCCCCGGCGCGTCGTTCGGTGAGTACGAGTGGGGCCGCACCTTCAACGAGCCCCTCCAGCCCCTCGCCGACGATCCGTGGGCGGTCCGGGACCTCATCCCGCTCGGCTCGGTCGGCGCCGTCCGTCTGCTCGACGGGGTGGAGGACCTCCTGACCACCGGCACCCGGTCGCCGGCGCTCGCCCCCTACCTCGCGCGCGCGGGCGTCCGGTACGTCGTCGTGCGCAACGACCTCGACGTGCGACGCGTCACGGCGCCCCGCCCGCAGATCGTGCGCTCCGTCCTGGCCGACACCCCCGGGATCGAGCGGGTGGCCGCCTTCGGGCCCGAGGTCGAGCCGCTCGCCCTCACGACCCGCCTCGTGCCCGACGTGTCCACCGCCGCCACCGAGACGCTCCAGGCCGTCGAGGTGTACGAGGTGACCCCGGAGACGGCGCGGATCACGACCTACCCGACCGACGGCACCCAGGTCGTCAGCGGCGGGCCCGAGGCCCTGCTCCCGGTCCAGGAGGCCGACACGCTCGAGGGGCGGGCCACGGTGCTCTCCGGCGACGAGCGCGACCCGCTGGGCGACGACGACCGCTGGGTGCTCACCGACGACCTCGGTCACCGCGACGTCAACTTCGGCCGCGTGCACACGAACGCGTCCTACGTGCTGACGCCGGACGAGGAGTCGCCGAACACGGGGCGGCGCCCCCACGACCGCCTCGTCGTACCGGGCATCGAGCACCAGACCACGGCCCGCAACCGCGGCGCCGCCGAGATCTCCGCGTCGTCGTACGCCCTCGGACTCGCCCGCCTCCCCGAGGCCCAACCCTTCGCCGCCTTCGACGGCGACCCCGCCACGGTCTGGCGCCCGTCGCGCACGGGCAGCGCCGTCGGCCAGTGGGTCGAGCTCCGCCTCGACGAACCCATCGACGTCGAGAGCATCGGCGTCGAGATCCCGCCCGCGCGCGTGGGTCGCGGTCGGGTGTCCCGGGTGCTCGTGACCACCGACGCCGGCCGACGCGAGAGCAACCTCGCCGCGAGCGCAGGCGCCAACGGGGTCTCGCTCCCCCCTGGCGAGACGCGCACGATCCGCCTCACCGTCACCGACGTGCAGGGCGGCACCAACGCCCTCGAAGGGCCGGGCATCAGCGAGGTCACCATCCCGGGTCTCGAGGTCCAACGACCGCTGGTCACGCCCGCGGACCGCCCCGAGGCCCTCGAGGGCTCGGAGGCGCCGCTGATCGTGCTCGAGCGCGACCGCGCCGACCCGTTCGACCTGACCCGCCACGACGAGGAGGTGGGCATGCGGCGCGTGATCCGCCTCCCCGAAGGGGCCACGTTCAACCTGTCGGGCACCGCCGCACCCGTCGCGGGCGACGGCCTCGTCCGCCTGGTCGACTCCCTCGGCACCGCCGGCGAGCTCGACATCGTCACTACCTCGACCTGGGGTGGCCTGCCCAACTTCTCGGCTCGCCGCCTCATCGACGGCGACCCCGACACGTCCTGGATCTCCGACCCTTCCAACCCGGTGCCGAGCGTGACGCTGCGCTGGGACGAGCCGCGGACCCTCGACGAGGTGCGCCTGACCGCCACCGGGCCGCCCACCGAGCAACCCAGCGAGCTTCGCCTCGAGAGCCCCGCCGGGGACCGCGACGTCGTGATCGGCGGAGCCGGCGGAGGCGGGTTCCGACCGCTCACCACCGACGAGGTGACCATCACGTTCCCCACGTCGGTGGATCCCCTCTCCAACGCGACCCGGGCGGTGGGGCTCGCCGAGCTGCGTTTTCCCGCCCTCGACGACCTGGCGCGGCCCACGCTCGACGCCGACGCGGCCTTCACCCGCCCGTGTGGGGAGGGCCCGCAGGTGACCATCGACGAACAGGTCGTAGAGACGTCGCTGTCCGGCACGGTCCGCGACCTGCTGGAGGCCAACCCCCTCGAGCTCGAGGCCTGCGGCGCACCAGTCGCACTCGGCACCGGCCGCCACGAGCTCGACGCGCCACGGGACGACCTGTTCGACCCCGCCCGCCTCGTCCTCGAAGCCCCCACCGAAGCGGACACCGCCGCCTTCGACGTGACCGCGGCGACCGCCGACGGCCCCACGCGCGTGGTGGCCGAGGATGAGTGGGGCCGGGTCCGGCGCTCCGTGGTCGTGGCCCCGGGCGAGGAGGTGTACCTCACCGTGGCCGAGAACTTCAACGAGGGGTGGTCGGCCACGCTGGGCGGCCGGGACCTCGAGCCCGTGCGCATCGACGGGTGGCGCCAGGGGTGGGTCGTGCCCGAGGGCGAGGGCGGGACGGTGACGATGGAGTTCGCCCCGGACCGGGCCTACCAGGTCGGCCTGGCCCTCGGCGCGGTCTTCGTGGTGGTGCTCTTCCTGCTCGCGTTCGTCCGGTCCCGGCCGGGCCGCGCCCGACCCGCCGTCGACGGGCGCACCCTGCCGCCCCTGGTGGTCGTCCTGCTGGCGCTCGGTGCCGCTTTCGTGCTCGGAGGGCCCCTCGCACTGTTCGTGCCGCTCCTGCTCCTGCTCCCGGGCCGGGACGACTCGCTCCCGTTCCTCGCCGCGCTCGCCTATCTGGGCGCCGGCGTCCTCGTGGCCGTCAATGCCGGTCCGGGCGGAAACGCCTTCGGGGCCGCCACCCAGATCCTGGCGGTCGAGGCCATCGCGGCCGTGGTGATCAGCCTGGTCCCGCCGACCTGGCCGCCCCTGCCGTGGTTGCGGTCGCCGGCCGAGGCCGACGAGCGACCAGCAGCACCGACAGACCGAACGGAAGCGGCACCAGGCGCAGCAGCCAGCGCTCCACCGTCGTGAGCGCAACGAGCACGCGGTTGACCGACGGGCTCACGAAGCTCGCCTCCTCCTGATCGCCCCGCACGAGCAACTTGAGCGGCGTCTTCCTCAGCAGGAACGCCAGTGGGGCAAGCCAGGAGTGGAAGTATGTCACGCGGAGACATTCCAGGCCGGCGTCCTCGGCCACCCGTCGCAGACGGGGGGCGGTGTAGCGGCGGCGGTGGCCGAGGGTCACGTCGTGGTCGCTCCACGCCCATTCGTAGGCCGGCACGGCCAGGAGCAGCACACCCCCCGGGCGCACGACCCGGCCGAGCTCGACGAGGGCGGCGACGTCGTCGTCGAGGTGCTCGAGCACGTCGAGGCTCGTGAGCAACCCGGCGCCGGCGTCGGGGAACGGGAGGTGCTCGGCGGTCGCCAGCACCGGGCCGGCCCCGGGCCCCACGAGGGTGGCCGCCCGCTCCGCGGCCAGCAGGCTGAGGTCCGTTCCGACGACCCGCCCGTAGCGGGCGGCCAACGCCTCGAGCACGGCCCCCGTCCCGCACCCCACGTCGATGGCGAGACCACCGCGGTCGGCGCCCGCCCGCGCCGCCTCCTGGAGCACCAGGGAGCGCTTCGCCCGGAACCACCAGTGGTCGCGCTCGGTGTCCGCCATCACCGCGTACTTCTCGGGGGCCATGGCCGTGGCCTCGTGGTCCCCCGGGGGCAGGTGGCGGGGGCGGCTCGGACCGAGGGCCCGGCGGATGCGCACGGCGTCGACGAACGACCGGGCCCCGCTGCCCATGCCGACCCGACTGCCCTCGACGTGCCCCCACGCGATGGGCATCTCCGCCACCGTGAGGCCGGCCTGACGGGCCCGAGCCAACACCTCGATGTCGAACGCGAACCCTTGGGTGCGCAGCGGACTGAACACCGTGCGGCCGGCGGCCGCGGTGAAGCCCTTGAGCCCGCACTGCGTGTCCTTGCTGTCGGTGAGGCCGAGTCCGCGCAGGAACCCGTTGTACGCACGACCCATCGCGACCCGGTGACGGGGTGCGGCGACGGTGATCACGCTGTCGGGGTGCGAGCGCGTGGCCACGACGACGTCGTCGGGCCCCGCCTCCACCCGCCGGAAGCAGGCCTCGATGTCGGCGGTGTCGGTCGCCAGGTCGGCGTCGGCGAACGCGACGCTCGCGCCCTGCGCCGCCAGCACCCCGGCGCGCACCGCCGCGCCCTTGCCCTGGTTCACCCCGAGCTCGAGCACGCTGACGGTGAGCCCCAACTCGCCCGCCACGGACTTCGCGATGGCCGGGGTGTCGTCGTCGCTGCCGTCGTCGACCAGGAGCACCTCGGTCGACGGGTCGTTCAGCCCCGACGCCGCCAGGGCCGCCAGCGTGGACCCGATGCGGGACGCCTCGCGGTACATCGGGATCACGAGGGTGCGGGCCGGGGGCATGCCTCGGCGATAGTAGAAGAGTGACCGACCCCCAGCCTGGCTCCTCTGAGCGCCTCGCCGTCCTCGCCGAGTCCGGCGACATGCGCCGCGTCCACCTCGTGGCCTGGCGCGACCGCGAGGATCCCGAGGGCGGCGGGTCCGAGGAGCACGCCGCGCAGCTCGCCCGCCACTGGGCCGACGCCGGGCTCGAGGTCACCCTGCACACCGGGCGGGTGGCGGGCCTGCCCGGCACCACGAACCGGGAGGGCTACCGGGTGGTCCGCGGTGGCGGGCACCTGAGCGTGTTCCCGCGCACGATCCAATGGGAGTGGAGCGGCCGGGCCGGGCCACGCGACGGCCTGCTCGACATCTTCCACGGCGTGCCCTTCTTCTCCCCGCTGTGGGCCCGCGGGCCCCGTGTCGGCTTCGTCCACCACGTCCACCTCGGCACGTGGTCCCACCGCATGCCTCCCGGCATGGCGCAGGTGGGCTACCTCCAGGAGCGGGTCGCCGTGCCGCTGGTCTACCGCCGGGCCACGCTGGTCACCCCGTCGCGCTCCACCCGCCAGGAGCTCGTGGAGAAGCTCGGGATGCGCCACGCCGACATCCGGGTCGCCCCCAACGGCGTCGACGAGCGGTTCCGGCCCGGCGGCGAGCGCTCGCCCACACCGCTCGTGCTCGCGGTCGGCCGCCTGGTCCCCCACAAGGGCTTCGACGTCGCGCTGCGCGCCATCGCCCGGTGCCGGCCATCGCGACCCGACCTGCGTTGCGTGGTCGTGGGGGACGGACCGGCACGTGGCGATCTCGAGCGGCTCGCCCACGAACTGGGCATGGACGACTGGATCGAGTTCCGGGGACGGGTCGACGACGACGCCCTGGTCGCCGCGTACCAGGAGGCGTGGGTGGTGGCCAACGCCTCGCTGCAGGAGGGGTGGGGCCTCACCCTCACCGAGGCCGGTGCGTGTGCGACCCCTGCGGTGGCGACACGCATCCCCGGTCACACCGAGGCGGTCGACGACGGCAACGGAGGCCTGCTCGTCGACGGCGAGCAGGAGATGGCCGCGGCGATCGGACGCGTGCTCGACGATCCCGACCTCCGCGCCGCGTTGAGCACCGGGGCCCGTCGCCACGCCGCCCAGTTCACCTGGGCCGCCAGCGCCGAGACCGTGCTCCGAGCGCTCGTGGACGACGCCCACAAGCGCCGCCGCGGCCACCCGACCCACCGGGCCTGAACCCACCGGGGTCGCCGAGCGATCGCCACCGCCTCAAGGCCGGGGGTGCGCGGGCCGACGGGAGGGGGTCGGCGACGGTGCCTCGCACCTCGCCCCCGTCCTTCCCGCCCACCACGAAGAGCCCGTCCTGCGCCGCCACCGCACCCGCCTGCTCGCCACGGCCCTCACCGTCGCGACGACCGTCACCTCCCTCACGCGCGGGGCGGCCGCCCAGGAGGACCCGGGGAGCGACGCGTCGCCCGTCGCCATGGAGATCTCACCGGCGCTGGCCGACGTGCCCGTGGTGAGCGGGGAGTTCCTGGCCCTCGACGCCGCCCTCCAGGCCGCCCGGGCCACGCGCGAGCGGGCCACCGCCGATCTGGCCGAGCTCCGTCCGGCGAAGGCCCAGCTCGAGGAGCGGGTCGTCCGGGCCCACGCCGCCCACCATCGGGCGACCAAGCGCCTGGCCTACATCGAAGCTGCCATCGACGCACTGGCGGTGGCGAGCTACACCGGGAGCGGCGCGCCCCCGGTCCCCCTCCTCGACCCGGCCGAGGCCAACGCCCGCCAGCAGCGCGCGGTGCTCACCGAGACCGTGAGCGACGCCCAGGTCGAGGATCGGGACGTGGCCGCGGCCGAGCGCGACAGCGCCATCCGGGAGGTCGGCCTCAGCGAGGCCCTCCTGGCCAACGTGATCGGGCGCATCGAGGAGGCGACGGCCCTCGAGGCCCAGGCTGCCCGGGACGAGATCGAGCTCGCTCCCCGCGTCGCCGCCGCCCGCGTGCTCGCGCCGGTGCAGGGGGTCGACTTCCCCCTGGTGGCGCTCGACGCGTACTACCGCGGCGCCCAGACCCTCGCCGCCGAGGACCCTGCCTGCGGGGTGCGCTGGTGGGCGCTCGCCGGCATCTCCCGGGTCGAGGGCCGCCACGGCACCTACGGCGGCGCACAGCTCGAGGCCGACGGCGACGTCACCCGCCACATCATCGGCATCCCCCTCCCGGCCATCGGTGAGACGGACGGGGGCCTGCTCGACGGCGACCCGACGGTCGACCACGCCGTGGGGCCCATGCAGTTCATCCCGTCGACCTGGGCGCGCTGGGGCCGCGACGGCAACGGCGACGGCGTGGCCAACCCGCAGAACCTGTACGACGCCGCGCTCTCCGCCGCCGCCTACCTGTGCGCGAGCGGCCCCGGCCTGGACGGCGACGCCGGCCTGCGGCGGGCCTACTTCAGCTACAACCACTCGGACGCGTACGTCGCCCAGGTGCTCGGCCACGCCCGCGAGTACCAGCAGTCCGTCCCGCTGGACTGAGCACGACCGGGTGGGGGTGCGGGCGAAGGCGGCCTGCGTCCGCGGCTCGCCGCAAGCCTGCTACGTTGCGCGGTCTCGGCTGTGTCGACCGTCACAGTGCACGAACCGGGTTATGGTCCCGGGCGCCGTACCAACGAACCCAGGGGGGACATCGTGTTGATCCGCTCGACGCACTGGCGTCGTCTGCTTGCCCTACTCGTCGCCGTGCTGCTCGTGGGCGCGGCCTGTGGTGGAGGCGGTGACGACGGCGACGGCGGCGACGACAGCGCCGCCAACGTGGCCACCAGCACGACCAACCCCGACGCCAACGCCGAGCCCGTCACCGGCGGCACGCTCCGCTACGGCATCGAGGCCGACACGTCGTCTCCCTGGACCCCCGCCAACATGGTGTGCGCCATCTCGTGCCACATGATCGCCCACTCCATCTACGACCCGCTGACACTGGCCAACGCCGACGGCGAGGTGCAGCCCAACCTGCTCGAGTCGTTCGACCACAACGACGACTACTCGGTGTGGACGCTGGTGGCCCGCGAAGGCATCACCTTCCACGACGGCACCCCGTTCGACGCCGACGCCATCGCCTTCAACATCGAGGCCGACAAGGCCAGCCCGCTCACGGGCAAGGCCTTCGCCTACATCGACACCGTCGAGTCCGACGGCGACATGACCGTCACGGTCACCGCCAAGGGCCCCTGGGTGTCGTTCCCCGCCTTCCTGACCGGCCAACTCGGCTACCAGGCCTCCCCCACCTGGCTCCAGGCGGTCGAAGCTGGCACCGCCCAGGCCGACGAGCCCGTCGGCACCGGCGCCTTCGTGTTCGAGTCCTACGAGCCGGGCGGCGTGTTCGCCGCCACGGCCAACCCCGACTACTGGCGCACCGACGCCGAAGGTCGGCCCCTGCCCTACCTCGACGCCATCGAGTACGTGATCCAGGAGCAGGACCAGACCCGCTTCAATTCGCTGGTCTCGGGTGAGACGAACATCATGCACACCTCCAACGGCGACACCACGAACCGCATCGCCACCGAGGTCGAGAACGGCACCGTCGAGGCCGACCAGATCACCAACAACCTCGAGACCGGCTACGTCCTGTTGAACGTGGGCGACGAGAGCCTGCCCACCAGCGACGTCCGCGTGCGCCAGGCCCTGGCCTACGGCTTCGACTACGAGACCCGGCTCCAGGCCCGCTCGGGTGGCGTGCCCGAGATCGCCAACGGCCCGTTCCCCCCGGGGACCCCCGGCTACCTCGAGGACACCGGTTTCCCGACCTACGACCCCGACAAGGCGCGTGAGCTCGTCGAGGAGTACGAGGCCGAGAACGGCCCCATCGAGATCGCCTACAAGACCACCACCGACGAGTTCAACCTCGTCACCGCCCAGCTCTACCAGCAGTTCTGGGAGGACATCGGCATCGACGTCACCCTCGACCAGATCCAGCAGGGATCGTTCATCGGCCTCGCCCTCACCGGCGACTTCGAGGCCTTCGGCTGGCGCAACCACGCCGGCTTCGACCCCGACCAGCAGAACATCTGGTGGAACTCCGAGAACGGCAACCCGCCGCCGGACTTCGGCCTGAACTTCGGCCGCATCCGCGACGACGTCATCGACGAGAACCTCGACATCATCCGCACCAACCCGGATGCCGCGGCCCGTACCGAGGCGGCCGAAGCCATCAACCGCCGCTTCGCGGAGCAGGTGTACAACATCTGGTTCGAGTGGCCCATCTGGACCATCGGGCACAGCCCCACGGTGCACAACGTGCTGGGCGGCATCACCGAGGAGGGCGACCCCGTCCTCGACGTGCTGGGCATCGGCGGCGCCCACCAGGTCAGCCAGATCTGGATCGACGAGTCGTCCGGGAACTGAGCGACCGGAGGTGAGGAGCGAGCGAGCAGGAGTGGACCCATGCGCTACGTAGGCGCGAAGGCGGTGCAACTGGTGGCGGTGCTGTTGATCGTCACGTTCCTCACCTTCATGCTCATCAACCTGCTCCCCGGAGGCCCCGAAGCCGCCATCCTCGGCTTCGGGGCCGACGAGGAGTCGATCGCCGCCCTCCAGGAGGACCTGAACCTCGACGACCCCATCCCCGTGCGCTACGTGCGGTGGCTGGGCGACGCGGTCCAGGGAGACCTGGGAGAGTCCTACGTCAACGGGTCATCGGTGTCCGAGCTCCTGTCGGCCCGCCTCCCGGTGACCATCTCGCTGATGGTCTACGCCATGTTCCTGGCCCTGCTGGTGGCCGTGCCCCTCGGTATCGCCACCGCCTGGAAGGCCGACACCGCCTTCGACAAGATCACGGGCACGGTCAGCTTCGGGCTCCTGTCGGTGCCCAACTTCATCATGGCCACCCTGCTCGTCTACCTCTTCGCCATCAACCTCGACTGGTTCCCGGCCACGGTGAAGGAGGGCGAGGAGAACCCCTACACGTTGTTCCTCCCGGCGCTCTCGCTCGCCCTCGGCCAGATCGCCGTGTTCCTGCGCCTCCTGCGCACCGACATGATCGCCACGTTGCAGGAGGACTACATCGGCGTGGCCAAGGCCAAGGGCATGACCAACCGGCGCATCCTGTTCCGCCACGCCTTCCGGCCCTCGAGCTTCTCGCTGCTCACCGTCGCGGCCATCACCATCGGCAACCTCATCGGTGGCACGGTGATCATCGAGCAGATCTTCGCCATCAACGGCATCGGCAAGTTGATCGTCACGTCGATCTTCACCCGCGACTACCTCGTGGTGCAGGGCGTCGTGGTGATCATCGCTGCGGGGTTCGTGATCATCAACTTCGCGGTCGACCTGATCTACGCCCTCCTGGACCCGAGGATCCGCCATGCCCGCGCCATCGCCTGAGCCCCACGACGCCCCGTCGCTCTCCGAGCGCCCGGGTGCCGACCTGATCACCGAGGCCGCCGGCGAGCTGCGCTTCGACGCGGTCACGGCCGACGTCACCGCGGACGAGGCCCGCGGCCAGCTCCAGGAGCGCAAGCTCGGCGTCGGCTTCTGGATCGCCGCGGCCTGGCTGGGGTTCCTCACCACCCTCGCGGTGCTGGCGCCCTGGCTGCCGTTCATCGAGGACCCCAACGACATCGACGCGCTGGCCCTGCGCCAACCGCCGGCCTGGCAGGAGGGCGGCAGCTGGAACGGCTCGCTCTCGTCCACGTTCCACCTCCTCGGGGCGGACGACCTCGGCCGCGACCTCCTCGCCCGGGTGGTCTGGGGGGCGAGGGTCTCGTTGTTCATCGGCGTCGCCGCCGTCGTCCTCGGCTTCCTCATCGGCGGCACGATCGGGCTGACCGCGGGCTACTTCCGAGGCCGGTTCGAGAAGATCTTCATGTCGGCGATGGACATCATGTTGGCCTTCCCTGCGCTGATCCTGGCCCTGGCCATCGTGACCTTCCTCAGCGAGCCCGGATCGCAGGACGCCAGCCTGGGCACCATCACCCTCACGCTGACCATCCTCGCCATCCCCGCGCTGGCCCGCATCACGCGGGCCAGCACGCTCACCTTCGCCCAACGCGAGTTCGTGCAGGCGGCCCGCACGCTCGGCGCCAAGAACGGGCGCATCATCATCCGCGAGATCCTGCCCAACGTCATCCCGCCGATGGTCTCGTTCTCGCTCATCGCGGTGGCCATCGTCATCGTGGCCGAAGGGGGGCTCAGCTTCCTCGGCCTCAGCGTCTCGGCCCCCACCGCAACCTGGGGGAACATGATCAACGAGGGCCGTACGGCCCTCGAGATCGCCCCGTGGATCGCCTTCGTGCCCTGCCTCGTCATGTTCTTCACCCTGCTGGCCCTCAACTACGCCGGCGACCAACTGCGGCGACGCTTCGACGTGAAGGAGGTGCGCCTCTGATGGCCCGCAAGAAGGTCGTCCTCACCAGCCCCTCCGCCGCCGGCGACCGACGCGACGGCCCGCTCCTCGAGGTCGAGGACCTGCGCACCCACTTCCTCACCCCGGCCGGTCCGGTGCGGGCCGTGGACGGAGTGAGCTTCACCCTCCAGCGGGGCGAGACCCTGGGCGTCGTGGGCGAGTCCGGATCGGGCAAGACCGTCCTGTCCCGGTCGATCATGGGCCTGCTCCCCTCCCGCAACGTCGTGCGCCAGGGGGCGATCCGCTACCAGGGCCACTCCATCTCGGACTACACCCAGGACCAGATGCGCAGCGTCTGGGGCACCGAGATGGGCATGATCTTCCAGGACCCGATGACCTCGCTGAACCCGGTCATGAAGATCGGCAACCAGATCACCGAATCGCTCCGCTACCACCTCGACATGGACAAGGGCGAGGCGCGGGAGACCGCGGTCGCGCTGCTCACCTCGGTGGGCATCCCCGAGCCCGCCCAGCGCTTCGACGAGTACCCCCACCAGCTCTCCGGAGGCATGCGCCAGCGGGTGATGATCGCGGTGTCCCTCGCCTGCGGCCCCCGCCTGCTCTTCGCCGACGAGCCCACCACGGCCCTCGACGTCACGGTGCAGGCCCAGATCCTCGACCTGCTCCAGGCCCAGCAGACCGAGCGCCACATGGCCATCATCCTGGTGACCCACGACCTCGGCGTCGTCGCCGGGCGCACCAACCACATCGCGGTCATGTACGCCGGGAAGGTGGTCGAGAAGGCCCCCACCAGCGTGCTGTTCTCCGAGATGCGCATGCCCTACACGGAGGCGCTGCTCAACTCGATCCCGAAGCTCGAGGACCGCAGCCACACGCGGCTGCGCATCATCGGCGGCCGCCCACCCGATCTCATCAACCCGCCCAAGGGCTGCAACTTCAGCCCGCGCTGCCCCTACGCCCAGCCCAAGTGCCACGAGGAGGAGCCCCCGCTGGTGCCCGCCGAGACCCCCGGCCACGAGTACGCCTGCTGGTTCCCCGTCGGCACCCCCGAGGGACGCAAGGCCCTGGCCGACAACGTGGAGGCCGGCGTCCCCGCCGCGCTGCTCGCCACCGGCGGCGGCGACGCCTCCGTGCTCGACCAGGTGGGCGCCTGATGGCCGGCAGCGGGACCGCCCACCTCCGCTCGCCCGGCGACGCCCTGCTGCGGGTCGAGCACCTGCTCGTCGAGTTCCCCGTCGGCCGCTCGGGGCTCAAGGTCAACGCCGTCACCGACCTGAGCCTCGACATCGCCGAGGGCGAGACGGTCGGCCTCGTCGGCGAGTCGGGCTGCGGCAAGTCCACCACCGGGCGGGCCATCATGCAGTTCCCCAAGCCGACCGGCGGCTCGGTGCTCTTCGACGGCACCGAGCTCACCTCCCTCACCGGCGAGCAGCTGCGCCGCACCCGCACGCAGATGCAGATGATCTTCCAGGACCCGATCTCGTCGCTGAACCCCCGGCGCACG
The DNA here is from genome assembly GCA_016794585.1 of Acidimicrobiales bacterium. Classification (NCBI taxonomy): domain Bacteria; kingdom Bacillati; phylum Actinomycetota; class Acidimicrobiia; order Acidimicrobiales; species Acidimicrobiales bacterium. Next base: position 293,874 of record JAEUJM010000013.1, read on the forward strand.
ATCGGCGAGATCGTGGGCGAGCCCCTCACCATCTGGAAGCGGGGCACGCCCGCGGAGCGCGAGGCACGCGTCGACGAGGTCCTCGACGCGGTCGGCCTCGACCCGGCGGTGGCCAAGCCGAAGCGCCCCCACGAGTTCTCCGGTGGCCAGTGCCAGCGCATCGCCATCGCCCGCGCCCTCGTGCTCGAGCCGAAGATGGTCATCTGCGACGAGCCCGTCTCGGCCCTCGACGTGTCGGTCCAGGCCCAGATCCTGAACCTCCTCGAGGACATGAAGAAGCGCTACCAGCTCACGCTGGTGTTCATCGCCCACGACCTCGCCGTCGTCAAGAACGTGAGCGACCGGGTGGCGGTCATGTACCTCGGCAAGATGTGCGAGGTGGCCCCGCCCGACCGCCTCTACGCGGCGCCCGCCCATCCGTACACGGACGCGCTGCTCAACTCCATCCCGGTCCCCGACCCCACCCGACTCCCCGACCCGGCGGGGCGGCTCCAGGGCGAGATCCCCTCACCGGTCACCCCGCCGAGCGGCTGTCGCTTCCGCACCCGGTGCCCACTGGCACAGGCGCGCTGTGCCGAGGAGGAGCCGCAGATGCGCAAGGTCGAGGGCGACCACTACGTGGCCTGCCACTTCCCCCTCGTCGACGTCCCGGGCGGTGCGGACGCCGACGAGGCCGTGCCCGTGGGCACACCCGCATGACCGTCCCCACCCCCTGAGCACCCCCTTTCGCCCTGCTTTCGCCGACCGCCAGGAGACTCATCGCCGTGTCGACCACCACTCGCCTCCGCCCCGCCCGGCTCCTGCCCGTGCTCTTCGCCCTCGCGCTGCTCGCGGCGGCGTGCGGAGGGAGCGGCAGCAGCAACGAGTCGTCGAGCGGGGACAACTCGTCCGACGACACGGTGGTGCTCGGCCAGACCGAGCTCGAGCCCGACACCGCCGAGCCGCAGTACGGCGGCAGCGTCACCTACGGGATCGAGGCCGACACCTCCAACCCCTGGACCCCCCAGCAGGTGCTCTGCGCCATCAGCTGCTCGGAGATCCTGCGCTCGGTGTACGACCCCATCGCCGAGATCGGCGAGGACGGCACCGTGCAGCCCGTGCTGGCCGAGTCCATCGAGCACAACGAGGACTACACCGTCTGGACGGTCAAGGTGCGTGAGGGCATCACCTTCCACGACGGCACCCCCCTCACCTCCGAGGACCTCAAGATCAACTCCGACAAGGTGAAGACCAGCCCGACGCTCGCGCTGGCGACCAAGGACCTCGAGTCCACCGAGGTCATCGACGAGTACACGATCCAGTACAACCTCAACCGACCCTGGACCTCGTTCGACTACGTGTTCACCACCCAGGTCGGCTTCGTGGCCTCCGGCGACTGGCTCGAGGCGGTCGACGCCGGCACCGCCCAGGCCGACGAGCCCGTGGGCACCGGCGCCTTCGTGTTCGAGTCCTACGAGCCGGGCGGCAGCTTCGTGGCCACCGCCAACCCGGACTACTGGCGCACCGACGCCGAGGGCCGCCAGCTCCCCTACCTCGATCAGATCGAGTTCAAGGTGCTCGAGGACGTGCAGTCCCGCCAGGCCGCCCTGGAGTCCGGCCAGATCGACCTCATGCACACCTCGAACTTCGACACCATCGCCCGGCTGCGGGGCCAAGCCGAGTCCGGCGAGATCGACCTGATCGAGAACTCGAACAACGCCGAGACCGGCTACCTGATGCTCAACGTCGGTGACCCCGAGTCCGACCTCGCCGACGTGCGCGTGCGCCGGGCCATCGCCAACGCCATCGACTACGACACCGTCAACCAGGCGCGGTCGGCGGGCATCGCCCGCATCGCCAACGGCCCGTTCCCCCCGGGCACCGAGGGCTACCTCGAGGACACCGGGTACCCGACCTACAACCCCGAGCGGGCGCGTGAGCTCGTCGACGAGTACGAGGCCGAGAACGGCCCCATCGAGCTCGGCATCCGCACCACCGGCGACCAGGCCAACCTGTTGACCGTCCAGCTCTTCCAGCAGATGCTCGACGAGGTCGGCATGGACGTGGACATCGACCAGCAGGAGCAGGGCGAGCTCGTCCTCTCGGCCGCGAAGGGCGAGTTCGAGATCTTCCTCTACCGCAACCTGTCCACCCAGGACCCCGACCAGAACAACGTGTTCTGGGGCTCCGACACCTCCGGGCCCGTGGGCTCGCTGGCCATCAACTTCGGGCGCATCGAGGACCCGGTGATCGACGAGAACCTCGACATCATCCGCGAGAGCGACGACCCCGAGGAGCGCACCGCCGCCGCCGAGGCCATCAACCGCCGCTTCGCCCGCCAGGTCTACAACGTGTGGCTCAACTGGACCGAGTGGGCCATCGCCAGCCAGCCCGACGTCCACCAGATCGCCACGGGCTACGCGCTGCCCGACGGCGGCGAGAACATGGGCATGCGCACCGGCACCCACCAGGTGTCGCAGATCTGGGTCGAGCAGTAGCCACGTAGGAGGGGACCGGCGGGCCGTTGAGTTCGGCTCCGTCGCCGGGGAGGTGCCACGATGGTCCGATGGCTACCCCCCCTGCGATGGAGATCGACCTCGACGCCGTGTACCAGGTGTCGATCAGCACCCCGAAGGGGGAGCTGCTCCTCGAGCTCGACCCCCAACTGGCGCCCACCACGGTCAACCACTTCGTGGTCAACGCCCGCAACGGCTTCTACGACGGCCTGACCTTCCACCGCGTCGTCCCCGAGTTCGTCATCCAGGGCGGTGACCCCGAGGGCACCGGCCGCGGCGGGCCCGGCTACCGCTTCGCCGACGAGCCCGTCAAGGGCGAGTACACCCTGGGTGCCGTGGCCATGGCCAACGCGGGCCCCGACACGAACGGCTCGCAGTTCTTCATCTGCATCGACGACTGCACCCGCAAGCTCCAGCCGCTCTACAACCTGTTCGGCTACGTGGTCGACGGCATCGAGGTGGCCCAGGCCGTCACCGTCGGCGACACCATGGACTCGGTGACGGTGACCCAGCGGGCACGCGACTGACCGCACCGCACGTGGAGTTCAACATCGCGGCCCTGCACGAGGCCATCGCCACCGCGGTCCCCGACCGCGAGTGCATCGTGTTCCGCGACCGGCGGCTCAGCTGGGCCGAGGTCACCGACCGCACCCGGCGGCTGGCCGCGGTGCTGGCGGCCCACGGCCTCGGCGTCCGTCGCGAGGCCGACACGACCGCGCCCTGGGAGTGCCCCCAGGACACCGTGGCGCTGTACCTCCACAACGGCAACGAGTACCTCGAGGGCATGCTCGGGGCCTACAAGGCCCGCACCGCGCCCTTCAACGTCAACTACCGCTACGTCGCCGAGGAGCTGTCCTACCTGCTCCGCGACGCTCGGCCCGGTGCCGTGCTGTTCCACGCGTCCTTCGCTCCCACGATCGCCGAGGTGCTCGGCGACCTCGACGAGACGCCGTTGCTGCTCCAGGTCGACGACGGCTCGGGCACGGCCCTGCTGCCCGGGGCGCTCGCGTACGAGACCGCCCTCGCCTCCGCCGACCCCGACCTCGACCCCGACCTCGTGGCGTCGTGGTCCCCCGACGACCGCTACGTGCTGTACACCGGCGGCACCACGGGGATGCCGAAGGGGGTGCTCTGGCGCCAGGGGGACTTCCTCCCCGCGGCCTTGGCGTTCCGGCGTCGGGACGGCGAGGAGTTCCCGAGCGTGGCCGAGGTGGTCGAGACCGCCCTCACGGGCGCCCGCCTGCGGGCGCTCCCCGCGGCGCCGTTCATGCACGGCGCCGCCCACTGGAACGCCCTCAGCGCCTGGCTGGCCGGCGGCACCATCGTCGTCCAGGACCATCCCCACCACCTCGACCCCGCCGACGTGTTCGCCACCTGCGAGCGCGAGCAGGTCACCTCGCTGCTCATCGTCGGTGACGCCTTCGCCCGTCCCCTCGTCGACGAGCTGCGGCGGCGACCGTACGACCTCGGGACCCTGCGCTTCCTGCTCACCGGCGGGGCCATCCTGAGCGCCTCGACGAAGGCCGAGATCCTCGACCTGCTCCCGGGCGTGACCATCGTCGACATCCTCGGGTCGTCCGAGTCCGGCCGCCAGGGAGTCACCTCGACCAGCGCCTCGAGCGGGGAGGGCTCCACGACGGGGCGCTTCGCCCCGACCGGCACGGCCGCCATCGTGAGCGAGGACCTGACGCAGGTGCTCGACGCCGACGACCACCGTGAGGGCTGGCTGGCCCAGCGGGGCCGGGTGCCCCTCGGCTACCTGGGCGATCCCGACAAGAGCGCCGCCACGTTCCCCACCATCGACGGCGAGCGCTACGCCGTGCCCGGGGACCGGGCCCGCTACGGCGAGGACGGGCTGATCGAGCTCTACGGCCGGGAGTCGGTCACCATCAACTCGGGTGGGGAGAAGATCTTCGCCGAGGAGGTCGAGCACGCCGTCAAGTCACATCCGCAGGTGTTCGACGCCGTGGTGGTGGGCCGCCCGAGCGAGCGTTGGGGCCAGGAGGTCGTCGCCCTCGTGCGCCTCCGCGACGGTGCGTCCGTGGACGACGACGAACTGCTCGAGGCCTGTGGGCACCACATCGCCCGCTACAAGCTCCCCAAGGCGATCCTGCGCCTCGACCACATCGAGCGCAGCCCGAGCGGCAAGGCGGACTACCGCTGGGCCACGAGGGTGGCCACGGGCGCCCCCACGAGCGCCGAGGGATCGAACCCCTGAGCGATCGGGCGCTCACGCGCACCATCACCCTCGACGCGCCGGTCGACCTCGGGCTGACTCTCTCGCCACTGCGGCGAGGGCGCTACGACCCGGCATGCCAGCTGGGCTCGGCCGGGTTCTGGCGCGCCACGCGCACGCCGGACGGGCCCGCCACCCTGGCCGTGGTCGGGCGTGACGGCCGCAGCCGCACCAACAGCGCGGTGTTCGATGCGAAGGCCTGGGGCCCGGGCGCCGATTGGGCCCTCGACCGGGCACCGGCCCTGCTGGGCGCCGCCGACGACCCCTCGTCGTTCCACACCGATCATCCGCTGATCGCCCGTCTGCACCGCCGCTTCACGGGTCTGCGCATCAGCCGCTGCAACGCGGTCTACGAGACCCTGATCCCGACGGTGCTGGAGCAGAAGGTGACGGGCTTCGAGAGCCGTCGGGCCTACCGTCAACTGATCCAGAAGCTGGGCGAAGCCGCGCCGGGACCGAGCGGACTGCTCCTGCCCCCCGACCCGGGCACGTTGGCAGGGACGCCGTACTACGACCTCCACGTGCTCGGCGTGGAGCGCAAGCGCGCCGACACCCTGCGCCGGGTGGCCGCCAACGCCCACCTCCTCGAGCGCCTGCTGGAGCGTCCCTCGATCGAGGCCCAGAACGAGCTGGCCCGGGTGCGCGGCATCGGCCCCTGGAGCGCCGGCGAGGTGGCCTTCATCGCCTTCGGCGACCCCGATGCGGTGAGCGTGGGCGACTACCACATCCCGCACCAGGTCGCCTTCGCCCTCGCCGGGGAGGAGCGGGCGACCGATGAGCGCATGCTCGAGCTCCTCGAGCCCTTCCGGGGCCACCGGGGCCGCGTGGTCCGCCTCATCACCGCGGCCCGGCTCGGCCCCGAGCGCAAGGGGCCCCGCATGGGCCCCAACGACTTCCGGGACCGCTGACGGAGTTATCCACAGGTTTCGGGGGCTATCGATGCACAGGCCGGCCGTCGTACCGTCGACGGAGGAGGACGACGGCCCATGATCCAGAGCAACCAGTCGAGCTACGAAGTGACCCTGACCGACCGCTCCGTCGAGCGCATCGACGGCGCCGATGCGTACCAGCAGGAAGGCCAGATGACCACGTTCTTCCGCCGTGACGGCGGGCGGGCGGTGGTCGACTCGTGGGCCACGCGCATCGCCAGCTTCCGCACCTCGGACATCCTCATCATCCGGCGCGCCACGGCCGAGCCCGCCGCCTGAGCACCCCTCGGACGCCCGCGCCTGCGGTTGGGGCCGGAGGGGGCCGTGGTAGGTTCTCTCGGCCCCGTCCCGCCCGGTGGCCGCCTCCCGAATGACCTCCACCGCCACCGAGACCACCGACGACGACGCGCCCCTCGGCGACGACGGCGACCGCGACCACGACGGTCCGATCACCGTCGAGGACGAGC